>JBDUDM010000180.1:0-2510 GCA_040002925.1 Spartobacteria bacterium | reverse complement strand
GATGCGCTGGCGCAGGCGCTCAAAAATCCGTTGATGGATAAAGGGAAAATGCTGGTCGATGCGGCCAACGTTCTCGTGCAAGTCGCCGGCGGACCGGCGATGACTTTATCGGAAGTCGAGATTCTGATGAAAGAGCTCGGCAAACATGTGCGCGATCACACCCAGATTATTTTTGGGACAGCGGTCGATAATCGAATGGGAAATCGATTGAGCGTTACGATCATCAGCTCGCTGCAACCCGATGTCGATCTTGCAGCACAACCGGAGCCGGTCGAGGCGATCGAAACCGAACCAGTTGCGCCGCCCGCGCCGATTTGGGAACAGCCGGCCGAACCCGAACCGAAGATCGACATCGAACCGGAGCCATTCGTCGCGAGCGCGCCGTTGCCGCCGGAAGATTTAATTCCCTTTGAACCGCCGGTTTCAATTGAAGCGAAAATTACACCCGCGCCCGAACCGAAAAAAACTCCGACGGGTCCGCGGCTCATCGTGCCGAAGAAAAAACCTTTGCCGCTGAAGTTGCCGGCCGTGCCGCCGGCGCCGGTGAAGCAGCCGAAACCGGTCGGGGAAAAAGCGCACGCGAAGCAGGAAGTTTTGCAATTCGAGCCGGTGACGCGCGGCCGATTTGAGAAGAGCGAGCCGACCATCGTCGAAGGTCAGGACCTCGACGTGCCGACGTTTCTGCGCAAAAACGTGCGGGTGAAGTAAGGAGCGATTGTCGATCTTGCGGAAGATCGACAACGTTATTTCTTCATCAACTCGAGCACGGCGCTGGTCATGCCGATGATGCCGACGCGGATAGTGGGCTCAGGCACCGGCGCAAATTTATTCGAGTGCAAACTAGGCAACGGCGTTCCCGTCTTTTTGCTTTCCGCGATTTTCGCGGGCTCGACTGCGCCCAGGTGGAAATCGCACGCCGGAATCGAGTGATCCGGCAAACTGAATTCGGAAAAATCCTCGCCGCCCATGGTCGGGTCGACCATCTCGACGTTCTCGGGGCCGAGCACATTCTTCCAGACCGCGACCAGGCGTTTCGTTAGGTCGGGATTGTTGTAGGTGGCGGGGGTAAATTCATCCCGTCGCACGGTCACGACTGGTGCGTGATCGGCCGGGACGCCACCCGCGGTCGCGATTCCCTTGGCGATGCGATCGATCGCGGCAAGCACGCGTTCGCGCACGTCGTCTTTGTAGCTGCGGACGGTGAGCTGCATTTTCACTTCGTCGGAAATGATGTTGTGCTTGGTGCCGCCGTGAATGGAACCGACCGTCACGACAATGGGATCGAGCGGATTATTTTCGCGGCTCACGATGGTCTGCCAGGCGTTGATCATTTCCGCGGCGAGAACAACCGGGTCTTTCGTTTTGTGCGGATAGGCGCCATGTCCTCCAACTCCGCGAACGGTGACATCGACGGAGTCGACATTCGCGTAAGTGTAACCTTCAGTCACGGCGATATGACCGGTGGCGAGATCGGCCTTGTCGTGGAATCCGAGAGCAAAATTTGGTTTACCGAAACGATTGTAGAGCCCGGCATTGAGCATCGAGCGCGCGCCGGTGCCGAGTTCCTCCGCGGGTTGGCCGACGAAAATAATTGTGCCGCTCCACTGATCTTTCAGACGTTGCAATGCGCGAACGGTGCCGATGAACGCGGCCATGTGGGCATCGTGTCCGCACGCGTGCATGACCGAGACATCTTTGCCGTCGTCGTTTTTCGTGGTGACTTTACTGGCGTAGGACAATCCCGTTTCTTCCTGTACCGGCAACGCATCCATATCGGTGCGCACAAGCACGATCGGGCCGTCGCCATTTTTCATTACGCCGACGACGCCATAGCCTTTTAGGTTTGGCTTATCGTATTTGCCGAAGTTGTCCGTCACTTCGCAACCAGCCGCGCGGAGTTCTTTCGCGACGAAAGCAGATGTTTTTTCCTCCTTGGTCGATAACTCGGGATGGCTGTGAAGGTCTTTGTAAATCGCGAGACAGGACGGCAATTCGCCCTCGGCGATTTTGTCGAGCGATGCTTGCTGCGCAAAACTTCCCGCCGCGGACAAGATCGACAAGGACAAGATCGACAATGAGGAAATGTTCATCCGGCAGTTATATCCGGCATCGGGAACGAAGCCAAACTGTCTTCACCAAGGGCAAATACTTTTTGAACAAAATGACGAAAAAGTATTTGGACAAAAGATAATCTCGGTCATAATTACAGCCTCACTTCGGGCACTCTGAGTTCCCTCGAGATCAGCCGTCGCAGCGCGTTGACTCCCGTGTGCTCAACAAAACTTCTGCCTGGGCGCAACACTCCAAATGAAAACAAAAAGAAACCGCTCCACACGTTCAGCATTCTTCAACCCTCGGGCCTTGTTAGGCTTCTTCCTCTGTCTGGTCGCAGTCACGCTCGCCTTCTTCGCTTTCAGTGGGATCACGGGGCGGTCCTTGCAAGCGCAAGGGAAATCCCAAGGCGCTGATGTTTACGCAGGCGCGCCTAACGATCACCGGCCGGTAACGCC
>JBDUDM010000179.1:0-2546 GCA_040002925.1 Spartobacteria bacterium | reverse complement strand
CTTTCCGGATTCACCCAAGTAAACGGGCGCCGCGGCGATCTGCCGGTCTTTTCCGGATTCCTCCGCCAACCGGACGAGGACATTCGACTCGTCTCGACGCTTGGCGTCGTCAATTTGCCGGAGGATGCGGCGGATGAAATTCACGTGCCGCTGCTTTTTCAATATCGGGGCGACGTGATTCCTTCATTCGCGTTGCAAGCCGCGCTGCTGTGGATGCGCGTGACGCTGGACGAGGTCAAGATCGACATCGGCTCCGCCATTTCGTTGCCTAGCGGAAAGAAAATTCCCATCCGATCCGACGGCACCACCTTGTTCAATCCGAACGCGGGCAAGCGAGCGCGACAATTGAATCTCAATGAGCTGTTGCTCGCGGCGCAGCAGCACGAGAAGAAAATGCCGATGGCGGTGAACCTGGAAAATCTGCGCGATGAGATTGTGCTCGCGCGCACGGTGAACGATCCGCAACCACCGCCGGGCCTGATCGCAGCGACGATCGCGACGATTCAATCAGGAACATTCGTGCGCCGAGTGAGCTGGATTTTCGATTGCGCGTTTATCCTTATTCTCGTGACGCTCAGCAGCATCGTGCGCCGATTTTCGCGGATCGACATCGTGCTCATAACGCTGGCGGTGACTGCAGCGTATTGTTTATCCGCACTGGCACTGGTGGCGCGGGTCTTCATTTGGTTGCCAGGTGTCTTACCGCTGAGCGCGATCTGGTTGGTGGCAGCGTTTTGTCTTTTCGCACCGCGGAGCAAAGACGATCCCGACCTGCCTTCGGTCGCGCCTTCGCCGCCATCACTTTAGTGAGCGCGTCACAAACGGATAACGAAGAGCGGATCGCGCGATTGCACGCGCCGGGAATTGTCGATCTTCACTTCGATCTGCTGATGGAGTTGTACGAGAAGCGCAATCGCGCGAACGTGCTGACCTCGCATTTTCTCCCGGAATTCGAAGCGGGCGACATCGGAGTGATCGGCGCGGCTATATACATCGAAGACCGTTATGTGCCGGAACAGGCGCTGCGAGTCGGGCTCGATCAAATCGCGCGGCTCTACACGGAAGTGGAAAAAACGGAGCGCTTTGCCATCTGCAAAACGTACGACGAAATTATGCGAACGCGCGCCGCGAAGAAAATCGCGCTGCTGATTACGATGGAAGGAGTCGAACCGCTGGGCGGCGATCTGGATCTATTGCGCGTCTTTTACGAACTGGGTGTGCGCGCGATCGGTCTGACTCATGCGCGGCGCAATGCTGCGGGCAGCGGCGGGATTTTCGCCGCCACCGGTTCGCCGCGCGATGGGCTAACTGCGTTTGGCCGCGACCTGGTGCGGGAATGCGAGCGGCTCGGGATCATGGTCGATCTTGCCCACATCAATCCGCAAGGCTTCGAAGACATTGTCGATCTTACGAAGAAGCCGCTCATCATCTCGCACACCAACGCGCGAAAATTTTACGACATCGAAAGGAACGTGAGCGACGAGCAGATCAAAGCCGTCGGTCAACGCGGCGGCGTCATCGGGACCAATGCCATTCTCGTTAGCGCATCGGAAGAGAAGAGCACGATCGATCATTACGTGGATCACATTGAGTACGTTGTCGATCTTATCGGCATCGATGGCGTCGCGATCGGATTCGATTTTTGCGAATTTCTCTTCAAGCAAATGCCAAAAGAAGTGCTGGAGGAACTCACCGCCAAATTGACGACGCCTCATTTTATTCCCGACCTAACGAACCACAGCCAGGCGCGCAATCTCACACGAAAATTAATCGAGCGCGGATTCAGCGACGAGTACATCGAGAAAATCCTTTTCGGAAACTGGCTGCGAATCCTGAAAGAACTGCTGTAGCTGTTAGGCAGCAAGAGTTGCTTTGAAGTTCATTAATCTGACGCGGCGGACGGAGATCGGCGCGAACTCTTACTATCTGGAGGTCGACGGGCACGCGCTCGTGATCGATTCCGGAATGCATCCGAAGTTTGAGGGCGAAGAAGCGTTGCCGAATTGGAAAGCGATCGCGGATCGACAACTTGAAGCGATTCTCGTTTCGCATTCGCATCAGGACCATATCGGCACGCTGCCGGTGTTGATGCGACGGCAGCCGAGCGCGCGCGTGTTTATGCCAGAAGCGACCGGCGACATCGGTGATGCGCTTTTGCATAACTCCGTCAACGTGATGACGCGGCAGCGCGAGGAACTCGGCACCACGCTTTATCCGCTCTTCACCCATCGCGAAACCGAACGCGCGGTCGATCTCTGGCAATTCTGCCCGATGCGCCAGCAGATCACCATCGCCGGCGAACGCGCTTCGCGTGGCAGCCACGAACTCACGTTCGAATTTTTCGAAGCGGGCCACGTTCTCGGCGCCGCCGGAATCTTACTGCGCGCACGCGAACGAACGATTTTCTACACCGCCGACGTGAACTTTGACGATCAAACGATCATGCAAGCGGCGGCGTTTCCCGAGGACAAGTCCGCCAGTCGGACGGACTCGTCCTGTGGCGAGATCGACATCTTGATCATGGAATGCACGCGCGGCGATCACGC
>JBDUDM010000017.1:0-27672 GCA_040002925.1 Spartobacteria bacterium | reverse complement strand
TTCGCGCTTTGGCGCTAGATTTCACATATGGGCAAACTGGACGGCAAAAACATTCTCATCACCGGCGCGTCGCAAGGACTCGGCCGCGAAATGGCGCTGCGCTTCGCGCGCGAAGGCGCAGCCCGGCTTTCGCTGGTGGCGCGGCATGCCGATAATTTGAAACAGGTAGCTGAGGAAGTGCGCAAGGTTGGACCCAAGATCGACATCGTCACCATCGAAGCGGACATGAGTAAGGCGCGCGACATCGAGCGCGTCGTCGCCACCACGCTGGCGCATTTCAAGGGAGAGCTCGACGTGCTCGTGAACAACGCTTCCACCATCGGTCCCTCGCCCATGCCGAGCCTGCTCGATTATCCGGTGGAAGATTTCCGCACCGTGCTCGACACAAATTTGATCGGGCCGTTCCTTCTCATTAAAAACGCGTTGCCGGCGATGATCGAGCGCGGCGGTTCCATTATTAATGTGACGAGCGACGCCGGCGTGGTCGGATACCCCGGCTGGGGCGCGTATGGGATTTCGAAATTTGGCCTGGAAGGAATGTCGCAAACGTGGTCGTCGGAATTAGCAGAAACGGGCGTGCGCGTAAACTGGGTCGATCCCGGAAACATGAATACGGCGATGCATCGCGCGGCGGAACCGGAAGAAGATCCTAACGAATGGGCGAACCCGGCCGACGTCACCGATGTCTTTATTTTTCTGGCGTCGGATGAATCGAAAGAGGTGAACGGAAAACGCTTTCAGGCGCAGGAGGATTGGAAGACGCAAGCGGCCTCGCACAACGGCCACTAAGGACACAAAGAAAACATTTGTCGAAACCGTCGTGACCGTTGTGGACTTAGTGTGAGTTTTTTATGTCGGCGCCATTCACATTCACGTTGCCGCCGGAGCTCAGCGCGAAGGAGCCGCCGGAACGGCGCGGGATCGGCCGGGATCAGGTGCGACTGCTGGTGATCGATCGCACGAGCGGCGCGGTCGAGCATTCGCGGTTCGACAAGATCGACGAGTACTTTTCGCCTAACGATCTGCTCGTTTTCAATTCGAGCCGGACGTTGCCGGCATCGATGCGTGCGTGCGGCTGTGCGCATGGCCCGTGCATGGAAGTGCGATTGGCGGAACATTTGCCGGACGATTCCTGGCTGGCGTTGTTGCTTTGCGAACAGGGCGATCCGTTCGGCTGCGGATTACGCGAAGGAATGGAAATTAATTTCGCGGAAGGCTTAAACGCGAATGTGATCGAGCGAGACAAAAACATTCCGCGTTTGTGGAAGCTGCGCTTTTCGGTTTCCGGACCACAGCTTGTCGATCTTATCTACCGGCTCGGGAAACCGATTCGCTATGAGTATGTCTCGGCGCCGTGGGACCTCGATTATTACCAGACCGTTTACGCGCGTGAGCCGGGTTCAGCGGAAATGCCCTCGGCCGGACGCGCCTTTACCTGGAAGTTATTGCTCGATCTAAAACGGCGCGGGATCGATAGCGCGTATCTTGTTTTACACACCGGCCTTTCGTCTTACATGGACGACGAGCTCGATGCGCAACATCCGGCGTCGGAAGAAGAATATTTTGTAAACGCGATGGCGGCGGAAAAGATCAATCGCGCGCGCGAAAACGGCGGCCGCGTCATTGCCGTGGGCACGACGGTGGTGCGGGCGCTGGAATCAGTTGTCGATCCTGGCGGGCGCGTGGCCGAGACGCATGGCTACACGCGATTGAAGATCGATAATCGACATGAACTGAAAGCGGTCGATGCGTTATTGACCGGCTTGCACGAACCGGAAGCGAGTCATCTCGATTTGTTGAGCGCGTTTTTACCAGCCGAGAAAATTCGTGAGGCTTACGAAGAAGCGGTCGCGCAGAAATATCTCTGGCACGAATTCGGCGACCTGAATCTGATTATTTAGCGCCGGGAAATTCCCTGACCGTAGATGGCGCCGACTTCGCCGTGAATCTCACGGCCTTTGTCGGGCTCGCGCACGATTGAGTTCGAATCGGCCTGTTCGTTTTTCGCAGCGCAGGCAGCGAAGAAGGTAATGACCATCAAGATGATGCTAAGAAGAGCGGAGATGCGCAGCACATCCAGCATGTCGATCTCGCGGGAAAGAAAAGCGAAGGGCGCGCGATACATCGGGGTGGTTTGACCAATGCGGCGACAAAACGTTGGAAATAATGCGCGTTTATCAAAGCACTCGCCATTTTTTCTGGCGGGTGCGCGCGTCGGTTTCCCACAAACGGATGCCGCCGCGGTAAGCGTTGCGATTTTCGCCGCGCTCAAAACCTTTCGGTAGCTTCTCGAAGAAACGCGCGTTGCCACCGCCGATGACCACATAGTCGGCGATGAATGCTTTCTTCAATTGCGCGATCGCGTAATTGACTTCGCGCATCCATTTCTTTTTGCCGAGATTTTGCAGCGCCGGTTGGCCGAGCGATTTTTCGATCACGGCATCGTCCTGATAAGGGAGGTCGCTGAGCTCGAGCGGCAGAAGATTTTTCTCCCAGACCAACGCGGAACCGAGTCCAGTACCGAGCCCGAGAAAGAGCATGCGCCGTCCATGATAACTGCCGAGCGCCTGCATGGCCGCGTCGTTAATCACTTGCGTCGGTTTTCGCAACGCCTTCGCAAAATCAAAACCGATCCAGCCTTTGCCCAGATGTTTTGCGTCTTTAACGATGCGCCCATGGCGAATCGGGGACGGGAAGCCGATGGAAACGGCGTCGAATTTCCAACCCGCGACGTTCTTTTTGAATCGCGCGACAAAATGGCGCGGCGTCATCTTCGGGCCGGAATCAAACTTCCGCTGCTCGCGCGCGGAGAGGAGCAGTTTGACCTGCGTTCCGCCGATGTCGACGACGAGAATTCGTTTCTTCATCGCCGCAACGCGCCATGTCGATCTTACTCGCCGATGCCGAGGCGCTGCAGGAAACCTTTGCGTTCCGTTTTCGCGGTCGCAGTCGCCGGCCAGCATTCCACGATCTCGAGTGCGAGAAAGCAGAACAAGGTCAGATGCGCAAATTTCAAATCGAGGCGCAGATTTTTCGCGATCTGCGCAATCGAACGCGAGCCATTGAATTGCGAAGCGAATTGCGCTTCGGCCACGGTGAGGCGCAAATTCTGAATGCGCGCGAATCCATCCTTGGTGTATGCGGGAATGGAAGCGATGTCGTAACTCGCGTGCGCGCCAAGATCCTGGAACTGCGTCGCGCGCAAAGTCGCCAGAGTCCAGTTGTCGACATCGCCTTCGGGTGGAATGTCGTGCGCGTAAGCGGGTAATTCCGCGCTTTGCTCGAACACGAACCGAACGCGTTTCGCGGTCCAAAGTTGCGCGAAAAGTTTTTGGCCATAGTGCTGAACCAATTGCACGGCCGGCTCGCGCAGAATCAGGTTCTCGTCCGCCAGGGCCAGGAACATCGGAATCCCAGTCTCACGCTGCTGCGCGCGCGCGGCGGAAATTCTTTCAGGATCGACATCGACCAGCGTGATGGGCGATTCCGAGCAATACAATTCCGAGTCGCGCGTGGTCACGAAAACCAATTGTCCATTCTGGATCAGCAGCTCGACCGGTTCCTTGTTCCAAAAAGATCGCAGTGTGCCGGTCAATTTCAATTTTGCCACCGTCTGCAAGGCCCAGTTGAGCGAGAAGAATCTGGTGTCGCCGCAGAAAAACGCGCCGCCGGTGACCGATTCGTTAGGTAAATCAGCTTCATTTTCAGAAACGCTTTCGGCAACAGGAGTGTTATCCTGCCAGTCCGGCGAATCGCCGACGGTATGATCTTCCTCCGCGAACGCCTTCTGCGCTTGCGGCCATTCCGGCGAAGCTTGCGGCGCAGTCCACCATTCCTCCGGCTCCGCGGGCGCTTGCGCCGCGGCTTCGGGCAAAGGTTCCATTATGCCTTCCGGTGCATCGAAAGCCGGTTCCGAAATCTCCGGCTCGGTGGCGGTCGTCGCCGTCCCCTCGTGGGAATCGGAGACAGGTTGCGGATCGTCCGGTGAATTTGGCATGTGTGTTTCCACGGTCTTAATAAGCAAATCCGATGTGAAAGGTTTATTCAAGAACCCAATCACGTTGCTGTTATCGGGCCGCAGATCGCTGTCCAGCCCCGACATATAAATCACCGGGATCTTCGCCGTCACCGCGTCGTCGGATAATTTCTCAAGCGCTTCGTCGCCTGTCATGTCCGGCAAAACGTAATCCAACAAAATCAGCGCGGGCGCTCCGGTCCGCGCGGCGCGCAATCCCTCCGCCCCGCTTGAAGCAGTCGCGACTTCATAATTCACTTCCCTTAACATGTCTTTGACGAAGTTGAGCAGCATCAAGCTGTCGTCGATGACCAACACCTTCCGCTTTCGCGTCGATTCCGCCGGCGCGGCGGCCGCGCGCACGGCGCCGACTTCGTCCACGTTGCGAATGCCTTCCATCAGCAACACCTGCCAATCGAGATCGATCGTTCTTGCCGGTAAATCCGACGCAATCTCCGAAATCGTTCCGCCTTTCCAGCCCATGATTTCGTTGAACGCTTCCATTCCTTCCTTGCCCGCGGCTGCCGCGTGACGCACCTGTCCGTTCTCGAATAGATGCGGGCCTTATCTCCGCTCGGCCCGGTGAATTCGATCGCCGCCGTTTTTCCGCTCATGCATTTGAGCTGAATAATGTCCGCGATGTGAAGTTCGCTCAGCGTTCCTTGAAATTTCTCGCTATCCGCCGCGCTGGCGGGACTCAGCAACGCTTGGACAAGATCGACAAAGTCGCTGTGCGGAAACGGCTTTTCCAAAAAATGAATCGCGCCCAAACCAGCGACGCGTTCCCGCGCGGCCGAGAGATGAGTCGCGGTCAGAATAATCGCGCGCGCATCCGGATGGCTCGTGCGCAGATCGTAAAGAAATTCCTGCGCGAGATCGTGCGTGGCATCGACATCGAGCACAAAAAGATCGCGCTTCTCGTCGCCGGACATGTCCTGCGCTTCCGCGAGCGAGTGGGCAAGATCGACAATCGCATTTGGCGCCACCTCGCGCAGCGCACTCAAAATAGCCGACGCGAGTTGCTCCTCCGATTCGAGGACCAAAATGCGCGCTTCGTTTGAGCTTTCCGAGTCCATGTTTCCGATTCGAACAATCGCCGCACGCTGGCTGTAGCGCGCAACACATTCATCCCTACGGACGCATGGGGGAGGCGCAATGAAAACTTTACCTGGCGAATCGCTCGGCCAGCTCTCGCCGGCTGATTTTCCCGCGCTCGTTCACCGGAATTTCGTCGAGGAAATAGATCCGCTTCGGCACCTGCCAGCCGCTCAATCGCCCGCGGCATGCCTTTAGCAGCGCCGCTTCGTCCACCGTTTTGTCCGCCACGACACAGGCGGCGACTTCTTCATTCCGTTGCGCGGATTTCCTTCCGAACACCACCGCCTCACGCACACCGGCGAATCGCAGCAACTGCTCTTCCACTTGCGCCGGGTTCACTTTTTTTCCGGCAACATTGATCAGGTCCGAAACGCGACCGACCACTTTGAATCCATCACCATGTCGGGTCAGTAAATCGCCCGGCACGAAAACTCTACCCCCTAACGAATCCGCATCCGGCTCGGGAAAATAACCATCAGCCACCGCGGCGCTGCGCACCCGCGCCTGCGACGACTCCGCCGCAAGATCGACAATCTCAAGATCGGCATCTTGCATCGGCGCTCCGACAAAACCGTCTTCGAATTCTTTCCCTTCGCGGTCGTAGCAAATACCGCCGCATTCCGACGAACCGTAAAACGAATGAATCGGCTGTTTGAATTTCTCCCAAAACTTTTTCGCGAGCGCACCGGTGAGCGGCGCGCCGGCGGAAATGCAAAGGCGCAATTTGGGCAAGGCCGGAACGTTTTCCATTTCGCAAAATGCCTGGTAGAAGACGGGCATTCCCGGGAACACGGTTGCGTTTGTTCGGGCAAGATCGACAAGGACGGCTCGCGGCAATCGGTCGTGGCTCAGCACCATCGGCACGCCACGCGCGATGAGTGGCGTAAGCAAATTGCTAAAGCCGTAGGAATGCGAAATGGGAATCACGCCGAAGTTAAGATCGACATCTTCGATTCCCATCGTCGCGCAGATTTGGTTGCAATCGGCCAGCAATTGTTCGCTGCGAAAACGGATCGCGCGCGGCGCCGCCGTCGTGCCGGAAGTGAGTTTTAAAAGCGATGGCGGATTCGCGCCCCAATCTGGCGAGATGTAATTGTCGATCTTGCGGATCGAATTGGTGATGACGGCGCAGGCGCCGCAAATCTTCAGCGCGGCATCGCGCTCGGTTTCGCTGATCGATTGCTCCAGCGGCAGGGCGACGACGCCTTTGCGCAAACAGGCGAGGAACATCGCGGGCCAATCGGGATGATTACCGATTTGAATCGCGACGACGTTGCCGGCATCGAACATGTCGATCTTGCGTTCGAATTCGCGACTGTCCGATTCAATTCCGGCAAAAGTGCGAGATATCGCGCCGCTCGTTTCGAAAATGGCCGGGGCGTCGCCTTTGCGTGCGAGCGTTTCGGTCCAGGCGGCAACGAGTGCGTCAGATTTCATGACTTGCGAAACTCCGCTATGCGGCTACGTTTCGCGCTCCTTTTCGACCAATGAAAGCGGACATCCATCCAGAGTATCAGAAGACCGACATCGCGTGTGCATGTGGCGCGGTTTATCACACCCGTTCGACTCGCAGCGATATTAAGATCGGCATTTGCGCCGCTTGTCATCCGTTTTTCACGGGCGAGCAGAAGTTCGTCGACACCGCGGGCCGGGTTGAGAAATTTACTCGCCGCTACGGCAGCACTAAGGCCACTCGGGCCCAAGCTTAGGCGACTCGCGTCCCCGAAAGAGTTCGGGGTCGCATCTTTCGGCGCTCGCAGAGCGTCGCTACCTGATCATGGATTTCATTCCTCTTATTCAACGCAAGCGCGAGCGTTTCGAAGAACTCGAACGGGAGATCGCGGACCCGGAGTTATTTTCGAATCGCAAACGCGCGAGTGAGGTCATGCGCGAGCATTCCAATACCAAACAACTATTGGCGAAATGGGATGAACTCGAAAGCGCGCGGAAACAACTCGATGACAATCGCGAGCTCGCAGCCGGGCGCGATGTCGAAATGGCGGGGATGGCGCAGGATGAAATTCCGGCGCTGGAAAAGCGCGTTGTCGATCTTGCACAGGAAGTGCAGATCGCGCTGCTGCCGCCCGATGAAAGCGAAGAACGCGACGCAATCGTGGAAATCCGCGCCGGAACCGGCGGAAGTGAAGCGGCGATTTTCGCGGCCGATCTTTATCGGATGTACACGCGCCACGCCGAGACGGCGGGATTAAAGGTGGAAGATTTGGAGTCGAGTCCGTCGGAACTGGGCGGATTAAAGGAAGCGATCTTCAAAGTCTCGGGCGAATCAGTTTTTCGAAAGCTGCGTTTCGAGAGCGGCGTTCATCGCGTGCAACGCGTGCCGGCTACGGAAGCGCAGGGCCGCATTCACACTTCTACCGCGACGGTGGCGGTATTGCCCGAGGCGGAAGATGTCGATCTTGAGTTGAAGCCGGAAGATTTGCGCATTGAAGTTTGCCGCGCAGGTGGTCCGGGCGGCCAGGGCGTCAATACGACCGATTCAGCCGTCCAGGTGATGCACATCCCGACTGGGCGGATCGTTCGTTGCCAGGACGGTCGCAGCCAGCAAAAGAACAAGGAGAAGGCGCTCACGATTATGCGGGCGCGCTTACTCGAGGACAAAAAGCGCGAGGAAGAAGCGAAGTATTCAGCGACGCGCAAAAGCCAGATTGGCTCCGGCGGGCGCGAGGAAAAAATCCGGACTTATAATTTCGCGCAGAATCGGATTACCGATCATCGGATTGGACTGACGCTCCACAATCTCGATCGGGTGATGGAAGGCGACCTCGATGAGATGATCAAGGCACTGCAGGCGGCGGATGTGGCCGAGCGATTGAACGAGTCCGCACTCGCTACCTAATCTTTGGGCGCTTCGCAGAGGGAAGCGGCTACAGAAATGCGGCGATTACCGCGCGAGGACGACGTCTTTTTTCGTCCAGGTATGAACCTGACGACAATGCGGGCAGGTCATCTTGTGGCTTTTGATTTTCGCTTTTTCCCACAAGGCTTCGTTAATGGTCTGGCCGCTCGGGGTGAGCTTGGCGGTGGAAGGACATCTGACGAGCAGACGTTTGATTACGGGGCCGTTCGATGGTTTCGGCGCGGTGCGTGTCATAAAAAATTGCATAAGTTGATTCCGGTTAACCGAGCCGATAAACGATGCGCGCTTTGGCGACATCGTAAGGTGACATCTCCATCTTTACTCGATCGCCGACGGTGAGGCGAATAAAACGTTTGCGCATTTTTCCAGAGATATGCGCGAGGACCATGTGTTCATTGGCGAGCGCGACCCGAAACATGGTGCCGGGGAGAACGGAAGTGATCGTTCCTTCTACTTCGATGGCTTTGTTTGAGTTTTTCGTCATGTCGATCTAATCGCGCGAGCCGATCCCGGTTTGGGACCGGCTGCGCGATCGAAATACTTACCGGCGGTTACCGTTGCCGGCGAACTGGCGGTCTGCTCCGTAAGGACGCGGACGCTCTTCGCGAGCGCGCGCTTCGTTCACAGTGAGGGCGCGTCCGGCAAAGTCTTTGCCGTTAAGCGCGTTCATGGCGGATTCAGCCGCCGCTTTATCGTTCATGGTGACGAATGCGAAGCCGCGTGATTTGCCGGTCATTCGATCCATCATCAGCGCAACTTCGCTGACCTGGCCATGTTGGGCGAACGCATCTTGCAGATCGTTCTCGGTGGTCTCAAAAGAGAGATTGCCTACGTATAGTTTCATTTATGATTTGATTTGGAAGAAAACTGCCAGCCACAAAGCCGTTCCCGGGAATCGGGTTTCAAACCACCACTGCTGAGGAGACTCAGGCGACGATCTACCACGCTACGAACAGAACAGAACAATCCAATAACGCGGGCATTATGGCTCATCCTGGCTAAAACACAACCGCGTTTCCGTTGATCGCGTGACAGGCGGGCGCTGCCTTGTATCTTTGCCCCGATGCCGATTTCGGACGAAGAAGCCTGGCGTGAGCAATGTCGCCGCCAATTAGACCGCGATGTGACGACGCGCATCAAGTACGGCTTTTGTCACGTCCACAAACCGGTCCTGGATGATATGCCCTTCCGCGCTTTTGCGACCATGGCCGAGTATCGCGATTGGTGTGAGCGGAATCTCCCGCACTATCTCGGATACCAACGCGCTTCCGACAGGTGAAGAGATGCCCCAGAGTAAATTCACGCCGGCGCAGGCGCAGGAATTAGCGGCGGCCTTTGCTCACGAGCAAGTCGATTATCTATTCATCGGTAAAAGCGCAGCGATTCTCCTCGGTTATCCGGAAACGACGCAGGACGTGGATATTTTTCTGCCGCGCTCGCGCGAAAATGCCGAGCGGGTGTTGCGCGCGTTACGCACCCTCGGATTTGAACTCGATGCAGTGACGACGATGTCGATCTTGGCCTGCAGCGACATTGTTCTGCTGAAAAGCGGGCCATTCGCGCTTGATCTGATTCACGCGCCTGACGGCATCGAGAGCTTCGACGCGGCCAAGCGCCGCAGCGTTCTGCAGGACGGCCGATTCCCGGTGGCGAGCCTCGAAGACATCATCGCCAGCAAACGCGCGACCGGGCGGGAAAAAGATATCACCGACGTAAAACGCTTGGAGCAATTTCGCAGTGAATACGTGCGCTGGAAGCAGCCATGACCGTTCTCGAAGTGCTGCAATTGAGCACGGCTTACCTCACCCAGCGCAAGATCGACAATGCGCGTTTGAACGCGGAGCACTTGCTCGCGCATGTGCTCGGACGGAAACGGATCGAGCTTTATCTCGAATTCGAGCGCGTATTGGAGGTGGCGGAGCTGGCGCCGTTACGCGATTTGGTAAAGCGCCGCGGCGAAGGCGAACCGCTTCAACATCTGCTGGGGACGGTGGAATTTTGCGGCCGCACTTTTCTTTGCGATAAACGTGCGCTCGTTCCGCGACCGGAAACGGAGGAGCTGGTGGAGATGCTGATGGCAGATGGCAGATGGCAGATGGCAGATGGTCGGATTGTCGATGTTGGGACGGGTTCAGGCGTGATTGCGCTCAGCCTGGCGGCCAAGTTTCCGGAAGCGAAAATTCATGCGGTGGATGCTTCGGACGATGCGCTCGCATTGGCGCGTGAGAATACGGAACGACTTGGCCTGACCACGCGCATTCAATTTTCGCGTGGTCATTTGCTCGAGGGCGCGGAAGGAAAGTTTGATCTCGTCGTCGCGAACCTTCCCTACGTCTCCGCGCAAGATCGACAATCACTCACGCGCGAGGTTTTGCGCGATCCGGAAATCGCGCTTTTCGGTGGCGAACAGGGCGACGAATTGATTCGCGAATTGATCGCGCAAGCGCCGGCGCATTTATCGCCGAACGGACTGCTCGCTCTCGAAATCGGCCTCGGCCAAAGCGAGGCACTGCAGTCATTTCTCGGCGAAAAAAATTACCACGACACCGAGTCGAAATCGGACTATTCAGGTATCCCTCGTTTTCTCTTTGCCAGGTATGGATAAAATCCTCATCCACGGCGGACACACTTTGTCCGGGTCGGTCAAGATCAGCGGCTCGAAGAATTCGGCGTTGCCAATTCTGGCCGCGACGTTGCTCACGCGCGAGCCCTGCATCCTTCGCCGCGTCCCGGACTTGAGCGATACGAATTACATGGTGCAAATCCTGACGCATCTCGGTGCGCACGTGGAGCGAGCCAGCGGCACGGTCAACGTCAACGCGGAGAAGATCGAGTTCGTCGCACCTTACGATGTCGTTAGGCGAATGCGCGCCTCGGTTTGCGTGCTCGGCCCGCTTCTGGGCCGCTGCAAGGAAGCGACCGTTTCGCTGCCCGGCGGTTGCGTCATCGGCGATCGCCCGATCGATTTACACTTGAAAGGATTCGAGGCGCTCGGCGCCGGCGTGCGCGTCGAGGGCGGCAACGTCAGAATGTTCGCGCCGAAATTAACGGGCGCGGTCATTAACTTGCGCGGGAAATTCGGACCGACCGTGCTCGGCACGGACAACGTCATGATGGCGGCGGTGCTGGCAGACGGAACCACCGTGATCGAGGGCGCGGCGCAGGAACCCGAAGTTGTCGATCTTGCAAATTTTCTCAACAAGATGGGCGCGAAGATTGAAGGCGCGGGCACGCGACGTTTGATCATCGAGGGCGTAAAGGAACTGAATGGCGCCGAACACGAGATCATTCCAGATCGCATCGAAGCGGGAACGTTTTTAGTAGCGGGCGCGATTGCGGGTAAAGGCATTACGCTGAAACGCGTTGATCCGGAACATGTCCGTTCCGTGACCGATGCCCTAACGAATTGCGGATTTAGTATCAAGAGCGAAGGCGATTCCATCTCGATTTCGCCGAATGGCGCGACCAAACCGACGGAACTCGCGACCGAGCCTTATCCCGGATTCCCGACCGATATGCAGGCGCAGATGTGCGCATTGCTTTCGACCACGGAGGGAATCAGCGTGGTCACCGAAAATATTTTCCCGCAGCGTTACATGCACGTGGCCGAGCTGAAGCGCATGGGTGCGAATGTCGATCTTGAAGGAGCGACTGCGGTGATCAAAGGCGTCGACCATTTGACGGGTGCGCCGGTGATGGCGAGCGATCTGCGCGCGTCCGCTGCTTTAGTGCTTGCAGGATTGAAGGCCGAAGGCCAAACCGAAGTCAGCCGCGTTTATCACATCGATCGCGGCTACGAACACTTGGACGAGAAATTGAGCGAGCTCGGTGCGGACATCGAGCGCGTGAAGGAGTAACGCAAAAATGGAAACATCGACATCACCAACCTCGAATGAAAGATCGACATCTACTTCTGCGAACGTGCGGACGTGGTGCGTGCTCGCGCACGCATCGGCCCTCGCCGGATTCTTTGTTCCCTGGGCGGGCCACATCGTTGGGCCGCTCGTGGTGTGGCTGGCCAAGCGCGGCGATTCACCCGACATCGACGTGCACGCGAAGGAGTCGATGAATTTTCAAATCTCGATGCTGATTTGGAACGCAGTCGCAGCCATTCTCTGTCTCGTCCTAATCGGAATTCCGATTCTGATTCTGCTGCACATCCTGAACACGATCTTCATCGTGGTCGCTTCGATCCGGGCGAGTGAAGGGGAGTTGTATCGTTACCCGATGACGATTCGGTTTGTGAATTAGTCGTCGAGTAACGCGCGCAGCGTTTTCATATTCGCCACATCTTCGGCGAGATTCTTTTCCTTGGGCGTCTCGAGCACTTTCGGGATTTTGCGGAAACGCCGGTCGCGCATGATGAAGCGAAACGCATCGAGCCCTATTTTCCCTTTCCCGATGTGTTCATGTCGATCTACGCGAGAGCCGCGCGCGGTCTTGGAATCGTTGAGATGTATCGCGGCGAGATGATCGAGACCGACCACGCGATCGAATTCGCGAAATGTTTTCCGCGTAGCTGCTTCGCTGCCGATGTCGTAACCCGCGGCGAAGACGTGCGCGGTATCCAGGCAAACGCAAAGTCGCTCCGGTTCGCGCACGTGATCGATGACGTAAGCGAGATGCTCGAATTTTTCGCCAAGACAAGAACCCTGCCCGGCCGTGGTTTCGAGTGCGATGCGCGTTTTCACTTTCGGGATTTTGCGGAAGACCTCGTCAAGAGAGGCGACGATTTTGTCCAAACCCACTTCTTCGCCCGCACCGAGATGGGCGCCGGGATGTAAAACCAGAAATGGCAGCTCGAGCTGATGCGCGCGGGTGAGTTCCTCCGACAAGGTGCGAATGGAATTGGCGTGAAACTGCGGATTGGTCGCAGCGAGATTGAAGAGGTAATTGGCGTGCGCGAAGATCGACAATAACTGTCCGCGTTGCGCATAATGGCAGAATGCGGAGATCTCTTCGCGCGTGATCGGCCGCGCAAACCATTGCATGTTGTTCTTCACGAACACTTGCATCGCGGTGCATTTGATCGAGGATCCGCGTTCGATCGCCCTATGCGCGCCGCCGCCGATCGACATGTGCGCGCCGAGAAGAATTTTTCTGTAGGGGCCGCTGTCCTCAGCGGCAGAACGTTTAATCACCTGTCGCCGAGGACGGCGGCCACTACAGCCTGATGGCGGAATCAAAATCGCTTCGGATGCCAGTCCGGTTTCTTGAGACTGCCTTCGCCGACGTATTCGAAAAGTTTATAGACTGGTATGAGCAAAAGACCCGGACCGTTCGCGCTCATGCGCACGGTGAAATCGAGTTTGTCATCGAGGAAATGGATATCTCCGTGGCCGAGCATGCTGAAAAGATTGCCGGCCGCTTCGAAATCCTCGGTGTGAATGGTTCCGTCTTTTATGGTGAAGTTCGCCGTGGCTTTGCGCACAATGCTATAACCGGTTCCCGGAAGAAGGCTGCCGAGAATGCCGGACAACGGGCCAAAGATGGGAATGGCAAAGACGTCGCCGTTTGTCACTTCGAGTTTGCCCTTACCCTTCATCGTGCGCGAGTCGCTGCCGAGACCGGTGAAATCGTAACTGCCGCTCAATTGCCCATGCGAGGTTTCGAAATTGTAATAGAGATCCGTTAGGCGCGGAAAGTCGATGTGCTCGGCGGTGATGTTGGCGTGATAACGGGGATCGTCGTGCGCGAGCGAAATATCGGCGCCGCCGCGTGCGCTACCGGAAAAAATAGCGCCGTTAAGATCGACAATCTTCAAGTGATCCTGGGTGAAGATCAGTTTTCCGGACACGCGATCGAACGGCAGCGTCTTGCCGAGAAAGACGTAATCCATCCCGCGTGCACCATCGACGTTGATGTCGATCTTGGTGTCTTTGCCTCCGCCGAATTGGTAGAGCCCGCTCGCAGTTATGCTGGGCGACTGCCGAAATTTATACGGCGTGACCGTTTTCAAAAGCTTCGGGTCGATCCAAACAATGGTCTCGGCCGGATTCAGCGAGCTCTTGATATTCGACAGCCGTACTTCGTGCTGTTTGAAATCGTAGGTGAAATTGCCGGTGGCAGTTCCCTCCTCGCGCTCGACCCGGAATCCGTCGTAGCTGACGGCGCCGTCGCCGAAATGAATCTTCGATTCGCCGTTTTTCAGCCACGCGCCGCGGAAGCGAGTCCGACTCAACGCAATGGTACCATCGCCCTGCCACGATTTCGGATCGTGATCGGGGCCGCGAATCTCGAGATGAAGCGCCGGCGGCTTCGACCATTCCCATTCGTCGAGAAATTTCTGCATTTCCGGCGAGATAAATCCCTTCGCAATGACGGGGCTGATCGTGCTGTCGATGTTTAAGCGAAGGTTATCCGGCGCGTCGAGGAGATCGGCCTTGAGCTGGCCGCTCTCCTGATTCACGCGCAAATCGCGCACGAGCGTTCGTTCGCCATCCCACGAAAAATCCGCGCTCAGATCGGTCAGGGGCACGGCGTGATAAGTGAAGCTGTCGATGCCGACGTGCCCGATGACTTTCAGCTGCGGACGTTCCTCGCCCAATTGGCCGGTGCCGGAGACCTCGATGTTCGGCGGCGTCTGGAATGTCGCATCGGTCGTTAGGCGACCGAGGCCGAAAGCATCAAGTAGCGACTTGAGATCGATGCTGCTGCGCGCGCGGAAATTGGCGGCGCCATCGGCGCGGGCCCAGTCGGCACGCGCGGAAAACGCACCGGCCGCGTCTTTCCATTCGAACTGATTTACGTTTAAGCGCTGATCGGCGTACTCGGCGGTAACGAGCAGATCACTCAGCTCGTACTGCTCGCGCCGCACGCGCTCGCCGCGTAAGGTCGCTTCGACCCGCGCATTTTCCATGTCGGCGATGTCGCCGTTGAACTTGATCTGGAGGGAGGGATGCTGACGCGGATAGCTAAACTTTTGCAGCTCGGTCACGACGCGCCGCAAGATCGACAATCGCTTTTGCCACTCCTCTTCCGTGAGCGGTGGTTTTGCTTTGTAATTGGCGCGCTTGATCAGTTGCCCGGTGGCGGAAAGGCGCACGCCGCAAAATAATCCTTCGGCCTGGCTGACGTAGATTTGCTCCGGCGGAAAATCGACATGCGCGTGAAAATGTTTGAGCTGCGGCTTCTCCCCTTTCTTTTTCGAGCCGGGCAACGGCAGGGTGAGCTGCGCGTCGCGGACATCGACCGCGTTTAAAAATTCCTGGCGATGGAGCAGCGCGCCGTAATTGATGTCGAGCGAGATTTCACTGATAAGCGCGATGCTGTTCTCGCGATTTTTGTAATCGTAAATGCGGACATCGCGCGCGATGAGCCCGCGAAAGGGATCGAGCGTGAGATGACCGATCTTGGCTTCGACGCCGTGTTTGCGCAGTTCTTCGGCGACGAGCTGACGCGATTTCCGGCCAAATCCTTTTTTAGCAAGGTACCAACCCCCGCTGATGAGCGCGGCGATGACGAGAACGATGGCAAAACGGATCGCGGTGACAACGAATCGCCGCGCGAAAGGTGATTGTCGATCTTGCGTGGGTGCGGAAGGCGGTTCCAGAATGGGTGGCATTGTAGGGCGTTTCTGTGAAACGCTGTTTAAGTTGGCGTCTGACACAGACGCCCTACAATTTGCAGCGAGCTATCGATATGTCGATTCAGGATCTGCCCGCGATCAACGCGTCACTCAATTTTATCAGCACCATTTTTATTTCGGTGGGCTGGTATTGGATCCGGCGCAATTTCTGGCAGCGCCACGTCGCTTGCATGATCGCGGCCATCATTTCATCGACCTTATTTCTCATCGGCTACGTCACTTATCACGTGCACGTGGGCGAGAAATCGTCCGGATTCACCGGTTGGGTGGCGTGGATTTATTTCCCGATGTTGATCTCACACGTGCTGCTGGCGTTCACGACGCTGCCGTTAGTCATCCTAACTTTGATTCCGGTTTTTCAACGGCGCTGGGATAAGCATCGTCGCGTCGCGCGTTGGGCCATGCCGATCTGGCTTTATGTTTCGGTGACCGGCGTGCTCGTTTACCTGATGCTCTATAAATGGTTCCCGCCGCCTGATCTTGCACTCGGGCGTTAGTTGATGTTTGATCAAAACGAACGCGTCCACAGCGCGAGCAATTTATGGTGACGATCGCAACGTTTGACGAACCGACCAAGGCGAAACACCTGAAGGAGCGGCTCCAGGAGTCCGGCCTGAAGGCGGACATTCATAATGAGAGCCATCTGCAAAAGGCGGTCTTCATGTCCAAGCCGCAGGCGAATGTGAAACTGCAGGTGGACGATAATGATTTCGAACGCGCGCAGAATCTTTTGGTCGAATGGGAAACGAGCGATCCCGATATCGGCGCCGCGATCATTCGTTGCCCGCAATGCAATTCCTCGCGAATCGAATACCCGCAATTAACGCGCAAGTTTCTGACGCCGGCGATCGCCAGCATTCTTTTCACGATGCGGATTTTCCCGAAGGAATTTTACTGCGAAGATTGCCACTTCACCTGGAGCCATGAAGACGGTCGCGCGCTTGCGAAATTCTGGCACCGCTTCTTTCCCGGCCTCGAGGCGGAAAAGGAAAGCTGAGGTTATTTGTTCCTGCGCGCCGTGAATACCGCGGCTGAAATTTCCTTACGTCGATGAAGTGGCTCTTCGCTCTATTCTTGGCGCTGATCATTTTCGGCGCCGCTGCATTTTTCGGTTACAGCCTTTTCTTTAAACAACAGATCGCTGTGGAAAAAGAGCAGCGCGGCGAAACCGTGCCGGAGGCGCGCGCGGACATTAGCCTGCCCGAATTTCAAGCTGCGGCGAAAGTGCGGCAGGAAGGCAACGCGATTGAGGCGCGCCAGGCGTTGATGGCGTTCATCCAAAAATATCCAAACGGCAATCATGCTGACGAAGCCAAGGACATGATGGGCGAAATTAACGTGGAGATCCTGCTTTCGCGCACGCCCTCGCCCGAGAAACAGGAATACATCGTTAGGCCGGGGGACGTGCTTCAAAACGTCGCGCGAAAAGTGAAATCGACGCCGGAGTTGATCATGCGGATGAACAATCTTAACGGCACGATGCTGCACATCGGCGAGAAGTTACTCATCTCGCATCCGCAATTTTCGATTGTCGCGCAACGCAAAGTGAAGCTGGTCGTGTTGCTCGACCACGGAAATTTCTTTAAGCAGTACCATATCCGCGACGAAAAATTAGCGCCGAAGCAGGCGCCTAAAGTGATGACGAAAGTGTCGGAAGTAATGGCATTCCGCGGGGGCAAACGCGTCGGGTTCGGCACGAAGGAATACGTCGGGAGCACCCGTTGGATTCGACTCGCCTCCGCCGCTTACACGATCTACTCGGTGCCGGACAGCGCGCATCCAAATCTTGAACAACCGCCGCCTCCGGTGGGTCTGGGATTGAATGCGAGCGACGTGGAAGAGCTTAGTGGCCTTGTAAACAAGACGACGCCTGTCACCATTACCGACTAATTAAAATGGATTCGCAGCCGCTCGATTTTGAAAAGCCGATCTTCGAATTGCAGAGGAAATTGCAGGAACTGCGCAGCCATTCCGACGAGCACGATGTCGATCTTGAGTCGGAAGTGGAGGCGATGCAGCGAAAGATCGAGCGGACCCGCCATGATATTTACGACAATCTGACGGCGTGGCAGCGCGTCCAAATCGCGCGGCATGTCCAACGCCCGTTCGCCCTCGATTACATCGAACGTTGCTTCACCGATTGGACGGAATTGCACGGCGATCGTCTTTTCGGTGACGACAAAGCGATGCCGAGCGGATTGGCGCGACTCGGACCGCATCGCTGCGTGGTGATCACGCACCAAAAAGGCCGCAACACCAAAGAAAACGTGATGCGCAATTTCGGCTGCGCCCATCCGGAAGGTTATCGCAAGGCGCTGCGGTTGATGCGGCTCGCCGAAAAATTTGGGATGCCGGTGATTTCGTTGATCGACACGCCCGGCGCATTTCCCGGTATCGGCTCGGAAGAGCGCCACATTTCCGAAGCGATCGCGGTGAATCTGCGCGAGATGATGCATCTGCGCGTGCCAAGCGTCGCTATCGTAATCGGCGAAGGCGGGTCGGGTGGCGCGCTCGGCATCGGCGTGGCCGATCGCGTTTTGATTTTGGAGAACGCCTATTACTCGGTCATCAGTCCGGAAGCGTGTTCGGCGATTTTGTGGCGCGATCGTCGCCATGCGCCCGAAGCGGCGGAAGCGCTCAAGTTGACCTCCGACGATCTTCTTCGACTCGGCGTGGTCGATGAAATCGTTCGCGAACCCGCAGGCGGCGCGCATCGCGATCACGATTTGGCCGCCGCCAATGTCGGACATGCGTTGCGCCGTAACCTCGAAGCACTTCTCGAACATCCGATCGAGCAGCTGCTCAAGAAACGTTACGAAAAATTCCGCGCTCTCGGAAACTTCGAGGAAGGCAAAAGCACGGCGTCGACGCGATCTTCTGTGTGAGAAAAAACGAGGACTGGAGGGCGTTTTATCTTTGTTGGTTCGGACTCGCCCTGGCTGTAAGCGGCGCGCGCGCTTCCGATTTCCGTTTCGATCGCGACACGCTTGCGTTCGCGAACTCGACCGTGTTCGCCTATCGCAACGGTGTTCCGATTCGTAAAACCGGCGCGGAAAGAGAGAAATCGGAGCGGTACACGCGGCGATGTTTCGTCATGAGCCGGACGGCCGTGCAGTTTAAAAAATTTGCGCGCTTCGATCCGCGAGGTCGGCCGCTCGACGACAAGGAACTAGCGCATCGCATTCGCAACATTGCGCATCGACAGCCGTGGCATTCTCCGCTGCCCGAAAACGAGCGCATCGTTTTTTCCGGTTACGCAAATCTGCGGCAACTAAGCAAAACTCGCAGTCGTGTTTTGCAGGAGAACATCGGTTTAGGCTGGCCCACTTATTTCCGGGTCGGGAACGGCCGGATGTTTTTTAATCACCGGGTGCAGTATCAGGAAGAAACTCGCGCGGAACTCAATGCCACGCTTACTCGTGGCGGATTATTCGTCGCTTATCTCTCCGATTATCCAACTCTGCACATCAATCATTCGGTTTTAGTTTACGGGCGAAAGCCTTCGCCCCGCGGCGCTAAGATCGACAAGTACATTTGCTACGATCCGAACCATCCCGACGGTCCACGCGAGCTGGCTTGGCTGGCGGACAAGCGCGAATTTAATTTCGAGAAAGACGAAGAGTTCGTCGGCGGCTTCACCCGCGTCTATCACGTTTACGGCAAGCCGCTGCAATGAGTGCGCAGTTGCTGTTCGGCCTGAACGTCCGACTTTAGGCCATGCCGATCGAACCAATTCCCGCGCCGACTCCACGACCGCCCATGCCGATTCCAGCGCCCACTCCGCATCCGGGCCCGCTCCCGCCGAATCCGCCCGAGCCGCCGGTCGGTCGCTAAGATCGACAATCGATCAGAGCGGTGGCGGCGGCGGAAACAAAAACCGCATTGCAGAATCCACCCGCGCGGCCCACGCCCCTTCGCTATGATCCGCGCCCCCCGCTTCGATGTAAGATAGGTCGTCGTGTAAACGCCACCCGCACTCGACCAACTTGTCGCGCAGCGTTCGGGTTTTTTCCCAGCCGGGTTCAGCCGTACCGGTATCGAGCCAAATTTTTAATGGCAACTTTTCCTCGAGGCTCTCCACCATTTTCACGATCACCTCGTCGTCCCACCAGACCGACGGCGACATCACCGCAAGCCGCGTAAAGACATTGGAAAACCAAAGACCGAGACACATGGTGAGTAGCCCGCCGAGCGAAGAGCCGGCCAGGCCGGTAAATTCCGCATCCGGCTTCGTGCGATAGCGCTTGTCGATGTACGGCTTCAATTCTTCGATGAGGAAACGCCCATATTTCCGCGCGCGCCCTTTGCTTCGCTCTTTGCTGTCGCGTTCCACCAACGCGCGCGTTGGCACGTATTCATGAATGCGATCCGTCCCCGCGTTCGCCACCGCCACGATAATCACCGGCTCGATCAAGTTTTCCTGGATTAGACGCTGCGCTGTTTCGTCCATACCCCATTCGACTCCGGTGTATGAAGTCGCGGCGTCGAAAACATTCTGGCCATCCTGCACATACAAAACCGGATAGCGCGCGCGGGAAAAACGGCGATATCCCGGCGGCAGATACACCAGCACATCGCGACGATTACCGAGGATCTTCGAGCGAAATCCGCGGTGCTCCTGAATGTTTCCGGTGAGCGTGTGTTCCGACATAAAGCCGAAATGCATCGTCTCTCCTTCCGAACTTGTCGAGGAATCTGTCGCGCTTTGGCCTGCGCCAATTGGATGATTTCGCGGCAAGAGATTTCTCGACTTCGGCGGCGCCTTCGCTCCAATGACCAGGGATGAACGAGCGTCATATTAAATGGCATACGCCGCACTTGAACCGCGAATTCGAGATGCTCGTCTTCGGCGATGGCGGCGGCCTGCCCTTGATTCTTTTCCCAACTTCTTTCGGTCGCTTTTACCAAAACAAAGACTTCGGTTTGGTCGGCGCTGTCGCGAGCTACATCGATGCTGGTCGGCTCACCGTTTATTGTCCGGACGCGATCGATCTCGACAGTTTTTACAACAAGGCGATCCATCCGGCCGATCGGATGCGGACCCACAATGCCTACGAGAACGTGATCGTGGGAGAAGTGTTCGAACACGCGCGCCGGGAATGCAACGCGCATCGCGTCGCGGTCAGTGGCGCGAGTCTCGGCGCCTATCATGCGGGCAACATCGCCTTTCGCCACCCCGATCTGGTCAGCCATTTCATCAGCTTGAGCGGCTCATTCGACATCAGCGATTTCTTCCACGGTTATCACGACGAGAATATTTACTTCAACAGTCCGTACGAATATCTGCCGAACGTGACCGATCCCTGGAAGTGCGGCCACCTAGGCATCATCCTCGGCACCGGCGAATGGGATAACACGCGCCACGAATCTTATCGGCTGTCCGAGATTTTGAACGCGAAAGGCATCCAGCATTGGCTCGACGACCGGAAATGGTGCGGCCACGACTGGAAGTATTGGCGGGAAATGCTGCCGTATTATTTGTCGAAGCTGTGAACCGCGGTTCTTCTCAACTCACAATCTATGAAAAAAATCGGAATTCTTTTTGGACAGGAAGGCAGCTTTCCGCCGGCATTTGTCGAGCGGGTGAATCAAAAAACCGGCGGCAAAGATATCGTGGCCGAGTACGTCAAGATCGACAAGGTGGCCCAGGGCGAACCGTGCGGATACGACGTTATCATCGATCGCATTTCGCAGGACGTACCTTTTTATCGCGCGTGGTCGAAGAACGCCGCCCTCACCGGCACCGCCGTCGTGAACAATCCATTCTGGTGGAGCGCCGACGAAAAGTTTTTCAACAACGCGCTCGCTACGAAGATCGGCGTGGCCGTTCCGAAAACGGTGCTGTTGCCCTCGAACCAACCGCCGCCCGACACTAGCGACAATTCATTTCGCAACCTCGCTTACCCGATGAACTGGGAAGAGATTTTCGCTTACGTCGGGTGGCCCGCCTTCTTCAAACCTTTCGCCGGCGGCGGATGGAAGAATGTCTATCGCTTGCACGATCCCGACGAATTCTTCCGCGCTTATAACGAAACCGGTCAGCTCGTCATGATGTTGCAGGAAGAAGTGAAGTTCGACATGTACTTCCGTTGTTATTCGATCGATCAACGCAACGTGCGCATCATGCCTTACGAACCGCGCCATCCCTATCATCTGCGTTATCAAACCGAGTGGCAGACCCCGCCCGAGATTTTGCAAAAGGTGCACGACGGTGTGCTGACGTTGAATCAATTTCTCGGTTACGATTTGAACACGGTTGAGTTTGCCATTCGCGACGGCGTTCCGCTCGCGATCGATTTTTGCAATCCAGCACCGGATGCAGAAGTCGCGTCGGTCGGTCAGGCGAACTTCGAGTGGGTCGTCGAAGCAGTCTCCGACATGGCGATCCGCAAAGCGCGCGAACACGTTCCCGGCCGCAACAATTGCAGTTGGGGCAAGTTCCTCCAATCCGCCGTGAACATGCGCAGCCTCGCCGATCTCGCGTAAGATCGACAATCACTCCTGGTCGTCTGCGGGGCTGGATGACAGCGCCCTGTTTTTGAGAGACATTTGTTAGACGCGGCGCCGCCATGTTTACTAAACTCAAAGACCACACCTTCACGCTCGGGATCGAGGAGGAGTTCGCCATTGTCGATCCGGAGACGCGCGAATTGCGTTCGCACATTCAGGAGATTCTCGAAGGCGGCAAAGTCACGCTCAAGGAGCAGATCAAGCCGGAGATGCACCAATCCGTGGTCGAACTCGGAACGGAAATCTGCCAATCCGTTACCGATGCGCGTTCGCACGTTCTGGATTTGCGCAGCAAGCTGGCGACTCTTGCCGGCAAAGCCGGATTGAAGATCGCTTCCGCCGGCACGCATCCGTTCTCACATTGGCGCGACCAGCTCATCACCGAAGGCGAGCGGTATAAAGAAATCGTCAAGGACATGCAGTTGCTCGCGCGCGCGAATCTCATTTTCGGATTGCACGTGCACGTCGGCATCCCGGAACGCGAGACCGCCATTCACGTCATGAACCAGGCGCGTTATTTTCTTCCGCACATTTACGCGCTCTCGGTCAACTCGCCGTTCTGGGTTGGTCACAACACCGGGTTAAAAGGTTATCGGCTCAAAGTGTTCGAGCGTTTTCCGCGCACGGGAATTCCGGATGCGTTCGAATCGCTCTCCGAGTACGAAGATTATTGCGAGCTGCTCGTGCGCACCGGTTGCATCGACAACCCCAAAAAAATCTGGTGGGACATTCGGCTGCATCCATTTTTCGACACGCTTGAAGTGCGCGTGTGCGATGCGCAGTCGCGCGTCGACGACACCCTTGCCATCGCCGCGTTGATTCAGGCTGTCGTGTCGAAGCTTTATAAATTACTGGAGCAGAATACGACCTTCCGGCTTTATCGGCGCCGGTTGCTCGATGAGAATCGCTGGCGTGCGTCGCGTTACGGCATCGATGGAAAACTGATCGACTTTGGCCGCGAAACGGAAGTGGAAGCGCGCAGTTTGATCAACGAACTGCTCGAATTCATCGCCAGCGAAGTAGATGAACTCGGCAGCAAAAAGGAAATGGCGCACATCGAACGCATTATGCGCGAAGGCACCGGCGCGGATCGACAACTGGCCGCATTCGAACGCACCCAGGATATCAAAGCAGTGGTCGATCAAATCGTCGCCGAAACCTACGAAGGATTGAGCGTGAATGGATCGACAAGCTGACCTTCCCGCGTAATCCTCTTCCCTCCAAAATGCCCGACCGCCTGACCATCGACATCATCGACCAAGAGCTTGTGCCCGGCGCGCGCAATGCCATTCGCACTTGTCTGCGACTCAAGCCAGAAGAACGCATCACCATCATCACCGACGAAGCTTCGCGCGACATCGCCGCCGCGTTGCAATCCGAAGTTGAAGAAGTCGGGTCCGAACATGCCGTGTTCGTTTTGGAAAATTACGAAACGCGTCCCCTCACGAACATGCCGCAGGTCATTCTCGACGACCTTGCGCAATCGCAAGTGTCGATCTTCTGTGCGCAATCGCAGCGCGGCGAACTTCGCATACGCATGCAGATGAGCGACATCGTGAACCGGCAACACATTCGCCACGGCCACATGGTCAACATTACCCGCGAGATCATGCTCCAAGGAATGCGCGCCGACTTCAACGCCATCGACGCGCTCAGCCAGCGCTTGATCGAACGCGCGCGCATGGCCGAGCGCATCACTTGCCACACGCCGAGCGGCACCGATTTCGAGGCCGAGTTTTCGCCGAAGCTGAAATGGTTGAAAACCAGCGGCATCATCACGCCGGATAAATGGGGCAACCTTCCCGGCGGCGAAATTTTCACCGCGCCGGCGAACAGCAACGGCAAATTCGTCGTCGACGGCGTGGTCGGCGATTATCTTTGCAGCAAATACGGCGACATCCACGACGCGCCGCTTACCATCGAAGTTCGCGATAATCGCATTGTCGATCTTGCCTGCGATCATCGCGAGTTACTCGAAGAGTTCCGCGCTTACACCAGCACGGATGAGAATAGCAATCGCGTCGGCGAATTCGCCATCGGCACCAACACCGCTTGCAGCCGCGTCATCGGAAATATTTTGCAGGACGAAAAAATCCCCGGCGTCCACATCGCCTTCGGTCACCCTTACTCCGAGCACACCGGCGCCAATTGGATTTCGAAGACGCACATCGATTGCGTCGGTCGCGACTTCGACATTTGGTTCGACGGCGAACCGGTGATGAAGGCCGGCAAGTTTTTGATCTAAATCATGGAGCCCGCGCTCCGCTCAAAATTCAACGCCGATTTTACGGCTGAGAAGTACGCCGCGCTTTTGCGTTGCGTAAACGAAACCGAGAAATGGCCGGCCGATTTTCGCGTTTCGGAATCACCGATCTTCCTGACCCGGGAATTCACCGACGAAGTGACCCGGGCCGCAAATACGATTGTCGATCTTGTCCGCACGCCGGACTTCGTGCGGCATTCGCAGGACGCGATTCCGAAAGGCCTCGAAGTTCCTAACGAATCCGCGCATCCGAATTTTCTCGTCGTCGATTTCGGAATTTGCATCGAAGGCGATCGGCTCGTCCCGCGTTTGATCGAGCTCCAGGCATTCCCCAGCCTGTTCGGTTTTCAATGGCTATTGCTCGGCTGCATGCGCGGGGCTTACTCCGCGATTCCGCAAAATTGGACCTCGTCTTTCGGCGGGGTCAAAGACGCGGATTACCTGGAGCTGCTGCGCAAAGCGATCATAGATAATGCGAATCCTGAGAATGTAATTCTACTGGAGATCGAGCCGGACAAACAAAAAACGCGCATCGATTTCGCTGCGACCGAGTCGATGCTCGGTATCCAATCGGTGTGCCTGACAAAATTGAAGAAGCGCGGCCGGCAATTATTTTACGAGCGCGACGGACGCGAAGTGCGCGTCGAACGGATTTACAACCGCGTCATCTTCGACGAACTCATTCGCCGGCCCGATCTGGAGACATCGTTTCAATTTCACGACGATCTCGACGTGAAGTGGGTTGGCCATCCGAACTGGTATTTTCGGATCAGCAAACATTCGCTGCCGTTTTTAAAGACAGAGCACACGTCCCCCGCGTATTTCGCGGACGAATTTCCCGCCGACGGAAAGATCGACATGTACGTTTTGAAGCCGCTCTATTCTTTCGCCGGGCTCGGCGTGGAGATGGAGCCGACGCGCGAAAAACTTTCGGCGCTCAAAAATCCGCGCGAATGGATTTTGCAAAAAAGGGTCCGTTACGTCGAGTTCGTTCCGACGCCAGACGGACCGAAATCAAAAGCCGAAATCCGCATGATGTTCGTCTGGCCGGAGCAAGATCGACATCCTACGCTGGTGAACAATCTGGTCCGGATGAGCCAGGGCCAAATGATGGGCGTCAATTTCAATAAAGACAAAACCTGGGTCGGCTCTAGCATCGCGCTGCACGCTTAAGTCTCTTTTGTAGGGGAAGCCGTTGGCTTCCCTGGGACGCTAACTGCGTCCCCTACAGTTCTTTCAGCTCTTCGTTCGTCTCGGCGAAGGCCTTGACCGCAAACTCCAAATCTTCGCGCGAATGCGCGGCCGACACTTGCGTGCGAACGCGGGCAGTTCCGTGCGGCACTACCGGGTAGAAAAAGCCGATCACGTAAACGCCCTTTTCGAGCATGCGCGCAGCGAACTTCTGCGATTTGGCCGCGTCGCCGATCATAATCGGGACGATCGGATGCGTGCCGGGTTTGATCGTTAGGCCGCGCTCGGTCAGCGCCGCGCGAAAATATTTCGTGTTCTCTTCGAGTTTGTCGCGCAGCTCGGTGGAAGCGCTCAACAGCTCGAGCGCTTTCAGCGTGGCCGCGACGATGTGCGGCGCGACGCTGTTCGAGAAAAGGTAGGGTCGCGAACGTTGCCGCAGAAGATCGACAATCGCTTTTCGGCCGCTGGTGAATCCGCCGCTGGCGCCGCCGAGCGCTTTGCCGAGCGTCCCGGTGATGATGTCGATCTTGCCCATCACGCCGCGAAATTCATGCGTGCCGCGTCCCGTCTTGCCCAGAAATCCGGTCGCGTGCGCGTCGTCGATCATGGTGAGCGCGTCATATTTCCCGGCAAGATCGACAATCGTTTTCAGGTCCGCGATCGTCCCGTCCATCGAGAAGCAGCCATCGGTCGCGATGAGTTTAAATCGCGCGCCGCTCGCCTCTTTCAATTTCGCTTCGAGATCGGCCATGTCGTTATGCTTGTAACGAAAGCGTTGCGCTTTGCAGAGACGAACGCCGTCGATGATCGAGGCGTGATTGAGCTCGTCGCTGATGATCAAGTCTTTGTCCGTCAGCAGCGTTTCGAACAGGCCGCCATTCGCGTCGAACGCGCTCGGGTAAAGAATGGTGTCCTCGGTCCCGAGGAATTTCGTTAACGCGGCCTCGAGATTTTTGTGAAGGTCCTGCGTCCCGCAAATAAAACGGACGCTGGCCATGCCGAAGCCGTGCGTATCAAGCGCTTCCTTTGCGGCGGCGATGAGCGCGGGATGATCGGCGAGGCCGAGGTAATTGTTCGCGCACATGTTGAGCACATGCTTGCCGCCGACGATGTCGATCTTCGCGTCTTGCGGCGAAGTGATGACGCGCTCGGTTTTGTAAAGACCTTGCGATTTAATGTCTTCCAACGTTTGCGAAAGGTGCTTTTCGAAATCGGCGAGCATGTCGCAACCTTCCGGCAAAGGTGGCCGGATGCAAAATTGTCGCAAAAAAGGAGTTGCAAGGGGTTGTGAATAACTGTTAATAACTCCGTTGATCTAAATTGAGCCGCGCTGATTTCCCCCAAATCATCTCCGCCGCGGTCGCGGCGTTTATCGGAATCTTTCTCTCCGCGTGTGAATCCGGGCCAAGCGTTTCCGCTTCCCGAACCTTGCCAGCGTACGAAGCGCGCCTGGCGAAAAATAATTTCCAAAACGTCCATACCACCGCCTACACGCACACCGAAGCGGATCACACTCAATACGGAGCGCGCAACGCGCTCGGCGGCGAGCTGCATGCGGCTGGCCCGGCAATCCATCGCGCGGAAGTCGCGCCCCGCGCCACCGCGGTCGGCGACACCGACGATGTCGATCTTGGCCTGGTCTCGAAAAAGAGCGCGAAGCCGGCAAAGGGCGCGAAACGCGCGGTCGCGGTAGCGAAACAACCGAAGATCGGAAGCGCAGCGGCCGACTGGGGACGGTGGCCGGCGGGAACGACGTTCCGCCTGTTATCGACCGGCCAGGTTTATCGAATCGATGATTACGGTTGGGCGTTGAGCGGCCGCAATACGATCGATCTCTACATGTCCAGTCAGCGCGACATGAACTCGTGGGGCACGCGGCAGGAGCCGATTGAAGTTTTGCATTGGGGCGACACCGCCGAAAGTTTGCGCCTGCTCGCGCCGCATCAAGCGCATCCGCACATCAAGCGGATGATGCTCGAGCTCGAAGGCCGCGAAGAAGAAGCGGCCGCGCTGCGGTAATTACCGATAGCCGTCGCGTGCCTTCAGTTTTTGTACTCCTTGCGGAAAGGGATTCTCTTTCAAGCCGAGCAGCGTCTTCGCGATCCGCTCGCGAACATCAGGAGGAAGAG
>JBDUDM010000080.1:0-8547 GCA_040002925.1 Spartobacteria bacterium | reverse complement strand
GTTTTTAACGACGATGCCAGATACGCGTTCACCTGATCTTCGCTAAAATCGAGTTGGCTGGCTGGTGATGCTGGAGCGCGCCTTCCATCTCCAGCCGCATCTGGGATGCGAGCACGAGCGTTTTCGTCGGCTGCGGCACGTCCCATGGCAACAGCATTTGAATGACTATCGCGAGCGCGCCGGCGCCCAGAATCATCTTGCTCGATTTAAAAAAAAGTAACGAATCCGAGCGCGTTGCGGATCGAAGAATTTCATAAGCCGCTTGTGCGTGTCTTTGGGGGGCTCTTTGGTCGGGGCGACCGCGGAACGATCCAGGCGTGCGCCGCAATCGTGGCAATAAACGCGTTCGGACTCGTTTTCGCGTTGGCATTCAGGGCAAAGGAGCTTGGGAGCGGTAGCGATCATGCAGCAGGTTTCTTGGGCGGCTTGGATTCAGTAGCAGTCGACGCGCCAGACGTGGAAGCTTTGCCGCCGCTTTCGCCCGAGGCCGCTGATTTTTCAGCCGCGGGAGCAGGCGCATCTTTCTTGGCCCCCTCTTTGTAAGAATTGCTCCGGTAATCCGTGCTGTAAAATCCGGACCCTTTGAAGATCAAACCCGCGCCCGTTCCGAGCAGGCGTTTTACTTTCCCATGGCCCCATTTCCGCATCCGGCAGAGTTCCTTCGGGCATTGCGAAAACGCATCGTCCCGCATCGATTGGTAGGCTTCAAAACCCTTTCCGCATTTGGAGCAGGAATATTCGTAAGTAGGCATAATTACCGCGCGGTCGAGACGTGCGAAAGTGGAGCCAAAGCGGAGACTATTCAAGCGGGCGCTTACTCCGCGCACCGCACGCTCTCTTGACTTTGGTGAGCGCGTCAGTGAAAGGTTCGACCGGAAAAATATATGTTTCGCCCCATTCTCCGCGCATCCACTCCCATTGCCGTCCTCGCTGTTTTGCTGCTCGCCGCTTGCGAGGAAGACCCGCGTTTCTCGACTCAAAATCAATACCTTGGCGGTGTTCACGGCGCCCAGCCTACTTCCGGCGCACCGCCGGACAGCATTTCCTACTGGGATGGCGACAGCATCGGCGGCAAGCCTTCCATTAAGATCAGCCTCGGCGAACAGCGCGCCTATTTTTATAAAAACGGCTTGCTCGTCGGCATCTCCCAACTTTCCACCGGACGCGAAGGCTTGGTTACACCGGCCGGAAAATACTCCATCACCCAAAAAGATGTCGCCCATGTCTCGAGCAAATATGGCGACTTCGTTGACGCTGCCGGCACGGTCGTAAAACCGAACGTTTCTATCGACGATGCCAAACCGCCGGGTAGTCACTTCAAAGGCGCGCCCATGCCTTATTTCATGCGCATCGTCGGCGGCGTGGGAATGCACGCGGGTTATCTGCCCGGATATCCTGCTTCGCATGGATGCATCCGCATGCCGGAGTTCATGGCGGAAAACTTTTTCAAATCGGTCTCGCCCGGAACTCCGGTCACGATCGTACCCTAGTTTCGCTTAGCTTCACTTTCGGCGAACGTTCGCCGTGAAAAAACCGGTCGATCTGCTCCCGCTCGTCGCGCAATCCGCGCCGATCGCCGAAAAGCTGCGCAAGATCGACAATCAAGCAGGAGCGGTCGCGTTTTCGCACGTCATCGATTCAGCGCAGCCGTTTCTCGTCGCCACCCTCGCGCGCAAGATCGACAAGACACTTTGGGTGCTCTGCCCAAACATCCGCACCCAGGAACGTCTCTACGACAGTTTGCTGAACTGGTTGCCGAATGCCGAATTGCTTCCCGAAGTCGAGTTCGCCGCCGTCGAAAACATTTTGCCCGATCCGGAAATCGCGGCCGAACGACTTTCCATCCTCGGCAAGATCGACAATGAACGTTGGCCGCACATCGTCATCGTGACGCGCGCGAGTCTCGATCAATCCGCGCCGAAACGCGGCGCGCTTCAATCCAACTCCATCGCATTCGCGCGCGGACAAACCATCGCTATGGAGTCGCTTCTGGAAAAACTCAGCGCAGCTGGTTACGAGCGCTGCACGCAAGTCACCACGCGCGGCCAGTTCGCCGTCCGCGGTGGGATTGTCGATCTTTACTCGTGGCAATCGCAATTGCCGGTGCGCGCGGAATTCTTCGGCGACGAAATCGAATCGCTGCGCGAGTTCGATATCGATACGCAAACTTCCGTGCGCGACCTGCGCAAGATCGACATCCTGGTCGGCGCGGTCGAGGACCAGACCGGCAAAGTTCGCGATTACATTGCCGACGATCATCTCAAGATCGACATCGAGCCGGAGGTGATGACTGCTTTAAGCAGTCAAGATGCGAGTGAGCCACAAATTCGAATCAGCGAGGGCTGGATTGAGAAAGGACCGGAAGATTTCAGCACGGCGTTTCAAGATTGTGACGTCGGCGAATTCGGCATGGGCGATTTTATTCTTGCCGAAACGAAACGCGCGCACTTCATCGCGCGCTTGAACGAATGGCGCGCGCAGAAATCGCACATCGCGATTTATTTTCAGACCGAAGGCGAGATCGAACGCTTTCGGGAAGTGGTCGGCGATGCCGCATTGGAAGATGTCGATCTTGTCGAAGGCACGCTACTGCGCGGATTCTGTTTTCCGCCGGCGAACATCGTGGTGTTGTCCGCCGCGGAATTATTCGGCCGGTTTGCTCCGCATGCGCGTCGCAGATTGCATCGCGCGGAACGCCACCGCACGCAGATCGATTTCAGCGAGCTGAATGAGGGCGATTACATCGTCCATCTCGAACACGGGGTCGGCCGCTACGTCGGAGTCGAAAAATTGGCGACGAGCCAGGACCAGGAAGTTCTCGTCCTGGAATTCGCGGACGATGCGAAATTGTACGTGCCGCTTGAGCAAGCTCACTTGGTTTCGCGTTACGTCGGCGTCGGGAAAAAATCGCCGCCGCTCAGTTCGTTAGCCGATGCGAAATGGGCGCGGGCGAAACGCACTGCCGCTGCATCCATTTTTGATTACGCGGGCAAGATGCTGGCGTTGCAAGCCGAACGCGAAACGCAAACCGGCCACACCTTTGGCCCGGACACGAAATGGCAAATGGAGTTCGAACATTCGTTTCCGTTTCGCGAAACGCCCGATCAACTCAAGGCGATCCTCGACACAAAGATCGACATGGAACGTCCGCGGTCGATGGACCGATTGATCTGCGGCGATGTCGGCTTCGGCAAAACGGAGGTGGCGATCCGCGCCGCGTTCAAGGCGGTAATGGATGGAAAACAGGTGGCCGTGCTTGCGCCCACGACGGTGCTGGCGCAACAACACTTCGAAGTTTTTCGCCAACGCATGCTCGATTATCCGGTGCAGGTCGAGATGTTGAGCCGCTTCCGCACGCAGGGCGAACAGAAGAAAGTGCTACAACTTTTGCGCGATGGCGGCGTCGACATCGTCGTCGGCACGCATCGACTTATCTCCGGCGATGTTGTCTTCAAAGATCTCGGCCTGGTCGTGATTGATGAAGAGCAACGCTTCGGCGTGCTCCACAAAGAGAAGTTCAAAGAGCTTTTCAAGCTGGTCGATGTGCTCACGCTTTCGGCCACGCCAATCCCGCGCACGCTTTACCTGTCGCTCGTCGGCGTGAAGGACATGTCGACGATCGAGACGCCGCCGCTCAATCGCTTACCGGTGGAAACAGTGGTCGCGGGTTACGACGAAAGAATTATTCGCGATGCGATCAATCGCGAGTTGGAACGGCAGGGCCAGGTCTTTTTTCTGCACAATCGCGTGCAAACAATCGAACGAATGCGCGAGAAGATTGTCGATCTTTGTCCGAATGCGCGAGTCGATATTGGTCACGGACAGATGGATGCGGACGAACTGGAAGGCGTCATGCAACGCTTCGTCGCCGGGAAAATCGACGTCTTGGTTTGCACCACGATCATCGAGAGCGGTCTCGATATTCCAAACGCGAACACGATCATCATCGATCGCGCGGATCGTTTCGGCCTGGCCGATCTCTATCAACTGCGCGGGCGCGTTGGTCGCGCCGAGCACAAAGCCTATGCCTATCTCCTTCTGCCCCGCGAGATGATGACGGTGGGCGCGGCGCGCAAACGAATCAACGCCATCAAACAATATAGCTCGTTAGGCGCGGGTTTCCGCATCGCCATGCGCGATCTGGAAATTCGCGGCGCCGGCAGCATTCTCGGCACCGCGCAGAGCGGACACATCGCCGCGGTCGGGTTCGATCTTTACTGTCAGTTGCTCAAGCGAACAGTGGCGCAACTCAAAGGGGACAAGGCGCGCCTGTATATCGATGTCGATGTTCGCTTCGATTTTGTGGCGACGAACGAAGCGGAGTTCGCGCAGCTCGGCGACGACGAACGGGTGCCCGCGTTTATCCCGAGCAGTTACATCAACGAAACAGGGCTGCGGATTCAGGCTTATCGCCGCGTTGCGGAGATCAGCGCGGCGGAACAGTTGCAACGGTTGAAGCGAGATTGGCGCGACCGTTTCGGCAAGCTGCCGGTGGCAGTGGAGAATTTGTTCCTCATTACCGAGATCAAGCTGCGAGCGGCAAAAACGCGGATTACCCGGGTGGAAGCGCGCGAAAGTAAGCTGATGCTGACGCAGCGCGGGGAATTTATACTTGTGGGCGGCAAATTCCCTCGTTTAGTGGCCGGTAGAATCGATCAGCATTTAAGCGAAGTTCTGGAGCTAATGCGCAAATTCTCATGATTCGTTCCCTAATTTTTTTAACGATCGCGGCGTTGCTGCTGCCTTTCCCGCCCTTGTGCCGAGCCGCCTACGCGGCCGATCCCGAGATCGTGGATGGCATCGCCGCCGTCGTGAACGGCGACATCATTACCTTCTCGCAAGTCCGCACCCTGGTGGCGCCGCGCGATAAACAATTACGTTCGCAATACAGCGGCGAGGAGCTGGCCAAAAAGATCAAGGAAGCGCGCGAAGCGGCCCTGAAGGATTTGATTGATCGCCAGCTAATTATTCAGGCGTTCAAAAAGGAAAGCTTCCAAATTCCCGATCATTACATCGACGAACGCGTGCACGAGATGATCCGCGAAAATTTCGGCGGCGACCGCAACACCTTTATCAAAACACTCGAAGCGCAAAATTATAGCCTCGGAGAATTTCGAAAACTCGAGACCGAGCGGATGATTGTGCAGGCGATGCGCAGCAAAAACGTGCGGCGCGATATGATCGCGTCGCCGGCGAAGATCGAGCAATATTACAAGGAACACCGCGAAGAATTCACGGCCAAGGAGCAGATCAAACTGCGGCTGATCATGATTCCCGCGCACGCGAATGACGGCAACGCGTCCGCGCAGAAGTCGATGGCGGAAGAGATTCTCAGCAAGCTCTCGAACGGCGCGGAGTTCGATCGCATGGCGCAGATTTATTCGGAAGACAGCTCGCGTGATCTGGGCGGCGACTGGGGATGGATCGAACGCAAGACGCTGGCCGCGCCGCTGGAGAAGGCCGCGTTCAATCTGCCGAACGGAAAGATCAGCAACATCATCGAATTCAGCGGAAACTATTACATTCTCAAAGTGGAGGAGAAACGCGGCGGCGAGACGCGCACGCTCGCGAAGACACGCGACGAGATCGAAAAGAAGCTTCTGCAGAACGAAGCGCAGGATTTGCAGGAACGCTGGATCGCCAGCCTGCGCTCGAAGGCTTACATCAAGACCTTCTAGGGTCGTCGATCGCAAGATCGACAATCACTCGTGCTCTTGCTCGTGCTCGTGATCGTGCTCGATTGGGCAAGGTTCGATCACGAGCACGATTATGAGCACGACCACGAAGCTGCGCATCGGCATCACGCTCGGCGATTGCGCCGGCATCGGACCGGAGATTGTCGATCTTGCGTTGAAGTCGGGATTGCTTTCGAAAATGGCGGAATACGAAATCGTCGGCGAATATCCAAAATGTGAATTGGGTAATCCGACGCTCGAGACGGCGAAAGCAGCCGCCGTCGCGCTCGAAAAAGCCGCGACGGGAAAGTTCGACGCGGCGGTCACGGGCCCGATTCACAAAGCGCGCATGTACGAAGCCGGATTCAAGTTTCCCGGCCAGACGGAATTCTTCGCGGCGCGTTGCGGCGTGAAAAATTATGCAATGCTTTTGACCGGGGGGGAAATATCGGTCGCACTCGTCACAACGCACATTCCGCTGCGCGAAGTTCCGGCCGCGCTTAAACAATCCGAAATCGTCCGCGTCGGACTTTTGCTGGTCGATTTTCTACGATGTCGATCTTGCGAGCAGCCGCGCATTGCCGTCGCGGGATTAAATCCGCACGCCGGTGAATCAGGAAAGATCGGCCGCGAAGAAATTGAAATTATCGCGCCGGCCGTGGAGCAGCTCCAATCCGCAATCCGCAATCCGCAATCCGCAATTTTTTCCGGCCCGCATCCGCCCGACACGGTTTTCCATCGCGCGGCCGAAGGCGAATTTGATGCGGTCCTCTGCATGTATCACGACCAGGGGTTGATCCCGCTAAAACTTCATGCGTTTCACAGCGGCGTGAATGTCACGCTCGGTCTCCCCTTCCCGCGGACGAGTCCCGATCACGGCACCGCCTTCGACATTGCCGGCAAAGGAATCGCACGGGCCGATAGCATGATCGCGGCAATTAATCTCGCGGTGGAACTCGCGTCCGCGCGCGCGAAATCGTGAAGAACATCACGCCATCGCATCTTGTCCTGCTCGCGGGCACCGCCATCGTTTTTGCGTGGTCAGGTTGGCAACCATACGATCGGTTAACGTGGTGGCTCGAAGTTTTCCCGGGACTCATCGGCCTCGCTGTTCTCCTATCAACTTATCGACGTTTTCGTTTCACCACTCTCTGTTACACCTTCATCGCCCTGCATATTTGTTTGCTCTGCGTCGGCGGCCATTACACTTATGCGCGCGTGCCGTTATTCGATTGGCTGCGACCCATTTTTCATTGGCAGAGAAACCACTACGATCGTCTCGGTCATTTCGCGCAAGGCTTCGTGCCGGCGCTCATCACGCGGGAAGTCTTCATTCGGCTACGCGTTTTAAATCGCCCCCGCTGGCTGCCGTTTTTGGTGGTGAGCGTTTGTCTCAGCATCAGCGCGTTTTACGAATTGATCGAATGGTGGACCGCGCTTATGAGCGGCAGCGCGGCGACGGAATTTCTCGCGACGCAGGGTGATGTGTGGGACACGCAATCGGACATGTTCATGGCTTTGATCGGCGCGATCGTCGCCTTGACCTTCCTGCGCCCGTGGCAAGATCGACAACTCGCCGCCATCTCGAAATGATCGCCAAGATCGACAAGTACATTTCCGTCTTCAACATCGGGCTGCAGAACACCTTTGTTTATCGTTGGAATTATTTTCTGCGCGCGCTGTTCGGATTAATCCCGCTCGCCGGCACCGTCTTTCTTTGGCGCGCCGTCTTCACCGAACGCGGCCGCGGCCTGAACGGCTACGACTACGGCTCGATGATCTACTACTACCTGCTCACCATTCTGGTCAGCAATCTCGTCACGCCGACCGAAGACGAATGGCAAATCGCCTCCGACATTCGCGAAGGTCAGATCAATTCTTTCCTAACGAAACCGCTGAGCTATCTCGGATATCGTTTCAGCATTTTCCTGAGCGGCCGTCTCGTTTATACCGCGGTCACGTTGCCGCCCATCGCGCTCATCTTTCTTTACTATCGCGACTTCATCGCGTTGCCGCACAGCGCGAGCACCTACTTCTACGCGTTGGTGTCGATGGTGATGGCGGCATTCATGCAATTTTTCATAACCTATTCACTCGCCATGATGGCGTTCTGGATTCTCGAGATCTCGACCATCGTGTTCATCGTTTACTCGTTCGAATATTTTCTCGGCGGCCAAATGTTTCCGATCGACATCATGCCCGTCGGCATCCAGGCGGTGATGAAATGGTTGCCATTTTATTACGAACTCTTTTGCCCGGTCGCGATTTTTCTCGAGCGACTCCGCAGCGCGGAATTATTTCAAGCGTTGTTGATCCAAGCCGGTTGGATGTTCGTGACCTGGGCCTTCGCGCATTTCATGTGGAAACGCGGCCTCGGACATTATCAAGCCGTCGGCGGTTGAGCTATTGCGTCGTCGGCAAGCCCGCTGTTTTCCACGCTTTTAATCCGCCCGCCATCGAACGCACGTTTTTGTAACCCATCTTCTGCAAACTTTCGGCGGCCAGCGCGGAGCGACCGCCCCCGCCGCAGTGCAGAACGATCACCGCGTTCGGGTCGATGACTTGATCTTCCATCTCGAGCTCGATCGTGCCCCGGCTGAGATGAATCGCATGCGGAATGTGTTCCTCCTCCCACTCCTCCTTTTCCCGGACATCGACAATCACCGCTTCCTTGTTTTGCAATTTCGCCGCCGCCTCTTCCGGCGAAATCTCGGTGATGTTCGTTTTTGCGTCCGCGACCAGTTTCGCGAAAAGACTTGGTTGTTCCATTCTGTGAATTTGCCGCTGCCGACCGCGGCCGCTACAATTTTGTTCCGACGTGCGCCGCTACCTCGAAATCTACTCCATCATGCTGCGGAACTCGCTCATCCGC
>JBDUDM010000079.1:0-8610 GCA_040002925.1 Spartobacteria bacterium | reverse complement strand
GACATCACCGAACAGCCGATGGAAGTCGGGCCGACCACGCATTACGCCATGGGCGGAATTCACGTCCACGCGGACACGCAGATGTCGCGCGTTCCGGGATTATTTGCCGCGGGTGAATGCGCGGCCGGAATCAACGGCGCCAATCGACTCGGCGGAAATTCGCTCTCGGATATTGTCGTGTTTGGAAAACGCGCGGGCGAATACGCCGCGCAATTCGCGAAGGAAAACTCGGCCGGCAAGATCGACAATGACAAGATCGACATGGTGGCGCGGGAAGCTTTGCAACCGTTCGAGAACAGCGCGGGCGAAAATCCCTACACGGTACAGCGCGATTTACAGGAAGTAATGCAGGACAATGTCGGCATTGTCCGGACCGAATCGGAAATGCAATCTGCCTTGGAGCATCTGAAAAACTTTTGGGAACGAACGAACCGCGCCGGAGTTATCGGACATCGCGAATTCAATCCGGGATGGCACACCGCGCTGGATTTAAAAAGCCTGCTGACCGTTTCCGAGGCGATCACGCGCGCAGCTTTGCTACGCAAAGAAAGCCGCGGCGCGCAATTCCGCGATGATTATCCGGACAAGGATGATGGTTTTTCAAAAGTGAACACGATGATCTCGAAGGCTGACGACGGCTCGATGCAAATCCGTTTGGAGGCGTTGCCGGAGATGCCCGATTATCTCAAGCAAGTCATTGAGGAGATGAAGTGAGCAGAACATTCTGTCATCCCGAACGGAGTGAAGGACCCCACCTACTCGCGTGGATCACACAATTTTCGATGCGTGATCAACCAGTCTGTGGGAGGTCCCTCGCCGTCTGCGCGGCTCGGGATGACACGTCGCTCGCGATCGAGGAGATGAAGTGAGCGACAACACCGTCAACTTCCGAATCTGGCGCGGCGATGCGAGCGGCGGCGAGTTCCGGAATTACTCGGTCGAATGTTCGGAAGGAATGGTCGTGCTCGATGCCGTCCACGATATTCAAGCGACGCAAGCGGGCGATCTCGCTTGTCGATGGAATTGCAAGGCCGGGAAGTGCGGCTCGTGTTCGGCTGAAGTGAACGGCATGCCGAAACTCATGTGCATGACGCGGATGAGCGATCTGCCAACCGATAAACCGGTGACGATCGAACCGATGAAGGCGTTTCCGATCCTGAAAGATTTGATCACAGACGTGTCCTGGAATTTCGAGGTGAAGAAAAAGATCAAGCGGTTCAAGCCGCGGCCGCCGGACGCGCCGGACGGAACATGGCGGATGCAGCAGGAAGACATCGATCGCGTGCAGGAGTTTCGAAAATGCATCGAGTGTTTTCTTTGCCAGGATGTTTGCCACGTGCTGCGCGATCACCATATGCACGACCGTTTTGTCGGACCGCGATTTTTGATTTACACGGCCGCGCTGGAGATGCATCCGCTCGACACCGAGGATCGGGTCGAAGAATTGCGCAACGCGCACGGGATCGGTTATTGCAACATCACGAAATGTTGCACGAAGGTTTGTCCGGAGAACATTGAGATCACGGACAACGGCATCATTCCTTTGAAGGAGAGGGTGGTGGATAAGTTTTACGATCCGCTCGGATGGATTTGGCGTTGGCTGAAGAACAGGCAAGATCGACAATCACATGTCGGAACTAAAAGCACTCCATAAGGAAGCGATTCCAGCAGCGCTCGAAAAAGCAGAGCGCTATCGATTGCTGAACGAGCCTGGCGAAGCGGAAAGCATCTGCCTGGATATCCTGAAATCCGATCCGGAAAATCAGCCGGCCATTATTATGCTTTTGCTCGCCCTAACGGATCGATTCGAAAAGGGTTACGGCGTGAGCGACACGCAAGCGAAGGAACTGCTCGCGCAGCTGAAGTCGGAATATGATCGCGCCTACTATTCCGGAATCGTGGCGGAGCGGCGCGCGAAGGTGAAGCTGCCGCAGAACACGCCGGACTGCCGCTATCAAGCGTACGATCTGTTGCGCGAAGCGATGGAGCTTTTCGAGAAAGCGGAGACGATGCGGCCGCCAAGTAACGACGATGCGTTGCTGCGCTGGAATACCTGCGCGCGAATGATTGCGCGAAACAAACTGGTGCCGCGCGACGAAGAAGAGCGGATTGAATTCCCGCTCGAGTAGATGTCGATCTTACCCGGCGCTTCGCCGCCGCATGTAGGCGCCGACCATTCGCTCGAGAACATTCATGGGAACGCGCGCGACGTAGAGCAACATGATGAGCGCGTAGAAGAGCATGGTGGTCGCCGGGCCTAACTTTTCGTAGCGACGCGGGCTGGTGCCGATGGTTTCGTTTAATTGGACGACGAGACCGAGTCGTTTAATTTTTCGATAGAACTCGGCGTCTTCCAGGATGGCGATTTCCGGAAAACCGCCGACTTCGAAGAATGTTTCACGTCGACAAAAAAAGCCCCGATCGCCGAGCGCGATGCTGGTAAGATCGACAAGAAGGTTTCCGATGGCGTCGCGAATCCGATAAATCCAGCGCGGCGAATCGATGTGAAGACGGAAACAGCCGCCGACCAGTTGGGGATTGCGCATGACTGCTTCGATGTGCTGCGCCGCCGAAATCGAAATCGCGGAATCGGCGTGCAGAAACCAGAGCACATCGCCGGTCGCTAACTTCGCCCCGGCGTTCATCTGCGCGGCCCGACCGCGCGGGGATTCGGCCGCTTTGTCGGATAACTCTTGCGCGATCGTGAAGCTGTTGTCGGTGCTGCCACCATCGACCACGATCAATTCAACACCCGGCGCGCGTTCGCGAAGCTGTTGCAAGAAGCGTCGCAGAACACCTTCTTCGTTTAGCACGGGCACGATAACCGAGAGACGCATTGTTTCCTTGCGCAGCAATCTACCCGGCGGGAGATTCACAGCTCAATGAATATGAAAGTATTTGCCGCGCTTATTGTTGTTCTCTTGCCGTCGTTGTGCTTCGCCGTCGACGTGCCATCCGGAACCAAGAATGACGCCTACGACAACTTGTTGAAGAAATATGTGAACGGTCAGGGCCTGGTCGCGTACGAAAAATGGAAGAGCAACGCCGACGACATGAAGGCGCTCGATGACTACGTCGCGCAGTTCGCCAAGAGTGGCAGCGCCACTGGAAACGAGAGATATGCCTCACTCATCAACGCCTACAATGCGTTCGTCCTGCAATGGATCCTGCAGAACTATCCGACGGAAAGCATTTGGGCGTTGAAAGATTCCTTTAAGGCCAAGCGTCACAAAGTCGGCGGTCAGATAATTTCGTTGGACGATATCGAGAACACCGCGTTGCGGCCCGAATTCGGTTATCGCACCCACGCGATGCTTGTTTGCGCGGCGCGCAGTTGCCCGCCCCTGCCACAGTCTGGCGTATCCGCAGGCGCGCTCGACGAGCAAGTCGCGCGCGGGTATCGAAATTGGCTTTCTCGCACCGATCTCAACGAATTTTCACCAGAGAAAAACGAGGCCAATGTCTCGAGCATTTTTAAATGGTTCAAAGGCGATTTCGAAAAAGCGGGCGGTGCTAAAGCCGTCATCGCGAAATATGCGCCCGCCGCGGCACGCCCGCTTTTAGAAAAAGCGGACGTTAAGCTTACCTATAAGTCATACAATTGGGGCTTGAACGATCAAGGCCCGCACGGTCGCCATTACAGCAACACCAATCTGATCTTCAATAATATCTTTAAGTAAACGCGCGAGGCAGAGCGCTCACTCGGCTGAATCCGCCGTATCTCGCCGCACGGCGAATCATCTCTTCGTATTTCTCCGATTCTTCCAATTGCGGCCAGTGATTGGAATTTTCGAACCAAATAAGATGTTTGCAAAGAGATGATGGAACGCAAGCGAAGACTCTATTGCGATTTATCGCTGAGGCTATGGATACACATCCGGAAAAAGGGAAAGGCATTTACAACGTCGTCGTAATCGGTGGCGGGACCGCCGGACTCGTAAGCGCCGCAGGAACAGCTGGCCTGGGCGGGCGCGTTGCGCTGATCGAGCGCAATAAGATGGGCGGCGATTGTTTGAACTTCGGTTGCGTGCCGAGTAAGGCGCTGATTTCCTCCGCCCGTTTGATCGACAAGATGCGACACGCGGAAGAGTGGGGGCTGCGGAAAAGTGAGCCGCAGTTCGAGTTCGGCGAAGTCTTTGCGCGAATGCGGGCGCGTCGCGCGCAGATCGCGCCGAACGATTCGCAGGAGCGTTTCGAATCGCTCGGAGTCGATGTCTTTCGCGGGGAAGCGAGCTTCGATTCGCCGAACACGGTCAAGATCGACAATCACATTTTGCGCGCCAGGAACTTCGTCATCGCGACTGGAACGCGCACCGCGATTCCTGAAATCGAGGGCATCGACTCGGTTCCATATTTCACGAACGAAACCATCTTCGATGATCTCGATTCGAAACCAGAAAGTCTGATCGTGCTCGGTGGCGGGCCGATTGGTTGCGAGCTCGGGCAGGCCTTTAATCGATTCGGCGTGCACACCACCATCGTGCAACGCGGTCCGCGTCTCTTACCCAGAGAAGATGTCGATGTTAGCGAGTTTCTGCAGAAGCGTCTCGAAACCGAAGGCATCTCGGTGATGACGAACGCTGAAGCGAAATCGGCCACGCGAACGGATCGCGGAATCCAAATGGATTTTGGCGGAACGGAAATTTCCGCGAGCGCGCTCCTGATTTGTTCGGGGCGAAGGCCGAATTTTGAAAAGCTCGGCTTGGACGCGATCGGAGTGAAGACGAACGAGCACGGCGTGATGGTGAATGAATATCTGCAGACGTCGCAGGCGCACATTTACGCCGCGGGTGATATCGCCGGTCCGTTTCTTTTTACCCACATGGCCGATGCCCAAGCGCGTATCGTAGTCCGAAATATTTTAATGCCGTTGCAATTTCTGCGGCAGAAAATCGATTATCGCGTGGTGCCGTGGTGCACGTATGTCGATCCGGAAATTGCGTCAGTTGGTTTGAACGAAACCGCCGCCAAGAAACGGAATGTCGATTACGATTTGATCCGGCAGGAGATCAAGGAAGTGGATCGCGCGGTGGTGGAGCGAGAAGAAAACGGTTTCGTCAAAGTGCTGGTCGCGAAAGGCACGGACAAGATCATCGGTGCGACACTGGTGTGCGAAAGCGCTGGCGATCTGATGCACGAATTTGTGCTGGCGATGAAGTACGACATTGGGCTGGGGAAAATTTCGGCGACAACGCATGCTTACCCGACATTCGCCGAGCTTGCGCGGAAGGTCGGCGACAAATACAACAAGACGCGATTGACGCCGACCGCGCGAAAACTTTTTGGGTGGCTTTACCGGCGGAGACTTTTCTAACGAATGAAAAAATACGGGAAATGGATCGTGGTCGGTTTGATCGTGATCACCTTGTCGATCTTGTCTGTCATTCTGCCGGTGAAGGAATGGTTGCGCGAATTTATCACGTGGGTGCAGCACCTTGGTCCGGTCGGGGTCGTGGTTTTCATTGTCGCGTACGCGCTCGCGACGATTCTCTTCCTGCCCGGCTGGATATTCACGGTCGGCGCTGGACTGATCTACGGGATCGTGGGCGGCACACTCGTCGCGCTAAGCGGCGCTATTATCGGCGCGACGCTGGCGTTTTTGATCTCACGCTATTTGCTGCGCAAAAACATCGAATCGCTGACCAAGAGCAAGCCGCGCTTTCGGGCGATCGACGATGCGATTGGCAAAAATGGTTGGAAAATTGTCGGTCTATTACGGCTCAGTCCGCTCATTCCATTTAACCTCAGCAATTATTTTTACGGGATCACTTCGATCAACTTCGGCGCGTATGTGCTCGTGTCGGCGATCGGAATGATTCCGGGCACGCTGTTGTACGCTTATCTGGGTGCGATCGGGCAGACTGGCGTCTCAGGCGGCGCCTCGCAGCACAACAAGTGGCAATACGTTTTGCTCGGTGTCGGCTTGGTCGCGACCATCGCGGTGACGATCTTCGTTAGTCGGATCGCCAAGAACGCTCTGAAAAAATCCGGCGCGGTAAAATAATTAGCGCACTGTCCCTATGCGGCCCACTCGCCAGCGCGTATCGAACTCGCGCAGATAATAGAGAGCGAAGCAGGCCGCGAGCATCGGCCAGGCGGCGAAGAAGAGAAGATTCACCTTTTCGAAGGGCGCGAAATACTGCCGGAAAGACGAGAAAGTGGAAAGCGCATGTAAGAGGAAGACAAGGCCGTAAGTGACTCGTTGCGCGAGGCCAAGCACGAAGCCGAAGAGAAGGAGCAGCTCGGCGCCGGCAAGGGCAAAAATGATTGAGCGGCCGACACCGGGCACAGCGTAAAAGTGCTCGAAAACGGACGCGGCATGTTCGGGCCGCACGAATTTGTCGATCGTCCACATCAGCATGACAACGAAAATGCTGATGCGCAGAAGGAAGAGCGCGATGGGCAGTTTTTCGGAAGGGTTAAGCGAGTTCATATCTGGAAGCAGCGTGGGCTCGTTCTTCGCTGAAGGCAAGTTGCCCGAAAATCATTCGGCCAGAAAAGACGATGGCTGCGCCGACGCCGGCCGTTCTGCCTGTGTGCCATCAATTTTCCGCCAGTAATCGCGTTGTTTTCGAAACGGCATAAGCAGCGCGCGGCCGAGCTGATTGTCGTCGGGATGCGAATAGCCGGCGATGCCGATCACGATTTCGGATTGCGGAATGTTCAAACCGAGGGTGCGATGAATCCGGTCCCACCACGGAAAAACGACGCCGTAGTTTGAGTTCGTCTCGCGCCGAACCTGCGAGTGATGGATGCCGTGCATGCGTGGCGTCACCAGAAATTTGTTGAGCAGCCGTTCGAATCGGATCGGCAGTCGCAGATTGCTGTGGTGAAAAAGTGTGTTCGCCTGAAAGACCAATTCGTAAACGGCGAACGTCCACCCGGAGAGACCGATGAGACTCACCTGCACGACACGAAATGCAGCCGACATCGCCACCTCTCCGAAGTGAAAGCGGAAGCCAGTGGTGACGTCGAGATCAGGATCGACATGGTGAACGTTGTGAAAACGCCAGAGCAATGGGACGCGGTGATTGACGATGTGCCAATAATAAAACGCCAGATCCATGAGGAGAAAGCTCAGCACGAACTGGAGCGGACCCGGCAACGGCCGGAGATGAATGAGGCCGAAATTTTTTGCGTCCGCCCAATGCAACGTCGCCATCGCCGTCGGCCGCACGAGCACGCCGGCGAGGAGGAAGGCCGCGGCCGAGATCACAAAATTGACCAGCAACCTTGCCGCTAACCCGCGTGATTCTTTTCGCAGCCGAAAAAATCTTTCCAGCAGAAACAAGCAGACGAGTACGCCAAAAACAAATGCAAGCGTGAATCCCGGATTCATTCCGACTGCGCCGGAACTTCAGAGTGAAGATCTTCTACCCGCTCGAACACTTGCGACTGCTCCAATAATTTCGGATCGCGCAAACGTTCCTCATAAACTTCGCTCCACTTCTGCTGATTCATCTGGCACATCGGCACGGCGCGCCATTCGCCCTTTTCTTTGACCGCGCCTTTAAAAACGCAGGAATCAAGACGCGCTTTGATCACTGGATCGGAATCGGCAGTCGCGACTTGTTCGGCGTCCATAAAATTGTGCGTGCCAACTCCGAGCGTGTGCGCGTGACCAGAGACAAGATCGACAATCATATTCAGCGGGATGCGTCCGGAAACAATCAGCGCGCCGAGATGAAGGAGGGAACGCAAGGCTAGGCCGGGATTTTGCGCGAGAACTCCGGCGAGACGCCACGGCGTGGTGTGCGCATCGTCTGTGACTAACGACAGGCCACCGATACTTTTCAAAATCGCGCCGAGCAAACTCTTCGTCGTCGTGTCCGTCGGCAGCAACGGGATATACTTTCCGGTCCGTCGCGAAATCAGAATCGAAGCCCAACTATTACAGTCGGGATGACCAAAGTGCGTGCCGCCTTTCTCCAGCGGAAGTCCGCCGGTGCCTTCGCAAATTTTATCCCAGACGCGTTGCGGCAACGCGCGTTCCTTCGAAAAGATGGTGCGCCCGGTGTCCGCTTCCGGTTGGAAACTGAGCATCCGCCAAATGTGGGTGCGCTCGGGATCGGCTAGATACCAGCGAATCACATCGGGAACGAATTCGACGTTGTTTTGCGTGACCGTAAAGCTGAGCGCGTACTCGAGCGGCGCGCCGGTGCGTTCCCGAATGCCGCGGGCCAGTTGCGTGAACGCTTCGCGAACCGGATGCAAATCCGTTTCGCTTTTGATCCGGCCGATCGGGTAACCGTGCCGACCGGCCTGTGTCATATCGACGTGAACGGAAACCTGCCGAAGCCCGCCTTCGACCACGAGGCGTTCAAGAAACTGCGGCTGCTCGAGCAGCGTCTGGCCGTGCGTCATCAACATCGGCACGAGTCCGACTTGATAGGCATAACGAATGATTTCGACCAGCTCGTCAGTGCGTCCAGATTTCCAATACGCATCCGCAACATCGCCGCCGGTGATTTGCAATCCGCCGCCCGGCCCCTGGAAACGGCGATTGGCGTCGATCTGCTCTTTCACATCGGCCAACGATGGAATCGGAATGCGGTTCGCGTTTTTCGGCAGATAACAATGCGTGCAATGAAACGAGCAGTAGCTCGCGCC
>JBDUDM010000078.1:0-8650 GCA_040002925.1 Spartobacteria bacterium | reverse complement strand
TGGATGCGACTGATCGTATGGCTCCTGATCGGGTTCGTCTTCTACTTCAGCTACGGGAAGAACCACAGCCGCCTCAACGCACCACCGCCGGAAATGCCGGAGGGAATAAAGCTGGATCGTTAGGCTAAACAGCCTAACAACAACTCACAAACCAAAGCCGCCGGGCGAAAGCCTCGGCGGCTTTTTGTTGTTCGGCGTTCTCGCTTTCCATCTTCGATCTGTCGCGCGATTCTGTTATAGCCCACCTCAATGCAGGTCTTGTTAGTTGAAGATCACACCGACACCAGGAGCGTTCTCGCTTTACTGCTGAACCGGTGTGGTTGCCATACCGTCACCGCCAAGAACATTCGAGAAGCGCGGTCGCGTCTGAACGAAATGCGCTTCAACATTTTGATCACCGATCTTAACTTGCCCGACGGCGACGGCATCGAGTTGGTGCGCGAAGCGAAGAAGATGCAGATCCTGAAAGCGATCGCGGTCACCGGACGCGGATCGGAACAAGCGCGCGCCCTCGGAATGGAAGCCGGTTTCGATTATTATCTCACTAAGCCGATCGATTTCCGCGAGCTCCGCCAGGCGATCAGCGGAGTCGCCCCGCGCTGATTTTTCGGGCAGTGTCACCTCCCGCCGAAGCAGACGTGAATACGTCGGAACCGTAGCTGCCCCAGCCCGCCCGACCGCAAAAATGGAGCTAGCCGTGGCTGCTGCCGCCAAACCCGCGCGCTGGACTGGTCGATCCGAAACCGAGGATCGCTTCGGCCCGTTTGCGCAATGCCTCCTCGTTAGGCCGATCGGCCAGCGATTCGCGCTCGGCCCGTGAGCGATCGACCGACAAATCCAGCGCCCGCATCGCTTCCCGGTCCTGCGGCGCAAGATCGACATCTTCATTCTCGACCGCGCGGTTTTGCGCACGCGACAGGGCGATGGCGAGCGGGTCGCCATTCGATTCGGAAAGCAAGTCGATCATTTTTTGGAAACTGAGATGGAACGGGACGGTCGCGACATCGACCGCGGTGTTTTGCGACACCGCCTCGGCTGGCATCGTGACAACATCGGATGTTCCGACAGATTGCCAGGCCCCGCCTTCTCCATAATAGCCGAGTTCGACGTGATAAACGCCGCCGGCATTTTTGACCGGGGCATAAAAGCTTCCGAGCAGCGGCTCGACGGTCGATTCCGATTCCTGTCCGCCGTCTGCGGTAACGACGCGCAAATAAACATGTCGATCTAACGGTTTATGGCGTTCGAACACCTCGGCCCAGTCGAGATTCCAATAAACGAAGACGGTGCGCGGATCGCGTGGGATGGCGAAAAGCAACGGCGCGTTCGTATTCGATGTCGATCTAGCGCCACTGTTTTCCTGCTCGTGCGCGGTGCGGGCGACGGGTTCATCGGAGATACGAAATCCCGTGCGGTTTGAATCGTTCGTGGCCATGGTGAGCGGTGTTTAGAACTTGGCGAAATTTTGTTAAAGGCAAAGTCGAATCTGGGACGACGACGCTAAGATCGACAACGATATGAAGCGTTGCATTATCGTGAATCCGAAAGCGGGATCGGTGAAGGACCTGGATGGGTTGCTGGAAAAATTCCGGCGTCTCGATCCGGCCGCCATTCACATCACCGCTGAATGCGGCCAAGCCGAAACACACGCGCGCGAAGCTGCGGAAAATGGTTTCGATGAAATCATCATTGCCGGCGGGGACGGAACGCTAAACGAAATCGTCAATGGAGTAGCGCCACGTCTTGCTGAAATTCGCGTCGGCTTGATTCCCCTCGGTACGGGAAACGATTTTGGGCGATGTTTGAATTTGCCCGAAGCGGTGGACGACAATATCGATATTATTCTGGCTGGCCTAACGAGCGCGGTCGATGTGGTCCGGGCCGACAGTGACCATCCTCGCTACTTCGTGAATGTTTCCGCGGGTGGATTCAGTGGATTGGTGGACGAGAAGCTGACCCCCGAGATGAAGAAAACGTGGGGCCCGCTCGCTTATCTTCGCAGCGCAGCGGCGGCGCTGCCGGAACTGCGTTCGTATCGGACGACGGTGGAATTGGACGCAGGCGAGAATGTAGATGTCGATCTTTACAATGTGGTGATCGCGAACGGACGGTTTGTTGCAGGTGGCCTGCCGATCGCGCCGGAAGCGGATCCGCGCGATGGCTTGCTCGATGTGGTCCTGGTTGCCTCTCGCCCCGCAGCCGAGATGGCGGTCCTGGCGGCACAGATTTATGTGGGTAAACATCTCGATAGTGACGCGATTACTTTTCGCCGGAGCAAACGAGTGTCGGTCCGTTCGCGGCCGGGTATGTGGTTCAATGTGGACGGAGAGTTGGTTGGCAACGAGCCGATCGTATTCGAGGTAATGCCGAAAGCGCTGCAGTTTTTGATGAAGCTATGAACGCGAAGATCATAGGAACAAACGAGCTGGCAAAACGGTCTAAGGAATTGCGCAAGAGCGGCAAGAAATTAGTGGTGACGAACGGGTGCTTCGATTTACTGCACGTCGGCCACGTTCGTTATCTGCAAGCCGCGCGCCAGCTGGGTGACGCGCTCGCCGTCGCCGTGAATGGTGATCGGTCCGTGACGGAGCTGAAGGGAGCGGGGCGGCCGCTCAACAACGAACACGATCGCGCGGAAGTGATTGCGGCCATGGCCTGCGTAGATTTCGTCGCGATTTTTCAGGAGAAGCGGGCCAGTAGTTTTTTGAAGGAAGTCGCTCCGGCGATCTATGCGAAGGGCGGGGATTACAAGCCCGAGACGCTCGATGCGGAAGAGAAGGCGGTCCTACAATGCATCGGCGCGGAGATCCGGATCATTCCGTTCGAAGCGGGTTACTCAACCACGAAACTTATCGAGCGATTGGCCGGAGAGAGGGCGTGAAGCGACCGGCTCTCGGAATTCTCGGATCGGGCAAGGGAAGTAATTGTCGCGCGATTCTGGAGAAAATTCGGGATGGGAATCTGAAGGCTGATGCGCGCATCGTAATTTCCGACGTTCCCGATGCGCCGATTCTCGAGATCGCCCGCGAATTTTCAGTGCCACCCGTCTATCTGCCGCCGGGCCGGTTTCGAACGTGGCTTGAGCCATCGGTCGAAAGAGAGCTCGTGCGAATGTTACGAGAAAGCGGGGTCGAATTTGTCGTGCTCGCCGGTTTTATGCGCGTCCTTAAGTCGCCGATGCTAGAAGCATTTCCACGGCGCATCGTGAACATCCATCCTTCGCTTCTCCCCAAATTTCCGGGATTGGAAGCCTGGAAACAGGCGCTCGCCGCCGGGGAGACCGTAACCGGTTGCACGGTGCATTACGTGGACGAAAAAATCGATCACGGCGCCATCATCGCGCAAAGAGAATTGTCGATCTTGCCTAACGACAGCGCGGAAAGTTTACATGTTCGCATCCAAGCGGCCGAACACGACTTGTATCCGGAAGCGATCGCTACGTTGTGCGAGAAGTGACGCGCGTTTAATCGCGCTCCGATTTTTGATCTCTCCGCAGGAGTTCTTCGAGCGCATCCCCGGGGGTTTTGTTTTCGTAGAGCATCGCGTAGACCTGATCGATGATCGGGGTTTCGATGTTAAGATTTCTCGCGCAACGAAACGCGCTTCGTGCGGTCGGCACGCCTTCGGCGACCATTTGCATCGAGCGACTAATGTCTTCGACAGAAACCCCGCGGCCAAGTCTTTCGCCAAACGTCCGATTGCGGCTGCGCTTACTGAAACAGGTGACCATGAGGTCGCCCACGCCGCTGAGACCTTGAAACGTACGAGGATCTCCGCCCATCGCGGACCCAAGTCGAATGAGCTCAGCGAGTGAGCGAGTGATGAGCGCCGCTTTGGCATTATCGCCAAGTCCTAATCCGTCCCCAACGCCAGTCGCAATCGCAAAAACATTTTTGAGAGCTCCCCCTAGCTCAACCCCGGCGACCTCATGCGTGGTGTAGATGCGGAAGCGCGGTGCTCCCAGGAGAGATTGGAGTTCGGTCGCGATGTCGATCTTTTCACATGCTACGACTGTTGCGGTCGGAAGATTTCCGGCAACTTCGACAGCGAGGTTAGGGCCGGAGAGAACGGCAACGGTGCTGTGAGGGAAAATGTCAGCGAGAATTTGGCTCATTCGCATCCCAGTCTCGTATTCGATGCCCTTCGTGCACGAGAGCATGGTCAAATCGGGATTCGAATTCACATCTCGAAGATGAGTCGCGATCGAGCGGAGCGCGGTCGAGGGCGTCGCAAAAACAATCAGCGAGGCATCCGCACAATCCTCTAGTGCCGCCGTCGGATAAACACTGGCCGCGATCTTTGTTCCCGGAAGATAATCAGGGTTTTGGTTGGTTCGTTGGAGCGACTCGATGAGCGATTGATTCCTTCCCCAAAGCAGGACCCTTCCCAATCCTTTCGCTGCCCACAAAGAGGCTAAAGCGGTCCCCCAACTCCCTGCGCCTAGAACGGCTATCGTATCGTGATTCACTTGCGCGGAAAACGTTTCTCGTTCCCTTGGAGCAGCCGGGAAATATTCGAGCGATGGCGAATGATCACCAAGACGGCTAAACATGCCGAAGCATAAAGGATCGATATTGAGCCGCGCTCGGTTATACGAGAAATAATCCAAACAGAAAAAGGTAATGCGACGGCCGCCGCGATCGACGCTACCGAAACAAATCGCGTCAGTTCGAATACGATGAGCCAAACCACTGCGACAGTCAGCGCGGCCGGCAGGGCCAGCCCCAACATTACGCCTACGGCGGTAGCCACACCCTTGCCCCCTTTGAATCTCAACCAAACGGGGAAGGTATGACCCAAGACGCTGACGAGCCCAGCGACAATGCTTATTAAATCAGGGGGAAAACCGGTTACATTTCCACGCGTTAGGAAGCGGGCCAGTAGAACGGCGAGTAATCCCTTCAGTAAATCGACGGCAAATACGGGGTATCCATACCATTTTCCCAGAACGCGAACGACATTGGTGGCACCGCTGTTTTTGCTGCCCACCGTTCGGATATCTATTCCTGCTAGGCGCCCAGCTAAGTAGGCCGCCGGAAAAGAGCCAATTAAATAAGCGCCCAGCAGTATCTCGGCAATTAACATCTCTTCTCTTTTAATTTAGATAAATCCCTTTTGCTGAGAAAGATCGACATGATTGAAATGTCGGCTGGCGTGATTCCTGGGACACGCGACGCACTGCCGAGAGAGGTGGGTTTCCGACCGGATAATTTCTCTCTGGTCTCGGAGCGCAACCCGGGAATCGAAGAATAATCAAGTCCATCAGGAATCAGTTGCCGGTGCTGTTTCTCAGAAAGCCCGGCATGATCAGATTCCCTCGCGATGTAACCCTCGTATTTCGCGTCAATCTCGACCGCCTCCCAAATCGAAATAGGGGCAAGATCGACAAGTTCATCCGGCAAATCGCTCAACTGGAAGGTGGAGCGTTTCAACATCGCGAATAAAGGCTCCCCATGAATCTTGAATGTGTGAGCAAGAGCATTGGCTTTCGCGATGAGATCCTGTTTAACGCGGAATTCATTGGCGCGGGCGGTGTCGACCAACCCCACCTCTATCGCCCTCGGTGTCAGCCGCCGATCAGCGTTATCTTGCCGTAATTGGAGCCGATTTTCTGCGCGGCTTGTGAACATTCGATAGGGCTCTTCTGTACCTCTTTCCACCAAGTCGTTAATCATAACCCCTATATACGCCTCGCTCCGCTTCAGAATAAAATCCGGACGCGATTGGACAGTTAGTGCAGCATTGGCTCCTGCGATAAGGCCTTGAGCCCCGGCTTCCTCATACCCCGAAGTCCCATTCACCTGCCCGGCAAAGTAGAGGCCTCTCACTCGTTTGGTCTCGAGCGTGGGATTAAGCTGTCGGGGGGGGAAATAATCGTACTCGACGGCATAACCCGGCCGCATGATTTCCGCTTCTTCCAGACCAGGAATGGTGCGTAAGAAATCCGCTTGGACGTCATAAGGGAGGCTGGTGGAAGCTCCGTTTACGTAAACTTCGGAGGTGTTGCGACCCTCTGGTTCTAGAAATATTTGGTGAAAGGGCTTTTCCGCGAACCGCACGACTTTGTCTTCGATTGAGGGACAATAACGGGGACCAGTAGCATCAATTTGCCCAGTAAATAGGGGAGAACGGTGCAAATTTTTCCGAATCGCTTCGTGTGTTTCGGTGGATGTTCTCGTAATCCAACACGGAAGCTGTTCCACGTGGAACTCCGGGCCAATGAAACTGAACTTGGGCGGAGGAGAATCTCCTAGCTGGATCAGACATTTTTCGAAATTAATTGATCGTCTATTAATTCGGCAAGGCGTGCCCGTCTTAAACCGGCCCACATCAAACCCGATCCTTTGCAGGCTCGCGCTCACGCTAGAGACCGCGTCTCCCAGGCGTCCTCCTACCTGGCGGGTCGATCCTACGTGCAAGATCGCCCTCATGAAAGTTCCAGAGGTAACGACGACCGCCGGAGCGTCGACCGAATAGCCCACATCCACCTCAACGCCAACAACGCGGTCATTTTCGGTAAGTATGTCTAGGACATTTCCTTGATTGACGAAAAGATTATTGGTTCCTTCCAAAACACCCTTTAAGCGAAGTTGATAAGCTTTCTTATCGCATTGCGCCCGAGGAGCGCGTACGGCAGGGCCCTTACTTCGATTGAGCATTCTAAATTGAATGCCTGTCGCATCTGCGTTCACTCCCATTTCGCCACCCAACGCATCGATCTCCCGCACAATTTGCCCTTTGGCCAGTCCTCCGATGGCCGGGTTGCACGACATTTGCCCGATCGTATCCAAGTTCTGAGTCAGCATTAATGTCTGGCACCCCAACCGTGCGGAGGCCAGCGCCGCTTCGACTCCCGCATGTCCACCTCCCACGACTACCACGTCGTATTCTAGCCGGGACGCTCTCATTCTCGCCTAGATTCCAAAATTCCTTGTTTCGCGTATGGCAGCAGACTTTCGAGGAGAAAACGGCCTTTTTTACCACTGATCGACGAACTGATGATCTCCATAGATGGATTGAATTCCGCGAGCAACTGCCGGCAGCGTCCACACGGAAGGACTGGTTCGATCGAATTCGCCACAACGGCTAGGGCGATAAACTCACGTTCCCCCGCTGCAACCGCGGCGGCTATCGCCCCTTGCTCCGCACAGGTTGTCAGTCCAAAAGAAACGTTCTCAACGTTACAACCGACGAAAATATTTCCCGACTTCGTGGATAAAGCAGCCCCAACCGGAAATTGGGAATACGGCGCGTAAGCTTTCTCATACACTCGCAGGGCCTCCGCAACCAGCTCATCGTATATTCTATCATCCTCTTGCATATGCGCTTACGGATAGTGGGCGACGCGTTCCGCATTTGAATCGGGAATATGCAACAATGGCTCGTGATTAAAACTTGCCCTATCGAGTGCTCGCACTGCGATTCGTCCCAATAAAATCACCAATAACGCCATGCTGACAAACGCACTGCCCCAAATCCAGTACTCCAAGCCGCTAAGATGGGTCTTTCCCTGCGCCACGTTCACCCCATGTTGCCCCAGCGTTCCTAAATAGGTGTACAAAAACAGTCCCGGCGCGCGCCCTAACGCAACCCAGACCATGTAAGTCCAAAAATCCACACTCGTTAGGCCATAGAAATAGTTAAGTAAACTCGTCGGAAAAAGAGGATGAAGCTGACTGAGGAAAATAATTTTCCAACTCTCGCGTTCAACCGCCGGCTCCAGAGCGCGCAGGGTCGCGTTATTCGACAGCCTCTTGCGAAACCAACTTTGTCCGATCCGCCGGCTCAATATGAAAGCTACCGCCGCACCGATAGCATTCCCAAACATGACCACGCCAAATCCCCACCACAATCCAAAAAAGAAACCGCTGCCGATGCTAAGGACCCCTCCCGGAAGAAGCAACACGTTGCACGCAGCGAATAGAATTGGGTAGCAAATCGCACCCCATGCACCCCAGTGCATCACGCGTTCTTGCAACCTGCCGATTAGGTCTAGCACAGGAAAGAATCGCGCGAGTATAACGAATCCGAAAATCCCCGCGATCCCCGCTACAATCTTGAGGTAATTACCAGTCCGCAGTTTGGACATCGGGCAACCTTCCTCGCATCCCAAGGCTCGCGCAAACGTCGGCGGCGCGACCAGCTTCGAATAAATAGCCGGGGCCAGACTAAACGGTCGAAGCTTGTGCATTCCGGCGAGCCGGGATGCCGAGGCTGTCAAAAATTGTTCGCGTGGCGTCAGAGCGATTCAATGTGTAAAAATGAATCCCGGCAACGTTGTTATCTAGAAGATCGTGACATTGTTCCAGGGCGAAGTGAACGCCGACGCGGCCCACCATTTTAGGATCGTTTTCGCATCGCTGGAGCGCGCGCAGAAGCTTCGCTGGAAAACGTGCGCCGCCAGCGAGCTCGGCGATACGTTTGCATCCACTCATAGAGGTTATCGGCATGATCCCGGCGATGATCGGGACGTTTATTCCGGCCAGCGCACAACGCTCGCGGAAATCGTAGAAGTCGCGATTATCAAAAAATAGCTGAGTGACAATATAGTCGGCGCCAGCATCCACTTTGGCTTTGAGGTGATCCATTTCGACTAATCGATTCGGCGTCGCCGGATGTCCTTCCGGAAAACCGGCCACGCCGATCCCGA
>JBDUDM010000178.1:0-2608 GCA_040002925.1 Spartobacteria bacterium | reverse complement strand
GTCGTCAGCATCTTTGTGAATCCGCTGCAATTTGAACCGGGGGCGGATTACGAACATTATCCCCGTCCGGAGAACGACGATGAGAAGTTCTGCCGAGATGAAGATGTCGATCTTTTATTCCGGCCGACGCCTGGAGAAATGTATTTCGAAGATCGCTCCGTCTTCGTGGAGGAGACTTCGCTGTCGCAAACGCTGTGCGGCAAATCGCGGCCGGGACATTTCCGCGGTGTTTGCACGGTCGTGGCGAAACTGTTCAACATTCTTTCGCCGAACGTCGCGGTGTTTGGCGAAAAAGATTTTCAGCAACTCGCCATCATTCGCCGAATGGTGCGCGACCTGAACTACAAGATCGACATCGTGGGTGTGCCGACTGTTCGCGAAGAAGACGGGCTGGCGTGGAGCTCGCGCAATCAATACCTCAACGCCGAGGAACGAAAGCAGGCGGCGGTTTTGCGAAAAGCTTTGCTCGCGGCTGCGGAAAAGAAATCGGCGAAGGAAGTTGTCGATCTTGCGCGACGGATCATCGGCGAAGCGCCGCTCGCGCGAATTGATTATGTCAATCTTGTCGACGCGGAGAATTTGCAGCCGATCGATTTCGTTAGACCGAATTCGCTTTTGGCCGCGGCGGTTTTCTTTGGGAAAACACGTTTGATCGACAACGTTATCCTGACGTGAAGGAATACGATTTCGTTGTGATCGGTAGCGGCATTGCCGGGCTGAGCTTTGCCCTGAAGGCGGCGAAGCATGGATCAGTGGCGGTGATTACGAAACGCAAAGGCGCGGATTCGAACACGGCTTGGGCGCAAGGCGGTGTTGCTTGCGTGACGAGCGACGAAGATTCGTTCGAGCTGCATGTGCGCGATACGCTCGATGCCGGCGCCGGGCTTTGTGATGAAGCGGTCGTGCGCACGATCGTGACGGAAGGGCCGGAGCGAATTCGAGAATTGATGGAGCTGGGTTTGCATTTCGATGAGCGCGAAATTTCCGGGCATCGCGAGCTGGATCTCGGACGCGAGGGTGGCCATTCGAAGCGGCGCGTGTTGCACGTGCAGGATGTAACCGGAAAAGAGATCGAGGAAACGCTGCTGCGAAAGCTGGCCGCAGAATCACATGTCGATCTTATGGAGAATCACATGGCGGTGGACTTGATCACCGCGGGCAAGCTTGGGTTCGCGACGGAAGAACGTTGTCTCGGCGTTTATGTGCTCGATGAAAAAAGTGGGAACGTGGAAACGATTCGATCGGATCGCATCGTGCTCGCGACGGGCGGATGCGGAAAAGTTTATTTGTATACGACGAATCCTGACATCGCGACGGGGGATGGAGTGGCGATGGCGTGGCGCGCCGGCGCCGTGATCGCGAACATGGAGTTCGTGCAATTTCACCCGACGTGTCTGTTCAATCCGAAAGCGAAGTCGTTTCTCATCTCGGAGGCGGTGCGCGGCGAGGGCGGAGTTTTGCGAAACGGACGCGGAGAGGATTTCATGAAACGCTATCCGGCAGCTGCCGGACGCGGGTCGCTGGCGCCGCGGGACATCGTTGCGCGGGCGATCGATGCCGAGATCAAGAAATCGGGTGCGCCGTGCGTGTTCCTCGACATTACCGAGCAGTCGCCGGAGTTTTTGCGCGAGCGATTTCCAAAAATTTACGAGACGTGTCTGCGATTCGGGATCGACATGTCGAAGCAACCGATTCCGGTGGTGCCGGCGGCGCATTATCAATGCGGCGGGATCAAGACGGATGTGAACGGCGCGACGAATCTGCCGGGATTGTATGCGATCGGCGAAGTCGCATGCACGGGATTGCATGGCGCGAATCGGCTCGCGAGCAATTCGCTTTTGGAAGGTTTAGTGGTGGCGCATCGCGCAGTGACCGCCGCAGTACGATGTCGATCTTCCGCGATTTCGCATGCCTTGCCGGAATGGGAATCAGGCAACGTGCAGGATGTCGATGAACTCGTCGTGATCTATCACAACTGGGACGAGATTCGGCGATTGATGTGGGATTATGTCGGCATCGTGCGCACGGACAAGCGGCTGCAACGGGCGAGCGCGCGGTTGCGGAATCTACAGCGCGAGATCCGCGAGTTTTACTGGAACTTCAAGGTGTCGGTCGATCTGCTGGAGCTGCGAAACTTGGCGACGGTGGCGGCGTTGATTGTCGATTCGGCGTTAAGCCGCAAGGAAAGCCGGGGCTTGCATTACACGTTGGATTATCCTGCCACCCAAGATCGACAATTCACGCATGACACGTTGCTCAGCCGGGGCTGAGTTGGAATGCATACTGCTTAAGTACTCATAACCGCCGGTGGCACTGGTTTTTCCATAGCAAAAGCCCTTGCCCGGCGGCCACATTTCGGATAGAAAGCAGTCCGGCACCCGCCAATGAGAAGGATTTTTGCACTCTTAATACCCCTCGTCGCGTGTGCGGAATATGCCTACGGCCAATCCGATTCGCCTTACGCGAGCGCGGGAGATTTCGCCAAGTTTGCGATGAAACTGCGCGAACAAGCGTTGTTGAAAGTGGAACCGCAGGTTTTCATTCCGACAAGTTCACGGCCAGCGACCGCGCGTTTTCAATGGAAGGCGAACATCGTGACGACGGTGTT
>JBDUDM010000016.1:0-28339 GCA_040002925.1 Spartobacteria bacterium | reverse complement strand
CCGATCGCGGAGCATCCGTTCGAAGGTTCGTGGGGTTATCAGGTCACGAATTATTTCGCCCCGACGAGTCGGTTCGGAACGCCGGACGAAATTCGTTACTTGATCGACAAGTGTCATCAGGCCGGGATCGGCGTGATCATGGATTGGGTGCCCGCGCATTTCCCGAAAGACGCGCACGCATTGGCCGAGTTCGACGGAACTGATCTCTACGAGCACATGGATCCGCGGCAAGGCGAGCACCAGGATTGGGGCACGCTCATTTTTAATTTTGGCCGCAATGAAGTCCGCAATTTCCTGATCGCGAACGCGCTCTTCTGGCTGGACAAATATCACATCGACGGCCTGCGCGTGGATGCGGTCGCGTCGATGTTGTATCTCGATTATTCGCGCGAGCCGGGGCAATGGATCCCGAACGTGCACGGCGGCCGCGAAAATCTGGAAGCGGTCTATTTTCTAAAACGCTTCAACGAAGTTTGCTACGAACGTTTCCCCGGCATCATGACCATCGCGGAGGAATCAACCGCGTGGCCGGGCGTGTCGCGGCCGACCTATCTCGGCGGCCTCGGTTTCGGATTCAAATGGAACATGGGTTGGATGCACGACTTCCTGAAATACATGTCGCTCGATCCGATCTTTCGCCGGTTCCATCACGGCAAAATCACGTTCTCGTTAATCTACGCCTTTCAGGAAAACTTCGTGCTCGTGTTGAGTCACGACGAAGTGGTGTACGGCAAACGGTCGCTCCTCGGCAAAATGCCCGGCGACGAATGGCAGCAATTTGCGAATCTGCGCATGTTTTACGCGTGGATGTACGGGCATCCCGGCAAAAAATTGCTCTTCATGGGCAGCGAATTTGGACAGCGCCGCGAATGGAATCACGACAGCAGTCTTGATTGGCATTTGCTGGAAGAGCCGCGGCACGATGGATTGCGACGCTGCGTGCAACATCTCAACTACGTTTACAAAAACGAACCTGCGCTCTGGCAACAGGATGATAGCTACGATGGCTTCGATTGGATCGACATTCACGATGCCGACAACAGCGTGATCTCGTGGCTGCGCCGTTCGCGCGATGGCGAAACGATCGTGTTCGTCGTGAACGCCACGCCGATGGTGCGTCACGATTATCGCCTCAGCGTTCCTGAAACCGGATTTTATCGCGAGATCATCAACACCGACGCCGAAACCTACGGCGGCAGTAACGTCGGTAATCTCGGCGGCGTGCAGAGCGACGCCACGCCGTGGATGGCACGAGAGAATTCGCTGCTCATGCAATTGCCGCCGCTCGCGACGGTGGCCTTCAAGTTGGAGCGCTGAGAAATGCGCATGTCGATCTTACGATTGTCGATCTTGTCTTAACCCTCACGCGCTTTCCGCAGACTTTTCTTTCCCCTCCCTGACGCCATGAACAAAAAACCTTCGTCCGCCTTCACCCTCATCGAAATGCTGGTGGTCATCGCGATCATCGCCACCATTGCCGCTTTCGCATTGCCGGCGATCACCGGTGCGTTGACGCGCGGTCAACTCACCCAAGCGGTCAGTAACGCGCGTCAGGTTCACCTCGCCACATTTTCGATGGCGACCGATGGCACGCAGACCGGCAATGCAAAATATGGATGGCCCGGAGATTTGGCCGCGTCCGCGGATCCGACGATCACAATCACGACAGTGCCGCAATTTGTGCAGCGTCTGGTGGACAACGATTACTTGAAGCCGGGTGATCTGAAAGTTTTCGCCGCATCGGGAATCACTCCCTGGAACGGAACTTACAATGCACCACCTGACGCCAACACGCCGGGCACGTTAAATCCGGCTTTTAACGGGACGACCAACTGCGCCTTCAAAATTTACAAGGTGAGGGAAAGCGAAGCAGCCGATTCCATTTTCCTCGCGACGAAAAACTTTAGTAAAACTGGGAGCGCTGCGACCGCAATCTCTTCGACGGCCACGCCGTTTGGCGACAAAGGTTTCGTAATTTTCCACAAGGGCGGCGACGGGACTTATTACAAAAAGCAGCAGTAGTCGTTAGCTGCTTTCCGTTGTTGATCTAAACTCGCCGTCGCTGACGCGGGTGCGGATTTTCATTTTCGAACGAATCGCGGCGACGCTTTGAATCAGTTTGCCCCGCTCATCCGTGGTGATGCTGTAGCCGCGCTTGAGCGTGGCGTCGGGGCCGAGCACGCGGAGAATGCTTTCGATCTCGCGGAAACGATGCTGCGCGTTTTCGAGAACCCGCTTTGGTAATTCGGCGAATCGGCGGCGAAGATCGACAAAGCGATTGCGGCGCATGAGCAGTTCCCCCGAAAGCATTCGGGGCTGAATCGTTCGCATCATGTGGGTGAGCGCGCGCTTACAATTGTCGATCTTGTGCGCGATGTGGCGATGCAATGTCGTGCGCGCTAGATCGAGCTGCTGCTGGGCGTCGCGCATGCGCTTTAGTTGCTCGCGCGTCAACGCGCGAGCGGCCACATCGAGATGCCGGCGCAGATCGACAATGTCCGGCACGATCAATTCCGCGGCGGCGCTCGGCGTCGGCGCGCGCAGGTCGGCCACAAAATCGCAGATGGTGAAATCGATTTCATGCCCGATCGCCGAGACAATCGGCACGCTAAGATCGACAATCGCACGCGCGAGGATCTCCTCGTTGAACTCCCACAAATCTTCAATGCTGCCGCCGCCGCGCGCGACCACGATCAAATCGACCGGCGGGAAGTGTTCGTTAGGCAGAGCGAGTTCGCGGATGGCGACGGCGATTTCCTGCGCGGCGCCTGAGCCTTGCACGCGCACGGGACTGATCAAAATTTGCAGCCACGGCGCGCGCCGTTTCAGAACGTTGAGCATATCGCGAATGGCGGCGCCGCTCGGCGAAGTCACGATGCCGATTCGTCGCGGAAATTTGGGCAGCGTTCGTTTGCGCTCCGCCGCGAACAAACCTTCCGCTTCGAATTTGCGTTTGAGCGCTTCGAACTTCGCCTGGAGCAAACCGAGTCCGCGCGGCTGCAAAAGTTGGACGGTGAGCTGGTATTGCCCGCGCGCTTCGAAGACGGAGACGTTTCCGTAAACTTGGACCTGCGTTCCGTCGACCAACGCCTGTCGCAGCGGTGCCATGGTGTTGCGGAAAATCACGCAGGCGATTTGTGCGCGCGCGTCTTTCAGCGTGAAATATTGGTGGCCACTCGGATGGAGTTTGTAGTTCGAGATTTCGCCCTGCACCCAGACTGCACCGAATTTTGTTTCGAGCGTACCGCGGATCGAGCGCGTCAGCTCGGCGACGGTGAGGACCTTTGAGGTCTGCTGGAAAAAATCGCCCGTGAGCTGCATGAAAGTGGCGCAAGCCTCCGGCTTGCGAATTAAAATAGATCGCAAGCCGGAGGCTTGCGCCACTTTAAAGAAGCTCGGCTTGCGCGCCGGCCGGCGGTTTCAAACCGAGCTTGCGATACGCATTCGGCATGGCGACGCGCCCTTGCGGCGTGCGTTTGATGTAACCTTCCATGATCAAGTAAGGTTCGTTCACTTCCTCGAGCGTCCCGGCTTCTTCGCCGATGGCGACGGCTAACGAATTCAATCCAACGGGGCCGCCGTTGAATTTGTGAATCAAGGTTTCGATAATGCGCTTGTCCCATTGATCGAAACCGTCACGATCGATCTCGAGCATGGCCAGGGCGCGATCGGCCACGTCGGCGGTGATTTTGCCGTCGGCTTTGACCTGGGCGTAATCGCGCGCCCAGCGCAGCAAATTATTGGATGTTCGGGGCGTGCCGCGGCTGCGCGCTGCGATTTCCGCGGCGCCGGCAAGATCGACATCTACCCCTAACAACTGCGCGCTGCGCACGATGATCTTCTGTATTTCCTCGGCGTTGTAGTAATCCAGCCGCGCCGTCATGCCGAAGCGCGAACGCAACGGCGCGCTCACCATCCCGGCGCGCGTGGTCGCGCCGATGAGCGTGAACTTCGGCAAATTGAGTCGCAGACTGCGCGCCTGCGGTCCCTGGTCGATGATGATGTCGAGCCGATAATCCTCCATCGCGGGGTAAAGATATTCTTCGATGGTCGGTTGCAGCCGATGGATTTCGTCGATAAAAAGCACGTCGCCTTTTTCCAAACTGGTGAGCAACCCGGCGAGCTCGCCCGCTTTTTCAATGACGGGACCGCTGGTGTTTTTAATATTCGCGCCGACGGCATTGGCGATGATGTAAGCGAGCGTCGTCTTGCCCAGTCCCGGCGGGCCGCTCAACAAAATGTGCTCCATCACATCGCCGCGCTTCTTCGCGGCTTCGACCATCAGCTCGAGCCGCTCGCGCACTTTGATCTGGCCGGTGAACTCGGCGAAGGCGGGCGGCCGCAGCGAAATCTCGAAAGCCGGATCGGGCTGAGGTGGTTGGATCGACACTCGTTAGTCCAGATGTTTGGTCAGCACCAGTTCGGTGCCGCGCCGTTTCGCATTATAATCAATGCGATCGAAAGCATTGCGAATGAGATGCAGCCCGAGGCCGCCCGGTTTGATCGCGTCGGGCGCGCGACCCTTGAGTGCGCTTTTCGCCGCCTGTTTGCCGTAGTCGCGCAAACGCATGCGCACGCAGCGACGCATTCCTTCCATCGACAACACGATCAACTGGTCGTCCCGCAATTCGTAAGCGTAGCGAATGATATTGGTGCAGGCCTCGTCCACGCCGAGCACCATCAAGAGTCGTTCCTTGTCCGAGAACGGATAGGCATCGAGAAACTTGCGTAGCGCTGTACGCATCAAAGCCAGATTGCCGGTATGGCTGCTGAATTCGAGTTTCCGTTTCTTCATGCGCCCCTAAGAACTGAACAGACGTTCCCACTCATTCAAGCGCGGATGAAGAAAAGATCGACATCTTCATTCGCTCGATTCTGTAGGGGAAGCCGTTTGCTTCCCGTCTGCGATCTTGGCGAACCGGGACGCTAACAGCGTCCCCTACAGAAAATGTGTATCCGAGAATCCAACATCGTCCTCCGCGAAACTGATGGACAGTCGCGGCAAGCAGTTGTTCTTTTTCGCATGTGGAAATGGTTCGCGGCCCTGTCTCTCTTCAGTGCAACCGCGCTCGCGCAGGAAAATGCAACCGCCTATGACGCGCTCCGCGTGGTCAGTGGGCAGCTCGGCCGGCCGGCCGTGAATCACATCATCTCGGTCAATGGAATTAACGGCGATCCACAGCCGGCGACCTGGAAAGTTTTGCTGGAAGATTCGCGGTCGCCCAGTGGGACGCGCGAGGTGGAGGTTACGAATGGTCGCCTCATCTCGGACCGAAAACCCGAGCGCGTAATCATTGGGTCAGCTTCTAATTCGACAATCAAGACGTCTCGCTTGAATCTCGATTCCAGCGGAGCGTTCAGCGTGGCCAGTCGCGTGGCCGATCGTTCGAGCACGCGATTTGCCACCGCGAATTACACTTTGCGCATGGATGAGCGCGGCGATCCGGTTTGGATTGTAGCGTTGCAAAGCCCGAACGGCCGGCCCGTCGGAACGATTCATATTAACTGCAACCGCGGCAACGTTGTCCGCAGCGAAGGAATGTTTGCCGGCGCGCAGATGGAAGACGTCGAGGTCGATCGAAGTTATCGGCCGGGAACCCGCGATCGAACCGTAGAACGCAGCGTTACCGTGGAACGCAATGACAACGTGGACCGCAACGACAATGAGGACGGCGACGACGAGCGCGGGCCGCTTAGCGGAGTGCGTTCGCGCATTCGCGGAGCGTTCGAGCGCGCCCAGGACGAAGCGCGCGGAATGTTCGACCGGGTGCGGCGCTCCTTCGACGACTTCATCACTCGCTAGTCCGCGAGATCACGATGTCGATCTTGGAGGAATTCTGGCCGGCGCTGCCGTTCGCGGAATGGAAAGACACCTGCGCGACGTTGCACATGTGGACGCAGATCGTCGGGAAAATCCGGCTGGCGCTGACGCCGTGGACGAACCATTCCTGGCACGTCACCCTTTATGTGACCTCGCGCGGCCTAACGACGTCGCCGATTCCGCACGGACTGCACACGTTTGAAATCCGTTTCGATTTTATCGAGCACGAACTGCGCGTGTTGAAGAGTGACGGAAACACGCGCGTGCTGAAATTACAGCCGCAGTCAGTCGGGAAGTTCTACGCGGCGCTCATGAATGCGCTGAACGAACTCGCGTTGCCGGTCAAGATCGACATGTTGCCGAACGAGGTCGCGGAACCGATTCGTTTCGATGAGGATGAAACGCATAGCGCCTACGATCCCGAATACGCGAACCGTTTCTGGCGCGTGCTCGTCCAGTCCGACCGCATCTTCAAGGAATTCCGCGCACGGTTTTGCGGAAAATGCAGCCCCGTCCATTTTTTCTGGGGCGCGCCTGATCTCGCGGTCACGCGTTTTTCCGGACGAGCCGCGCCGCGGCATCCCGGCGGAATTCCACACCTGGCGGATGCGGTTACGCGCGAAGCCTACGCGCAGGAAGTGAGCAGCCTCGGCTTTTGGCCGGGCAACGAGATGATGCCGGCGCTTTTTTACTCGTATGCCTATCCCGAGCCGCCGGGATTCGCGGAGACGAAAATTCGCCCGGCGGCTGCATCTTATAATTCGACTTTCAAGGAATTCGTCCTGCCTTTTGACGAAGTTCGCGGCGCCGAATCGCCGGATGAGATGTTGCTGGATTTTGCGCAAAGCACCTACGATGCAGCGTCCACGCTTGCCAAGTGGGACCGCGCCGCGCTCGAAGAAACGAAACCAGTCTTGCATTCGGCGCGGCAACATTCGTAATTAGGCGCGATGATTGCAAAATGTGCGGCCGAGGTTGACGCCTGGCGCGAGGTGAAAACGGGCTGGCGTCCGCTCTACGGCGATGTCGATCAATTCGGCGTCGCGGTGGAATGGCATGACTTTCGCACGGAACGTTCGCTCGATTGGGGGAAGAGTTTTCATCCGCGCAGTCTCGAGTTTTGTTTGAATCTGGAAGGTCGCGGTGCGGTCGGCTCAACCGCGCTGGCGCGTAGTGATTATGTGCCGGGAAGTTCCGGCTACTATGCGATTGGCGACGAACCGCTATCGGCGTCGCGGCGCGCGCGAGATCATCATCAATTCGTTACGCTCGAATTTTCGCGAAAGCATCTGCAAAAGCAGTTCGTGCAAAACGAATCGGACCTCGAACCGCAGATCCGGCGCGTGATTTTTGGCGACAAAGATGAAAACGTGGTCGCGCCCGCGCGGCCGATGTCGATCCAACAACGCAGCGTGGTCGCGACCCTGGCCGATCCGCCGGTGGCGAAGGCGGCGCAGGAGATTTGGTACCAAAGCAAAGCGCTCGAACTGATGGCGCACTTTCTGTTCACACCGAAGAACCCGGAGTTTTTTTGCATGCGACAAAAGCGCGTGGCGCGCGAACGCGTCGAACGCGCGAAGGAATTGCTCGTGCGCGATCTTGTCTCGCCCCCGAATTTGGAAACCCTCGGCCAGGAAGTCGGATGCAGTCCGTTTTATCTCAGCCGCATGTTCTCCCGCGAAGTGGGGCTGACTATTCCGCAATATCTGCGCAATCGCAGAATGGAACGCGCGGCCGAACTTTTGCGCACCGGCCGTTACAACGTGACCGAGGCGGCGACGGAGGTCGGTTACGCGAGTCTGAGCCATTTCAGTAAAGCCTTTTGCGAAACGATCGGTTGCTGTCCCGTGCTTTATCCGGCCGCGAAAAACGTCGTTCTCGACCGCTGAGGAAATTGAACCGCGGATTACGCGGATTTAAACGGATAATGTTGGTGGGCACGCTAGTGGATCATTTCCAACTCTTATCCGTGTCATCCGCGTAATCCGCGGTTAATTCTTTTCCTCGCCCATGAAGATCACCCGCGCGCTTATTTCTGTCTCCGACAAGAAGGGCATCGCCGATTTCGCGCGCGCCCTGGAACGCATGGGCGTCGATATCATTTCCACCGGCGGAACGGCCGAACTGTTGTGCAAAGAAAAAATCCCAGTGCGCGATATTTCCAGCTTCACCGCGTTTCCGGAAGTGCTGGAGGGCCGGGTGAAAACATTGCACCCGCGCGTGCACGGCGGGCTGCTCTACAAACGGGGCAACGAAAAACACGAAGCGGAAGCGCGCGAATGCGGCTTCGAGCCGATCGATCTCGTGGTCGTAAATCTGTATCCGTTCGAAGCGACGATCGCGAAACCGGATGTCACGCTGGCGGAAGCGATCGAGAACATCGACATCGGCGGGCCTTCCATGATCCGGAGCGCGGCCAAAAATTACGAATCAGTCACGGTGATTGTCGATCCTGCGGACTATGAAGTTGTGCTGGAGAATCTGCGCGATAACGACGGCGAGACGACGCTGAAATTGCGCGAACGCCTGGCCATAAAAGCGTTCATCAAAACGTCCGGCTACGATCGCACCATCGGGAATTTCCTGAACAAGGAGCAAACGACGGACGCTTCGTTTTCCGTTTCACAGCCGCTGGCGACGCGATTGCGTTACGGCGAAAATCCGCACCAGACCGCGGCGCTTTACGGCGACTTCGATTCGCATTTCGAGAAACTCCACGGCAAGGAACTTTCGTACAACAACATTCTCGACATCAGCGCCGCCACGAATTTGATCGCGGAATTTGTGGAGCCGTCTGTCGCGATTCTGAAACACACTAATCCGTGCGGGGTGGGTTCCGATGTCGATCTTCGCGCGGCGTGGGAGAAAGCTTTCGCGACGGATAAACAGGCGCCGTTCGGTGGCATCATTGTTTGCAATCGCTCGGTCGATGAGTCGTTAGCCAAAGCGATCAGTGAGATTTTTTCGGAGGTGATCATCGCACCGGAGTTTGAGGGCGAAGCGCGCGGAATTTTGCAGAAGAAAAAAAATCTACGGCTGATTCGGTTGATCACGCCGATGACTGGCGCAAGCCCGCCAGTCGGACGGACTCGTCCTGTGGCGAGATCGACAACGGAATTTCGCTCCGTCTTCGGCGGAGTGCTGGTGCAAGACGTCGACGGCGCAAACGAGATTCCGCAAAACATCGTGACAAAACGCCAACCAACCAAGGCCGAGCTCGACGCGATGTTATTCGGCTGGCGCGTGGTCAAGCATGTGAAGTCGAACGCGATCGTTTACGCCGGATCGGATCGAACACTTGGTGTCGGCGCCGGACAGATGTCGCGGGTGGATTCATCGCGCATCGCGATTTGGAAAGCGGAGGAGGCGGGGCTTTCGCTCAAAGGCAGCGCGGTCGCGAGCGATGCGTTTTTTCCTTTTGCCGATGGCTTAATCGCAGCCGCGGATGCGGGCGCGACCTGCGCGATTCAACCGGGCGGCTCGGTGCGCGATGAGGAAGTGATCGCCGCGGCTAACGAACGCAACATGGCGATGATCTTCACCGGCGTGCGGCATTTCCGGCATTAAGATCGACATCTTCACTGTAGAGTCCGCCGTCCTCGGCGGAAATATAATTGTCGATCTTGCCGCTGAGGACAGCGGCCTATACGGATTACGGCTCGAATGCGATCGGAACGGTCGCGCTCCACTCCTGGCCGGGAGCGGCTTTCCATTTCCGCAGTGTTTGCGTTGCGGCGCTATCCAGTTCGCTGCTGCGCGCTGATTCCAGCACTTCGACGTTCTTGACCTGACCGTTTGCGGCAAAGGTGACTTTGTAGCGGCCGCTTCCTTTCAAAACAAATCGCGCGTTGCGAGCGGCGAGCGGATAGGCGGGTTTCGGGCTGTAAACCAATTTCGAATTGCCCGGCCGATCCGCGGTGACCAGCGGAATTTTTGCGAGACGCATCTGCGGTTTCGGCCCTTCGGCGGGTGGGGTAGGCGTAACGTGCGCGGCGGCCCAGGCCACCGGGGCGCGCGGATCAATGCGGGCGACGATCGATTCGACGCCGGTGGAGCCACGCACAATGTTCGGTGTGCCGGGAGCCAAACCTGACGCAACCACGCCGACGAATTCGCCCTTCTCGTCGATCACCGGCGAACCGAGCAAGTCGTTCGGAATGGGCGGCGCGACTTCAACCCAGTCGCCGCTTCCATCCGAGCGCCGCGCGGTCACGGTCGTTTCGATTTGCGGCGGCTTGCGACGCGCGATCGGGCTGGAGACGACAGCGAGCTTCGCTCCGGTGTCTGGCAGCGCGACCTTGTTAGGCGCGATGAACGCGACGGGTTTTTTCGTTTCCGCTTTGAGCACCGCGATGCCCAAGGGCGCGGCTTCAGCAATTACGCCAGCGACGTTGTAGATGCGGCCGTCGCTCGATTTCGCCACGGCATTAGCGGCGTCCTTGGCCGCGGCCGAGCTGGTCACGATCCTGCCGTCTTCCGAAATGAAGCAGCCGCCAGCGGTGCGAATTAATTTTCCGGATTGATCGAAGAGAGAGATCAAAGCGACTGCGGGGGTGACACGTCCCGTGACTTTTTGGAAATCGAATGGCTGCGCAGCGAGAACAGGGGTGGCGCTGGCGCTGGGCGCCGGTGTCGGGGTGCTCACGGGCGTCGCGGCAGCGATGGCGATTGCGGGCGATGCGCTTGGGAAGATGGGGCTTTGGGCGTGCGAGTTCGACCGGGAATTGCAGCGAGCGATGCCGATGACGAGCGCGAGCAAGCCGAAGAAAAACAGGACGCGTAGCTTGTTCATTTGCATTCTATCTTTTCGACAATAGCAGAAGCCAAATGCTCAATGCTCCCATCACCAGGAGCGCGACCACGCTGAATGCCATCGGCACATGATATTGCCCGAGCTGAACATCGACATGGGCGAGCAGGCGCCAAAGGTGACCGAGGCAGATGCAGCCGAAAATGAGGCCCGCTACGCGGAGGCCCGCCGTTTGCGAGTTCATGTGACCATTATCGCAACTCGTGGCTCGAATTGTCTAGGGAATCGTGTCGGCCCCTCGGCCGCGGAATGACGCCGCCTGCACGATTACCCCCAAAATGACGAGAACGACGAAGAGAATCGCCATGCCGGTAGGCGGCAGGGTCACGATGCTTTGGATGAGATAAGCGCCGATAACCGAGGAGATAAAAATGAGCGCGAGATTGAAAAGCGAGAGGAGCAGAAGCGCGCCGACGATTCCGCCGATGAGGAAAATGATTCCGGTGTGTTGCGCGTAGGAAATGAAAAACGTGGCAGCAATTGCGTTCGCCAATTTGCCGCCGGCGATAAAACCGACGACGGCGATGGCGATTTTCTGGAGAAACGTGGCCAGCAACGCGCCGAGAAAACCGAGCACGACCGCGAAGCTGAGCGCGACGATGGGCGTGGGCTGGGTCACGAGGTGCGGCGCGAGTTCCACCCCAGCGGCGAAACCCACCGCGGCCACGCAAAGCCAGAATAGTTTTCGGCCGAAGAACAAAATGATCACGCCGATGAGCGCGCTGACGATTGGCACCGAGAGATTCATTTTTTCGAATACCAGGCCGACAGATCGCGCTGCAACAAACGCTCCAGTTCCTTGATGTCGAAATAGAACATGTCGATCAAACGAGCGCGCAGTTCGTTGTCGATCTTGTCCTCGTATTCCTGTTCAAAAACGTGCGCCTTTGCCGGAACGACCGAGGGATCGACTCCGAGAAAGTTAAAGACGCGCTCCAATGTTTTCGCATGATCGTGGCGAAGTTCTTCATTTAGCAAAATGAGGCAATTTTTCTCCCCGAAGATGCTGAAGAGGCGCCGCACCTGATGCGCGTAGAAGCCACGATCAGCATAGGAATAGATGCGGTGTTGCAACGGCAACGCCTCGCGACAACGCGCTGCTTCCTCATCGATGGCCAGGCGAAATGGGACGTGGTCGAAACCGCGCTTGGTTTCCATATTCCAAGCGGAATAGGCTCGTTCGGCCGGATGGCGGAGCACGAGAATCCATTTCATCTCCGAGTTGTATTGCCAGATTCGATAGGGCGCGGCGTTCCAATACATGTAGATCGGCGTCGCTTCACCGATGGCGCGATGCTGCGGTTCGGGGCGAAAGTGCGCGTGATATTTTTTGTGGTTCGGCTTGCCCGAGAACGCTTCTTCGCGATCGAAGTGATGCAGTTCCTTGGTGGAGTCCGGCATGCAAATCTCCGGGTGCTGCCGCAAAAACGAATCGAGCGCAGAAGTGCCGCCCTTCTGGGTGCCGCCAACGACGAAATTTACCTGCACGATGAAAAGGTGTAGCGGCGCGTCTGCCGCCGCGCAAGAGGTTCACGCGTCGGATAGTTGACGTGCGTCCGCGTTCCTCCTTACTTGCCGCGTGATCTGGATCATCAGCGGGCCGAGTTCCGCGGGCAAAAGTACCTTCATCGAACACGCGCTCTGTCGCGAAATCACGCATCTGCCCTCGGATGCGGCGGTGATTATTCCCGGTCGGGAGGCCAATGTTTTAAGTCGTGAGACTAACGATTGTTTCTTTCATTATAACATTCTCCGTCCCGCTTCTTTTGTTCGGCGACGAGACAAGGGAACTGGGGAATCCGGTATGGTTGGAACAAGGAGCGATGTGGGCCGTTTCGTCGACGATCCAAAATGGCTCGAATTGGTGGCGATGGAGGCACCGAAGAAAGCAATCGTTCTCGTAACAGACCGCGCCACCATCGTGCAACGCGTGAAGGAACGCGTCATCCGTGAAAAGCAATCAGCGCATGCGCAAGAACGGCCATATAATCCCGCGCGGTGGCTGGAGTTGCTCGATAAGATCGACGTCGACGAGCTTTACCAAGCTTGGTGCGCGGAATTGCAGCGACATGATATTCCACAAGTACTTATCGACAGCACCGATCAGAATTACCGTGCTCTAAAACACATCTCGTGAAAACCGCTTACACCGAGGAGGAAATCAAACGGATTCTGGCGGCGGAAAAGTTTACCTATCAACGCGTGCAGCTTCCCTACGGTCTATCCACTTCCGGAAAAGATCGCAGCGCCACGCGCGATCTCATTTTTCCGGAACGTCTGGCCGGCAAGAGCGTTCTCGATGTTGGGTCTGCCCTTGGCTACTTCTGTTTCGAAGCGGAAGCGCAAGGTGCCACGCGAATTCTTGGATTGGAATTAAACGACGAACGGCTTCGCCAGTCGTTGTTGCTCAAAGATATTCTCGGCAGTAACGCCGAATTCGTCCGACGCGATGTCGTGAACGAGCCGCTGACCGAACAGTTCGATTGCGTTTTTTTTCTCAACGTCATCCATCATCTCGATGAACCGATGCGGGCGATTTCGCTTTTGGCTGCGATGACCCGCGAGCGATTGGTCATCGAATTTCCCACCTTCGCCGACAAGAGATTTCGGCGAAATGTCGGCCTTCGCTTTCCAAGTTTTTACAATCGACTGCCGCTGATCGGAGTGAGTTCACGGAAGAAGCGCACCGATCAAACCTTCGTTTTCACGCCGGCTGCGATGTTGCGCATTCTGCAGGATCACCGCCAATTTTTTGGCAAAGTGAAAATTATCGATTCGCCGATGAAAGACCGGAAGATCGCGATTTGCGAAAAGTAACAAACGATGTCCATGACGCTTGCACCAGTTCGCCCGATTGAGCTTCACGAAATTCACGAGGCACGCGATCGCATTGCGGGAACGGTCACGCGCACACCGTTAGTCCGTTTGGAACTCGGCACGGGCTTTCCGGACATCCGCTTGAAGCTGGAAAATTTGCAGCCGATCAATGCTTACAAACTGCGCGGCGCCGTAAATGCCGTGGCGATGTTAAGCGAGTCGGAGCGCAAGGGCGGCGTCTGGACCATCAGCGCGGGCAATGCTGGGCAAGGCGTCGCTTACGCTGCGAGGGCAGCGGGCGTTCCGTGCACCGTCGTCGTGATCGAAACCGCGCCCGAAGCAAAGATCGACAGGATGCGCGCGCTCGGCGCGAAACTTATTCTCGTTCCGCACGAAGTGGCGTGGAAAGCGTTAGACGACCGCGTCTTTCCCGGCGTGGAAGGAACGTTCGTGCATCCGTTCGACGATCATAACTTCGTCGCCGGTCACGGCACCATGGGCCTCGAGATTCTCGAAGACGCGCCCGATGCCGTCGCGGTCATCGCCAGCATCGGCGGCGGCGGACTCATCGTCGGCGTCGGCAGCGCGATCAAAGCGCTCCAGCCACGAATAAAAATCTTCGGGGTCGAACCGGAAACCGCCGCTCCCGCCGCGCTTTCTTTCGCAAAAGGATCGCCGCAGGAATTTCCGAATTGGCAAACCTCCTTTGTCGATGGCGCGGGTGGCCGCAGCGTTTTTCCGCGTATGTGGGAACGGATGAAACCGATCGTGGACGATTACTTCGTCGTCACTTTGGACGAAACGAAAAAGGCGATGCGCCTCATGGCGGAAAAAGCGCGCATCATTTCCGAAGGCGCCGGCGCCATGCCGCTCGCCGCAGTGCTGAGCGGAAAGATCGACAAGGTGAAAGGTCCAATTGTCTGCATCGTTTCCGGCGGTAACATCGACATGAAGAAGTTCGGTGAATTGATCGCCGGCTAAGAACGCGACTCGCCTCTCACCGCAGTTCAATTTGCTCAGCGGAGTATTCCGTTGGGTCTTGTTGGAAAAAATCCCGAAACTGCGCGTAGAGTATTGGATGTTGCCCGCGCAAGGCCAGTGGCTTTTCGAAAAACGCTTCCGTCGCGACCGCGAAAAACTCCGCCGGATTGGTCGCACCGTAGGTATCGAGCAATGTTGCGATGCCGGTCTGCTCAGCGGCGCGCAGTGAAGCAAATTCTACGCGCATGACTGCGCTCCACGACAGTTGTTGCTCGCGCGTTGCCAGTCCCGGCACTCCATCGGTCGCGTAATCCTCGAAGTCGAGTTGATGCGCGAATTCATGAAAGACGACGTTGCGGCCGTCGGACGGATCGAGCGCGCCAGATTTCACTGCATCCCACGCCAGCACCATCGATCCGAGTTGGCGGCCAGTCTCGCCCAGGCGAGGAGCGGTGCCCTCTTCCCAAACGTGATCCGCCACCGGGCGATTTTCCTGCGCGGTGTAGGTGGATGGATAGACGAGAATCGTGAGCAGCCGCGGGAAGTAGTCGGTGTCGCGATGCAACAACAGCAGACAAGCCTGCGCCGCGATCGTTAGGCGAATTTCGTCCGTCAATTCCAGTCCGCCGCAACCCTCAAAACGTTTCTCGGCCAGAAACACCTGCACGTGACCGAGCAATTCGCTCCGGTCGGCCGCCGACAATCGCGGAAAGAATAGAAGGTTGCGCTCGATCGTCGCCCGCCACGCTTCGGGAAGCGCTTGCGCGCGCAGCTGGCGCCGGCGTCGTTGTTTGAGCAAACCGAACATGGCGGTGGCAACTTAGGTGGTCGGTTGCAAGATCGACATCGAAAAGTGCGCCGGAAAACGTTCGGGCTGAGCGAGCTCGATAAGCTCGGTTACAAATCAATTCCGTCGCAGGCGAACTTCATCATGTTCGATTGCAAACGTCCGGTCGTCCCGCTGATCGCTGCGATGAAGCAACGTAACGTGCGGGTCGGTCGCTTATTTCCCGCCATGCCGAATCACATGCGCCTAACCATCAGCAAGAAAACCGAGATGGAAGCTTTTCTGTCTGCGTTTCGGCAGATTTAGCTCGCCTTTTCCAAGGCCGTTAATCTCTTCGCAGCTTTAGCGCGTTGCTATAAGCCTTGCTTGAAAGCGACGCCACCGATGCGATCACACGATCACGGTCTTCTGTTTCCATTCTCCGGCATTGCACGGCCAAAACCCAAGCGTCATCGTCGCCGAACTTGTTAACTGACCACCGGACGCCGCCAGTGAATTTGCAGCCCGGCCAGCGCGATACCCAGTTGAAATATTCATAGGTTTTGCGTCGTCGTCGAATGGTGTGGTAGTGAGGATGAAGGCCGACTACTCCCGATGTATTGCGCCGGGTCATCCTATTTTTCGAGCTGATGGCAGGAGGTAATTTGGGTGTGGTGGCCTTCAACCATCTCTTCGCTGCGCGCTCGGCCCGCGGCCACGTTTTATATTTTTTTAGCGGAAAGTTTGCCTGAAGCCGGTTAAGGCGGCGTTGAATGCGAGCCGTCACGCACCGCTCAGGATAGTTTCGGGTAAAATGGGTCCAACGATCAGACATATGTCTTTATTGTTTCATCATCGCATCGCGTTTCGATTTGAATTCGCTGCCGGGTTTCCATTTTGGGAATTTGTCGCCCGTTGCGACTTGATACCCGACTTCGAATAGAAGATCGACATCTTGCACTGCGCCGGTCAGGTCCCAGTCCGCGTTCACCTGATCGCTGACCTGGTGGTAATCCTTTAAGTCGAATTCGTCGGAACGCAGCGGCGCATCGGTCGCGCGAGCAACGAGATGTTCGCCTTTGCCGATGTAGAGCGAAGGCAAACCGACTTTCGAAAATTCAAAGTTGTCCGCGCGATAAATACTCCCTTTTTCCGGACGGCTATTCGGGATGGCGCTGCGGCTCTGTCTTTGCGCCGCGGCGGCGAGCATGTCGTCGAGCGTGGAAAATCCGAAGCTGGTGTCTTCCACGTCGCGCGTTTTGCCCCAGACGTTCATGCTGTCGATGTTGATATCGGCCAGCGTTTTCACCAGCGGATACAACGGATGCTGCGCGTAATATTTCGCGCCTAACAACCCCGCTTCTTCCGCGGTCGTGCTCATAAACAACACCGAGCGTTTCGGGGCCGGATTTAATTTCGTGAACGCGGACGCGAGTTGAATCACCGCCGCGACGCCGGAAGCGTTATCGACCGCGCCGTTGAAAATCTGGTCGCCCTGCATCTCCGGATGGCGGCCGAGGTGATCCCAGTGCGCTGTGTACATGATCAGCTCGTCTCGGAATTTCGGATCGCCGCCTTCCAGTTTTCCCAGGACGTTATGCGATTTTAACGAGCGCACCCGCTGCGTGATGTCGATCTTCGCTTTCGCGTTCAACGGCACCGGTCGAAACTCTTTTGTGATCGCCGCTTTCTTGAGCGCGTCGAAATCCTGTCCGGAATCGCCCAGCAATTTCTTCGCGACATCAAGGGTGACCCACGACCGTGCCTGCACCGCGCCGATATTTTTGTCGGCGTTATCGAGCTCGAAATTTTCCTTCGACCAACTCGTGCGCACGACTGAGTAGGGATAAGCCGCCGGCTCGGTCTCGTGAATAATCACCGCCGCGACCGCGCCCTTTTGCGCCGCGATTTCGTATTTGTAAGTCCAGCGCCCGTAATAAGTCATGGCGCGGCCCTTGAACATTTTCTCGTCCAGCTTCGATGGATCTTGCGGATCGGGAATCGCCGGATCGCCGATCAACATCAGGATCGTCTTGCCCTTCACATCGACATCCTTGTAATCGTCCCAGCCAAATTCCGGCGCGACCACGCCGTAGCCGACGAATACGATATCGGAATTGTCGATCTTGATATTTTCCTGCAAACGCGCCGAGGAAGCGACGAAGTCATCCGGAAATTTCAGATCCATCGTATTCGCGCCGACCGCGAACGACATGTGCGGATCGCTCTTGATTCCGGCGAGCGGCACTTCCTGCATGTAACTGCCGTCCGGATTTCCCGGCTTTAATCCGATGCGTTTGAATTGCCCGGCGATGTAACTGATCGACAGCTCTTCGCCTTTGCTGCCGGGCGCGCGGCCTTCGAATTCATCCGACGCCAGCACTTTAATGTGCGCGAGCATTCCGTCGGGCGTAATCGCGTCGAGGCCGGGCTTGAGCCGATCTTCCAGTTTATCGGCCGCTAAGATCGACATCGTACTCGCCGCGAGAATCACAAGAGTCGTTTTCATATTCAGTTCTCCAAGTGCACGTATTTGTAGGGGTGATGATCTAATATCGTGGGAAACCAACCTTTCACGTTAGGCCGGATGAGAAAGGTGTGCGTGTAAAAATAAACCGGCAGGATGGGGGATTCGTTCAGAAGGACCGCTTCCGCTTTTTGAAATGCGGCATAACGAGTGGCTTGATCGGGCGCGCGACCCGCTTCCGCGATTAATCGATCGTAGAGTTGATTCGACCAGCCGGTCTGGTTGTTGGTGCCGTTGGTCACCCAAAGATCGAGAAACGAATTTGGATCGACATAATCGCCGATCCAAGTGGAGCGATAGATTTGGTAATTCAGCTGCCGCCGTGAATCGAAGTAAACCTTCTCTTCCTGATTCAACAAATGTGCGTCCACGTTCAAATTCTTCCGCCACATTTGCTGGATCGCTTCCGCGGTCAGCTTGTGATTCTCCGAGGTGTTGAACAAGATTTCGAGCGGCGGGAGCCCTTCACCGTTCGGATAACCCGCTTGCGTTAACATTTGCTTCGCAAGATCGACATCGTACGGGATCGATGCCTCGCAGGTGTAACCGGCGGTGCCGGGCGGAGTGAAACATTCCGCCGGGAGTTGCCCGCCGCGCCAAACTTTTTCGACAATAGCTTTGCGATCGATTGCCATGGCGAGCGCTCGCCTAACGAGGCGATTGTTCACCACCGGCCGGGTCACGTTCACGCGAAAGAAATAGGTGCCGAGGTATGGATCGATTCGCAGCAGGTCGGGTTGAACGCGGCGATAGCGGTCGATGCGATTCACCGGGAGCGAATCGGTCAGGTGCAATTGACCGGAACGAAACGCGCGTTCTTCCACATCATTGCTGTCGAGCGAATGGAAAACGATTTCGTTGAGGGCGACGTTCGCTGCATCCCAATAGGTCGCGCTCTTCTTCACGCGAATGCGACTGTTCAATCGCCATTCTTCCAAAGTGAACGGGCCATTGCCGACGTAGCGCTCCGGCTTCGTCCAGCGACTGCCGCGTTCAAAGGCCGGTCCGTATTTCTCGATCGTCGGAATGTGAACCGGAAACCAGGAGTAATGATTGAGGAGCGAAAGAAAATACGGAGTCGCATTCGCGAGCGTGATCTCGAGCGTCCAGTCATCGACCGCGCGGAAGCCGACCGAATCGAACTTGTCGATCTTGCCCTTGTTAAAATCTTCCGCGTTCGCGACCGCGTAGAGCATGTAGGCGACCGGCGAAGCGAGTTTCGGCGCGAGAATGCGATGATACGATTGGATGAAATCGCGCGACGTAACCGGATCGCCATTCGACCACTTCGCGTTCTTGCGCAGATGAAAGGTGTAGATCTTTTCGTCGAACGAAGTTTCCCAACTTTCCGCTACGCCGGGAACCGGATGAAGATCGTGCGGATCTTCGCTAACGAGTCCCTCCATCAGCGCGGAGATGACGTTTAGGGAAGCGACGCTATTGACGAGATGAGGATCGAGATCCTGAACTTCGGGACCGTTGCCTTTGTGGAGAATTTGAAGGCGCGTGCCCTTTTCGACATCGGTCTCAGCGTGTCGACAGGATGCGATGCAGAAAAAAACCGCGATGAATGATAGATGGAGGCAGATTCTCATCCGGGGAGCGCACGCGCCCTCGCGTGCTGGCGACGGAACCCTCGCCGTCGCGAACTTTTCCCAAGTGCGCAAACGTCCAGAGCGTTTCGGCGGGGCGCCGAAACGGGCACGCGAGGCGCGTGCGCTCCCCCGCATTTTAGTGACCTTCCTGCGAAGGGCCGGCCGGGGCTTCAGTTTTTCCACCGGCGCCAATGCCGAGCTTTTTGAGGAATGGCTCGACCGATTGTTTGCGGCCGAGAAATTTTTCGATCGACATGGTGACGTCGCGCGAATCACCCTGCTCGTAAATTTCGTGGCGAAGTTTCATGCCCGCTTGTTTATCGAGATATCCTTCCTTCGCTTTCTCGAACACGGTCGCCATGTCAGCGGCGATCGCATCGGCCCAGGCATAGCCGTAGTAGCCCGCGTCGTATCCGTTCAAGTGGCCGAAGTAGGACACGAACGTGGTGCTGGGATCGATCGGCAGGAAAACTTTTTCGAGAACCGGATTCGATATTGCGACGCAATCGTAGGGCGCATCTTCCGCATGCGCGTCGTGCAAGGCGAGATCGAGTGATGCGAAGGCAAATTGGCGACGATAAAACACGCCCGCGGTCGCAAGCTTCGCGTCGTTCATCTTCTTGATCATCTCAGTCGGAATCTTTTTTGCGGGATCGCGATAATCCGCCGCGAAAGTATCGAGCACCTTTTTGTCCCAAACCCAGTTCTGCAACATTTGCGAAGGCGCCTCGACGAAATCACCCGGCACGTTCGTGCCGGCAAAACGGCGATAGTGCGCGCGCGTGGTGATGGTATGCAGCGCGTGTCCGAATTCATGGAAGAGCGTTTCCACGTCCGAGTGCGTCATCAATGAAGGCTTGTCACCATTCGCTGGCGGAAAATTGCAAAGCAAGGCGACGGTCGGCCGCTGATATTTTCCGTCCGGCATCACCTTTCCACCCACGATCTCGAACTCGGCGAAGTGATTGAATTTTCCTTCGCGCGGGAACATGTCGAGGTAGAACAGGCCTAACGGTTCGCTCGTGGCGGCGTCGCTCACGAGGTAAAGCTGAAGATCATCGATCCATTTATAGGGCGCGGCGATTTTCTCGAACTTCAACCCGAAGATGCTCTGGTAAATGTTGAACATTCCTTCGAGCACTTTCTGGAATGGGAAAAAATCGCGCAGCGCTTCTTTGTCGATCGCGTACTTCTGCTTAACGAGTTGGTTGTTGTAATAACGCCAGTCCCAGATGTCGATCTTAGCGGCGGGATCGTTCGTGTCGGCCGCTTTCATTTTCTGCATCTCGGCGATCTCGGCCGCGAACTTCGGCTGAATGCCGGCAATGAGATTGTCGATGTACGATTTCGCTCCGTCGCGTGACTTCGCCATTTTCACTTCCGTTTGGAAATCGTCCCACGTTTTGTAATCGAGTCGGAGCGCGATCTTGTTTCGCAACGTGAGCATTTGATTGAGCACGGGAACGTTTGTCTCCTTCGCCAGCGTCTCGCGGATCACATAAAGTTTTTTGCGCGTCGCCTCGCTCTTCGCGTTTTCCTGGAGGCTGTTGAACTGCCAGGTCACGTTCGCCATCACCGTGTAAGCGTCATCGCCGGTCTTGATTCCGGGCGAAGCGAAGAAACTGTCGGGTAATCCATCGAGCTCGGCCTTGGTGAAAACGACCGGCGCTTTCGCGTTCACAATATCGGAATCGAAATCCGTCCCGAGCTTCGCCAGTTGTTTGCGCAAATCTTCTACCTCTTTGCGTTTGTCCGGGGGAAGATCGAGACCGGCGCGGTGATAATCGCGCATCGTTTCCTTCAACAACTTCGCGTCTTCACCCGCGAGCTTCGAGTTGGTGTCGGCGAACGCCTTCATCGCCTTGTAAACATCTTCGCGGTAATCGATACCGACCGCCCAATCCTGAAAGACTTTCACCGCACTTTCACCCGCGGTGCGCATCGCTTTATTGGTGTTGGACTCTTTGATGATCGTCGCCTTGTTCGCAGCGAGACTCGCTTCGTAACCGAGATCGTCCAGCGCCACGACCGTGCTTTTAAATGTGACTTTGCTCAGATCCTGCGCGCCGATCGCATCGAGCGCTTTGTTTGCTTTCGCGATCGCGCTCTTCATCGACGCATCGACCGCCTCGGGCGTTTGTTCCCAATCAGGAACGGTCAGGACGGAATTCGCTTTTGCTGCGGCCGCGCGAAAATCTTCCACTGATTTCAATTCCGCGGCCGCAAGATCGACAATCGGAGCAAGAGCAAGAGCGAGAGCAAGAGGACGAGACAAGATCGACAAGGAGAAGTTTTTCATACGGGAAACCTTTCGTTGAACAGGAAAGCGAAGATTGTGTAGAACACCTTAACCGGTAAAGCGAAAACGCCGCGCCGACTTTTACCGTGCTCGAAAAATTTCTCCTCGCTTTCATCCCGCTCTTTGTCGCGATCGACCCGATCGGTCTCGTCGCGCTTTTCGTCGGCCTCGGCACCAGCGCCTCGCCGGAAAATCGAAGGCATCAAGCCTTCCTCGGGATTTTCACCGGCCTTTGTGTTGCGATCGGTTTTATTTTTCTCGGCAAGGTCATCTTCGCCGCGCTCGGAATCACGGTGGCGGATTTTCAAGTCGCCGGCGGATTGATTCTGCTTTGCCTCGCGGTGCGCGAGCTGGTCGGCTTCGGCGGCCACGATCGCGGCGGCGGCGAAGATTTCGGCGTGGTGCCGCTCGGCATGCCGTTGATTGCGGGGCCGGCGTTGCTGACCGCGTTACTGATCTTGATCGACAGCGTCGGTCTCGTTTTCACGGTCGTGTCGCTGCTGGCGAATCTCGCCATCGTCGCGCTCGTTTTGTGCAATGCGGATCGCTTTACGCGATTGTTCGGCAAACAAGGTTTGCGCGGCGTCTCGAAATTAATCGCGCTCTTGCTGGCCGCGATCGCGATCAGTTTGATCCGCCGCGGCTGGCAGACGCACTAGAACGTGCCGCTGCGCAGCATCACCAAGGTGCAGCCTTCAACAACGTCGATCCCGGCTTTCTCCGCTGCGTCGGCAAGCTCCGCGTTCTCAGCGCCGGGATTCATAATGATGCGTCGCGGCTTTGCGCCAACGATGTCGCCAATCAACGCATCGGAGCGCGCTTTGCCGAGATACAAAGTGACGGTGTCGATCTTGCTCGCAAGATCGACAATCGATGGGTAACAGTTCTGACCGAGGACTTCGTCGAACGCCGGGTTCACCGGAATGGCGCGATGCCCGTATTCGGCCAGCATCTCCATCGCTTTAAAGGCATAGCGATCCTGTTTCGGCGAAGCGCCGAGAACCGCCACGGTCTCGACGCCGTTTGCTGATTTCACCTGCAGCGAAATGCGCGACTCGTTAGCCGTTCGGATTCTTGTGGCGGTAGATATTCGGCGCGGCCGGTTCGAAATACGCTTCTTGGTCGCCAGCGGTCCGACGTTTAGTAAGTTCGCGCTCGATCAATCTGATCTCGTCTTCTTCCGGCTGAGGCTGGCTGTGCTTGACGTAGATCGCGATATTTTTGCGATTTCCACGAACGGGGATGTGTTTGTAAAGCTCGAGCCGCGTTTGCTGCAACTGCGCGGTCGGCCACTTGGAATAATCGGTGTTCGAAGTTGCGTAACTGCTGGCCGCGAGAAAAACGCTCAACAGGGCTGCTGCGATTAATCGTTTCATACGTTTATAATAGCATATCGCCGGTTGTAACGACATGGGCTCCTGGTCATTGAACCGTCGCTCGAATGGTAAGGTTGCGACTCTTCCGCAGGGCGGGATCATTGACAGGCCGGAGCCGCTTGTTACAATCCTCGCGTCTATGAGATTTCCCCTCGCGCTCACGAGCAAGATCGCTGCGTACATCGTCGGCCATAAGCTGCGCGGCACCGAACGCTTCGCCACGGTCCTGCAATTGGAACCGCTTCATACCTGCAATCTGACCTGCACTGGTTGCGGCCGAATTCGCGAATATTCCACGTCGCTCAAAGACATGATGAGCCTGGAGGATTGCCTGGGCGCGGCCGAAGAATGCAAAGCGCCGATGGTTTCAATTTGCGGCGGCGAACCGCTGATCTATCCGCACATCGAGCAACTGGTGAAGGGCGTGCTCGAGCAACGCCGCATCGTTTACATCTGCACCAACGCCATGTTCATGCGCAAAAAAATGCGCGAATGGCTCGCATCGCGATTGTCGATCCAACCGGCGTTTGTCGAAGAAAAAATCACTGCACTTCTGGCCGCGGGTTTGATCGCGGAGAAGGACGCGGTCGAAATTCGCAAAGGCCCGAAAGATCCAGCCAAGGCAACGATCGGGCCGAGCCGGTGGATGTATTGGAACGTTCACCTCGATAGTCTCGAGCGAACGCACGATCTCATCGTCGAACGCGAAGGCGTCTTCAAGGAATGCATTCTCGCGATCAAGATGGCGAAGATTCTCGGTTACCAGGTCGCGACCAACACGACCATCTACAAGGAAACCGACATGACTGAGGTCGAACAGATGTTCGATTACCTGTCCGATCTGGGCGTCGACGGTCACACTATTTCGCCCGGTTACGAATACGACGCGGCGAAGAAGGACATGATCACGCGGTTGAATTTGAAGCCGGAAAATTTTTTCCTTACCCGCGCGATGACAATCGAGAAGTTCAAGAAGATCGAGGATTGGATGAAGCGCTACACGCTTTTCGGCACGCCGGTTTATTTCGAATTCCTCGGCGGTAAACGCGATCTCACGTGTTCGGCGTGGGCGATTCCGACCCGGAACATTCGCGGCTGGAAGGGCCCCTGCTACCTCATGACCGACGCGCATTACTCCAGTTACGCGGAAATGCTCGAGACGGTGAAATGGGACAACTACGGCGTGGTCGATGGCGTGGCCAAGGATAGCCGTTGCGAAAATTGCATGGTGCATTGCGGCTACGAGCCGACGGCCAGTCTCGGCTTGCACGCGCAGCGCGGCGATACCTGGAAGACGATCAAATTTAATTTCGGACCGAAACCGAAACCGACCGGCAAAGGAAACGAGATCACGGCCTTTAACGGCGTGAGTTCCGGCAACGGTCACCTAACGGGCAAGAGCGCCGAGCAGACGGCGAAAGCCGGTTGAGAAGTTGATTGGTTGAGGGGTTGAGCGGAGAAACTTATGACTCGCCATGTTTATCCGTTTGAGAAGCTGCGGGTGTGGCAGGATGCGCGCAGTTTGATTAAGGGCGTTTACCGCCATACAAAAGCGTTTCCGCGTTCGGAGATCTACGGATTGGTATCGCAGCTCAATCGATCCGCCGTGTCCATTGCAGCAAATATTGCCGAAGGATCATCGCGAATGAGTCGCAAAGATCAGGCACATTTCTCGGAGATTGCGTACGGGTCCCTGATGGAACTGGCTTGTTTGCTGATCGTCGCTGTCGATCTTGAATATGTCTCCGCCGATGAGGAATCGGCACTGCGCCAGCAAATCGAAATAGTTTCCCGGCAATTGAACGCACTGCGTAAAGCGCAGCTCTCTTCGTAATGCCCTCAACCCCTCAACCGATCCGCCCCTCAACCCTTATCTCTCTTCCGAGCGCGCGCCCGGATTTTTCCAGCGCGTATGCCGCCGGTGACGCCGAGATTTCGCAGGCGATCAAGCGCGCCCAGGAAAATCTTCTGCGGCAACAAAAGCCGGACGGCCATTGGTGCGGCGAGCTGCTGGTCGATAGCACCCTTTGCTCCGACTTCGTCGTCTTCATGCATTGGTGTGGCGAAGTCGATGCGTACATTCAGGAACGCTGCGTTCGCCATATTTTGAAACGCCAGCTGCCCGATGGCGGCTGGAATACTTATCATGGCGGGCCGAGCGAAATTAACGCCTCGGTCAAAGCCTACTTCGCGCTCAAGCTCGCCGGTTGTTCGCCGGAAGCGCCCTACATGCACGAAGCGCGCTCGAACATCATGCGACTCGGCGGCATCCCCCGCATGAACACGTTCAGCAAATTGTATCTCGCGTTACTCGGCCAGTTCCCGTGGCAATATTTGCCGACCATTCCGGTCGAGATGGTCCTCTTGCCGAGCTGGGCGCCGTTTCACATCTACAAAATGTCGTCGTGGAGCCGCGCCATGCTGGTGCCGCTCGCCATCATCAATCATTTCAAACCGACCCTCGTCCTGGCCGGCGAAAAGCAATTGCACGAACTCTATCCGCTCGGCACCGAGCACGGCGATTTTCGGTTGCCTCGGAGCGAGCGTTTCTGGACCTGGCGCAATTTTTTCCTGCGCGTCGATGACGTTTTAAAGTTCATGCATCCGTTAGGCTTCCGGCCGATGCGTCAGCGCGCACTGGAAGAGGCGCAACGTTGGATGATCGAGCGAATCGGGGAGGGGAGTGACGGACTGGCCACCGTTTTCCCGGCCATGCTCAATTCTTTGATCGCGCTGCGCTGTCTCGGTTATTCCAAGACCAATCCCGTTTACGCCAAGGCCGAGAACGATTTCGCCGGGCTTTTTGTCAACGATCCAGAAGACTTTCGCATTCAGCCTTGCCTGTCGCCGGTATGGGACACCGCCATTAATATCATCTCGCTCGCTGAATCCGGCGTCGCGCCCGAGCATCCGGCGCTGCAAAAGGCCGCCGATTGGCTGATCTCGAAGGAAGTCAAAATCCGCGGCGACTGGACGGTGAATAATCCGCATCCGGAAGCGAGCGGCTGGGCCTTCGAGTACAACAACGTCTACTATCCTGACACTGACGACACCGCCATGGTGTTGATGGCGTTGCGGCTCGTTAGGCCGCAAGATCGACAATCACTCGATGACGTATTTCGCCGCGCGCTCGAATGGCAGATGAGTTTCCAATGCAAAGACGGCGGTTGGGCCGCGTTCGACAAGGAAGTGACGACGCCGTGGCTCGAAGACATGCCCTTCGCGGATCACAACGCCATCCTCGATCCCACCTGCAGCGATCTCACCGCGCGCACCCTGGAATTGTTAGGCTACATCGGCTTCAATCCGAATCACCGCTCCGTGCGTAAAGCGCTTCGTTACTTGATCGACACGCAGGACGACGACGGCTCGTGGTACGGACGGTGGGGCGTTAACTATATTTACGGAACGTGGCAGGTGCTGCGCGGCCTGCGTGCCATCGGCCAGGACATGCGGCAGGATTGGATCCTGCGCGGACGCGATTGGATCGAGAGTTGCCAAAACGACGACGGCGGCTGGGGCGAAACCTGTGCGTCCTACGACGATCCGACATTAAAGGGAACCGGCACCAGCACCGCGTCGCAAACGGCATGGGCGGTCATGGGCATCTGCGCCTGCGGCGATCTCGACCGTCCCAGCGTTCAACGCGGCCTGCGCTTTCTTCTTAGCTCGCAAAAACCCGATGGAGCTTGGGATGAACCGGAAATTACCGGCACGGGATTCCCCGGCGTGTTTTATTTGAAATACGATTTCTACCGGCAAAACTTTCCGCTGCTCGCGCTCGCCACCTACGTGAATTATCGCAGCCGCGCCTATCACGCCGCGAGTTTCTACCACTGCGCCACGATCGCGTAAGATCGACAATCACAAGATCGACATCTTCTTCGTCGATTGACCGCGAATCGCTGTGGTTTAACGTTCGGTATGGCCTACGAATTACCGAAACTTCCCTACGATTACAACGCGCTCGAGCCGCACATCGACGCGCGGACGATGGAAATCCATCACAGTAAGCATCACCAGACTTACATCACCAATCTGAACAACGCGATCAAGGGCAAAGCCGATCTGGAAAGCAAATCGGTCGAAGATTTGATCAAGAATCTCGACGCTGTGCCCGAAGACATTCGCACGGTCGTGCGCAATAACGGCGGCGGTCACGCCAATCACTCCTTCTTCTGGAAGATCATGGGCCCGAAGGCGGGCGGTGAACCGAGCGGCAAACTGGCCGACGATATTAAATCGACATTCGGCGGCTTCGATCAGCTCAAAGAAAAAATTGGCGCGGCGGGCACCGGGCGATTCGGCAGCGGCTGGGCGTGGCTGATCAAAAAAGGCGGCAAGCTCGAAGTGATGTCGACGCCGAACCAGGACAGCCCGCTCATGGACGGCAACACGCCGATCCTCGGAATCGACGTTTGGGAACACGCTTACTATCTCAACTACCAAAACCGCCGGCCCGATTATCTCAAAGCCTGGTGGAACGTGGTCAACTGGGCGGAAGTCGCTAAAAATTACGGATCGTAGCGGACTGCGCGCGTTCGCCACGCGTTTACCGTTCCTGGCCGTCGCAATTGTGCTTGGCCTGGCCACGATTTGTGCGGCCGCCGTTCGACTGACCGAGCGGTTGCCGATCAATCCGTGGGAGTCGGCCATCGCCATGGAAGCGGTGCGGCTAAATGCGGGCTTGCCGGTTTACGAAGCGGGCCACGCGACTCACATGTACGGGCCGCTGTTGACGGCGACGCTCGCGGGAATATTTCGCCTCGCGGGATTGAACTTGCTGGCGGCGCGAATCGTCATGTCGATCTTCGCGCTCATGCTGGCGATATTCCTCAGCACCGTTCTTTGCCGCGGAAATCTCCGCAAATATTGGTGGATCGCGCTGCTGCTTTTTCTCGGAATCAATTCCGCACGAACCTCATCTTCCTTTCCGCTCAACCCGACTGCGTCGCCGCGCTCCTCGCGGTGGTTGCCCTTTATTTCTGGATCACGGAAAAGAATTTCGTTGTCGCGGTCGCGTTATTCATCGCCGCGACATTGTGCAAACAGACGAGCGCGGCATTTGCCCTGATTCCCATTGTCCATGCCCTCAGGTGGAAACGACCGCTGCAACTTCGTCATCTCGCGATTGCGCTCGTTCCCACCATGTCGATCTTGCTCGCTCTCGGCGCGATTCGATTCATCTGGCCGGAAATGTTTGCGGCCATCGTGACTGTGCCGGCATCGATCAAAGTTTATCCGGCACGCGCGTTTGGGATCGCGCTCTATCTCCTGGGCACATTCCCGCTCTTCCTCGTCGCGTTATTGTCGATCTTGCGCCGCAGAGTTCCACTCAACGATGGCG
>JBDUDM010000177.1:0-2633 GCA_040002925.1 Spartobacteria bacterium | reverse complement strand
GAGGTCGTTGCGAGCGCTTCGAATCCAAGTTGCTGAAGATAACGCGCGCTGCCGATGTCCCAGGGATTCGGGATAGCGAAACAACCGGCGTGGTGCAGCTGTCGAAAAGTTTCGCGTCGCTCGGGAATTGTTGGCATAGCAATTAGGTTAGCTATCCAAGACTAAGAATAAAATCTTATGCAAACAATCACTCCATTCCTTTGGTTCGATAACCAAGCCGAAGAAGCGGCGAACTTTTATGTCTCCGTGTTCAAAAATTCGAAGATGAAAGAAATCTCGCGTTATACCGGAGAGGAGCCTTTCGGAGAGAAGGGTTCGGTGTTGACGGTGGCGTTCGAGCTAAACGGACAGGAGTTCGTGGCCTTAAACGGTGGCCGAAATCTAAATTCTCCGAAGCGGTGTCCTTCGTAGTGAACTGCGTTACGCAGGAGGAGATCGACTACTACTGGGAGAAGCTTACCACCGGCGGCGGAGAGGAAGTGCAATGCGGTTGGCTTGCGGATAAATTCGGTCTCTCCTGGCAAGTAGTGCCGACGAAAATCCGCGAGTGGGTCAAAGACGCGGCGGGTTTCCAGCTCGATCTCGCGATACTTGAGCAAGCTTTCGCCGGGAAATGAAGCCTCGCGTTATCGCCTAACGACCGAAGCGGGCGTCTCGTCCGCTTGAATGCTCGTAGGCAGCGCCGGCCGAGATCTGGATATGTTCGTTTCCCACTCCGCCGACGATGTATCCCTGCTCGAAATCGCGCGCAAACTTGCCTGTCGATCTTCCGTACAAGAAACCGATCTCACCTCCGGCATAATCAAACACCGGCCGGCGCACATCGGAAATATCTTTCGATGAATCCTGCGCTAGCGTGGTCGATCGGTCAGCCCCTGCCCGGGGTTTCGCTGTGGTCGTCGCGACAAAAAAAGTCTGTGGCAGAAAAGCAGGGGCGACAGGTTCCAAACGGTCAAATGCACTAACGAATGGAAAATTCCCACCGTCGGCGACCGACAACCCCGGGACTCTGAGGCTCGCGTTATAATTTAGCGTTCGCGAAGTGCCCGCAGGCTGGAGCTGCTGCGCCGACATCGAGAAGGAGATTCCCAGTAATCCCGCGACCGCGAAAAGCGCTTGTCTACTCACTGCGAAAACGATCATGCAAATTTCGCGAACCGCGAGCGAAATGTTGAGACTTAGATGTCGATCTTACGAAATGTCGATCTTGACGACACCGCACGTTACGCGAGCGCTTCAATCCTTTTCCAGTCTTCCGGCGTAAGCTGTAGTTTCGCGGCCGCCACATTCTCCTCCAGATGCGCGAGCGACGACGTGCCAGGAATTGGCAGCATCACCGGTGATCTTTGCAGCAGCCAGGCCAGCGCGAGCTGCGCGCCGCTGGCGGCGCCGTGACGTTTCGCTTCCACATCGAGTGGATTGCCCGACTTGGTTAACTTGCTTCTGCCTCCGCCAATGGGCGACCAGGGGATGAATCCAAGTTTTTCTTTCTCGCAATAAGCGAGCGCGGCGTCCGATTTCCGATCCGAAATGTTGTATTCATTCTGGATGCTAACGATCGGGAGAACTTTTTTCGCCTGCTCGATCTCTTTCACCGTCACTTCCGATAATCCGACGTGCCGGATTTTGCCGGCGTCCTGCATTTTCTTGAGCGCACCGAGAGATTCTTCGACCGGCACCTTGTGATCGATGCGGTGCAACTGATACAGGTCGATCCGCTCGAGCTTTAATCGCTTCAGACTTTTCTCGACGCACTCGGTCAGATATTCGGGCCGGCCGTTCGGCACCCACCGGCCCGGTCCTGGTCTCGTTAGGCCACCTTTGGTCGCAATGACCAGCCCAGCTGGATAAGGATGAAGCGCTTCGGCGATTAAAAGTTCGCTGACTTCCGGACCGTAAGCATCTGCGGTGTCGATGAAATTCACGCCAAGATCGACCGCGCGCCGCAAAATTTTGCGAGCGTTATCACGATCGGCCGGCCAACCCCATATCCCCTCGCCCGTTAGGCGCATCGCGCCGAAGCCAAGCCGATTCACCGACAAATCCCCGCCGAGAGTAAATGTCGATCTTGCCGTTGCGCTCGTCGCTGCCATCACCAGTTTAGGTAAACCACCCACCAGGATAGTCGCGCCGCCCGCCAGACTTGCGCCTAAAAATTTTCGCCGCGTGATGGCGCAGGATTCGTTCGTCATGAGATGAATCGTATGTCTCGGCCGCCCACTGGTCAACGAACGCTAGTTTTTACGCGCAAAAAAAGCGTTGACGGGAGGGTTCGCTCCCGTCTCGATGGCGCACACGAAAACAAAAGCTCTTGGATTGATTTTCGCGTTTAGCGTTCTGACGAGCGCGGCCTGCTTCGCGGCCGACCCAAACATGGGGACATGGAAGTTGAATGAAAAGAAATCGAAGATCGCTGCCGGAATGATGAAAAACCGGACGGTCACGTACAGCAATGCGTTTCCGTTTCGCACCAAGGTGACGATCGACGGCGTTGATTCCCGCGGGAAAGCGATGCACAGCGAATGGACCGGGCGGTTCGACGGAAGCGATTATGAGGTCGCAGGCGATCCTACCACCGACACGCGTTCTTATCGAGAGGTGAACGAGCGGACACTGGATTTCTGGAGCAAGAA
>JBDUDM010000077.1:0-8822 GCA_040002925.1 Spartobacteria bacterium | reverse complement strand
GGTCGCCGGAAAGGCGTGGCCGTCGGAGCAATCGTTGCCGTCGCTGCCGGTGTTGCGACAGGAGTGGTCGCAGCGGTCGCTGATGGTGAAGATGTCGACGCTGCCGTCGCCGCTGTTTCGGCGACCGCCATCGTTGGTTTCACAAAAGTTTTCGACGGCGCGTTTGGCGGCGGAGTCGCTTCTGCTTTCATCTTGACGCGAACTTTATCAGCGGCCTGACGATCGCTGATTCCTTCCCAACCGCGCTCGATCACGATGTTCGTGATTTTTTCTTTCACCACGCGTGGCCGTTCCACGGGCTGCGCCCGCGCGATCAACGGCGCCGGAATGATGACGACGCCTGCGCGCACGGTCGCGTGGGGTGCGCCGACCGTGAGATTAACATTCACTTCCCGTTCCAGCTTCAGCTGTTGAATCGGCTGCTCGCTGCGCGTGCGAATTTCTTCAAAGCTCGGGCCCTGATTCACGATCATCGTGTTGTTGTAGGTGATGTTGGTGACGTTGGTGGTTTGATTGATGATCGTGACATTGCGTTCCACTGGCACGACGTTGCGCTCGGCGCGCGGTGCGCCGAATTGCCGGGTCTCGACGAAAGCATATTGCTCGGGCCCGATGTCGTAATAATTGTCGGACCAATTGTGAATGCCGGTCTGTCGATCGAACCGCGCTTCGGGCGGAAGCGGCGCCCAGCCGACATACTCATCGCTTTTGCGCCATGAAACCCAAGCCGGCGCCCATTGGTCGCCCGGAATCCAGACCCAGCCGACATTCCGCAAACGCGTCCAGCGACCGTAATGATAAGTGGCCCAACCGAACGGCTCTTCCGAAATCCAGGTCCAACCCGCGTCGGTGTAAACCCAGTGACCGTCGGTGTAAGGGCGCCACGTGCGCGATGATTGCGCCTGGCGAGGTTGGAAAACGTAACCGTAATCCGACGTCTCCCGCCAATCGCCGTACTCATCGAGTTTATTGTAGAAAGTATTGTAAGAACCGGTCGGGCGACGCTCGTCCGATTCCCTTCCACGCGATTCCCTTTCGCGTGGTTCCCGGCGAGTTTCGGTTTGCGCCGTCTCCCTCACGCTCGTCGTCGCGACCGATTTGTCCGCCATGGCCTGTTCGCGCGCCTTCAATTCCCCTTCGCGGCGAGCGAGATCTTCGCGTTCCTGCGCCTGATGTTCGGCGTCGAGACGTTGCTGCACTTCGCGATCAATCTGCGCCTGATGTTCCGCATCACTTTGCGGTTTCGAACAGGAAGAAAAGATCGACAACGCGATAATCAGCGGCAAAACAAAAATCTTTTTCATAGTAGGTAAGTCTTAGACCAACACTGCGTCTCAATATTCGAATTAAAGCCGATTCCGGTTGCCTCAGGGGGCGCTCGGAGAAGGCGATGGGGTTTCCACCGGCGTGACGATGACCGTTTCCAGTTTATCGCGGCGCGACTTCTGGATGTGGGTATAAATGGCGAGCAACGCCATGACGGTGAGGATCACAATCATCGCGCGAATCGCCGCTGGCGGTGCTTTATCGTCGGCCACGCGCCGAATATCGATGTCGATCTTGCGCGCGCAAATGCAGATGTCGATCTTGCGTTATTCTTCGAGACGCAACTGGGCGATCGCATCCATCACGCGCTGACTGACTCGCGCGTAAACATCTTTGCCAGCCGAACGATCGACATCGGCCGCGGTAAAATGAATCGGATGGCCCACGACAATGGTGATGCGATGGAAACTAAATCCGCCGCCGCGCGGCAACGCTTCCCGCGCGCCGAAAATCCGCATCGGCACTACCGGCGCGAGCGTTTTGGCAATAACCAGGCCGATGCCAGCCGCGCCCGGTTGCAGATTTCCATCCTCGGTCCGCGCGCCTTCGGGAAAAACGAGCGCGCCGTTGCCAGCGTTCACGACGTTGATCAATGCTTTCAGCGCGCGGCGGTCGATCCCTTCTTGGTCAACCGGGATGACGTTGAGCTTCGGCAGAATCGGGCCGAGCAGTGGCGCGTTCAGTAAATTGCGCCGCGCCAAAAAATAGATCGCGCGATCGCAAGTGTTTCCGGCCAGCGGCGGATCGAGATAGCTCTGATGATTCATGGCCAGGATGACCGGGCCGGTCTGAATCATGCGCTCCCGATGCAGAATGCGAAAGCGAAAGCAGATCTGCGCGATGATGCGCGAGATGTGGTAACCGATCCAGTAATACGGATTCACGGCGCAAGATCGACATCGAGTCCTTTGCGCTTCAGCCGCGCAATGATTTCGTTCGTCACGCCTGCGATGGTGAGATCGGAGGAATCGATCACATGGGCATCTTTCGCGACCATGAGCGGCGCGGCGGATCTGCCCGCGTCCGCGCGATCGCGCACGCTGATTTCATCGCGGAGACCTTCGGCGGCGCGTCGGCGCGCGCGCACTTCCGGAGTGGCGTCGATGTAAAACTTGTAGGGCGTTTCGGGAAAAACGACCGAGCCGATATCGCGACCTTCCACCACGAGATCGTGGGTGCGCGCGCAATGATGCATCTGTTCATCGGCGACTTTTCGAACCGCGGGAGCAACGCTGACGCGCGAGACGCCGCTATTCACGCGTTCGTCGCGCAGGTGCGATGTTGGATCGACATCGTTAATGCAGACGCGGGAATCGTTACTCGTTAGGTGACAAGTGATGACGGCGCTTTCGAGCAGCTGCGCGATGGCAGGGGCGTCATCGGGATTCACACCTTGCTCGAGAACATGCCAGGTGATGGCGCGGTAGATCGCGCCGGAGTTCAGGTAAACGAAATTAATTCGGCGCGCGAGGTCGCGGGCGACGCTGCTCTTGCCCGAGGCAGCCGGTCCGTCGATGGCGATGATACGATGTCGATCTTGCGCGGAAATCATCGGCGTCACTGTAGCCACCGGGATTAGGGCGACGCAATCCCGCGCGAAATCCTAACCTTCTTCGAGGCGGGCGACGGAAAGCGCGCCGATGACCGGGGTGCTGGTGCGCATTCGTTTCGGACTAACGAAATCTTCCAACGCGCTTTCGAAGCCCGGATAAGATTCGCGAATGCAATCGGCATCTTGAATAATGGTTTCGCCGTCGGCAAATAATCCGGCGATGGCGAAAGCCATGGCGATGCGATGATCGCCAAAACTGGCGACGCGCGAACCACGCAACGGAGCCGGCCCATGAATCTCAAGCCCGTCGTTCATTTCGATAACCTGCGCGCCCATGATGCGCAGATTATGCGCGATGGCTGCGATGCGATCGGTTTCTTTCACGCGCAATTCGGCGGCGTGACGAATAATGGTGGTGCCGCTGGCGAGCGCGCCGGCCACGGCAAGAACGGGAAGTTCGTCGATGAGCTGCGGAACTTCTTTGCCTTGAATCACGGTGCCTTTGAGCGGCGCGCCGGTGACCTCGACCACGCCGCGATGTTCCAGTTGATCGACATCTTCCACCATCTCGCGCACTTGCGCGCCCATGCGGACGAGCACGCCGAGCAGCGCGGTGCGCGTGTCGTTCAAACCGATATCGCGCACCAGCAAATGTCCACCGGGTTGCGCGGCGGCGGCGACGAGCCAGAACGCGGCCGAGGAAAGATCGCCCGGGATGTTAAAATCGCGCGATTCGGGCACCTGTTCGCCGAAGACGCTGATCGCCCCGTCTTCGCTCTTTGCCGTGCGGACGAGGAAATAATTGAAAATGAGTTCGGTGTGGTTTCGGCTGGCGGAAGGTTCGTCGACCGTTGTTTTGCCTTTCGCGAAAAGTCCGGCGAGCAAGACCGCGCTCTTAACCTGTGCGCTCGCGACGGGTGAACTGTAGGTAATTCCGCGCAGCGAACCGCCGTGAATGCGCAGCGGCGGCGTGTGCTCAGGACCTTCCGCAACGATGTTCGCGCCCATCTTGCGCAGCGGTTCGATGACGCGATCCATCGGTCGTCGCGAGAGAGAAGCATCTCCGACGAGACGACTCTCGAAGGTCTGGCCGGCGAGCAAGCCCGCCATCAAACGCATGGTGGTGCCGGAGTTTCCGCAATCGATTTCGCCCGCGGGCGGTGTGAGGACGCGTCTTTTGCCGTGGACGACTAAAACATCGGGCTCAGGTTGATCGATCTGAATGCCGAGGGCACGGAGCGCGTTGACCGTGTGCATGCAATCTTCGCTCGGCAAAAATCCGCGCAGATTGCAGACGCCGTTAGAAAGGGCGGCGATGATGGCGGCGCGATGCGAAATGCTTTTGTCGCCCGGCACCATCATCTCGGTGTCGATGTGCGGGGCGCGTTTTACTCGCAGTTCCATAAATGAGGGAGGCGCAAAACAGATTCGCGCGAAAGATCGATGTCGATCTTAGAGATTGTCGATCTTACGGAACGAGAAAGATCTTCTGTGTATACGGATCTTTCACTTCCGTGCCCGGAGGGAAACCTTCGACGTCGACATATTTGCCAGGCGAGAACGGGCTTTCGACCAAATGGGCCTTGCCCGGAACGGGAATGCCGTAGGGATAATCGCCCTTCGACGGTTTGGTCGTCGCGGCAGCAGGCGCTGGCGCGGAGGCCGTGGTCTCTTCGCGCGGTTGATCGGTTTGCGGCGCGCCGTTCGGATTGAAGGGCTGCGTCTGCGGAGGGTACTGTTGCGGCTGACCTTCCGCAGGATATTTCGCGACTCGCTTCACGCGCTGCGGCGGTTCATCGACGGTGTCACAAGACGAAATCAACAATCCGGTGAACATGAGGAGCGACGGCAAATATTTCATAAGAATCGGATTAGACGAAGGTATCTGCGTTATCATTCGTTGCCAATGTTAAATCCGCCAGGTCGCGCTAAGTTGCGGAAAGATCGACATGCATACGGTAAAGGAAGCGGCCAATTTCGAATCACTTAAGGAAAACATGCCGCACCGAAAAGATGTCGAAATCCTGGTGGTGGATGACGATGCCTTGACGCGGCAAATGCTGACGCGAACGATCGGCGCGGGCGAATATAAGTGCGATGAAGCCTCGGGCGGAATGGTCGCCTGGCAGCGCGTGCACGCGAAACAATATTCCCTGTTGCTCCTCGACTTCGACATGCCCGAACTCAACGGCGCGGAGCTGCTCAAACGTTTGCGGTCCGATCCCAACCGGGCCGTCGCGCGAATTCCGACGATCATGTTGACCGGCCATGCCGATGAGGAAAGCGAAGTGAGTTGCCTGGAAGCAGGGGCCGATGATTTCGTAACGAAGCCGATTAATATTCCGATCCTGCGCGCGAGGATCGAGACGCAATTGCGGTTGCGTCATATGCGCCGCCAGGTTGAGCAGCAAAATGAGGAGCTGGAGGCTTGGCGAGACAACACGGAGCGGGACCTCGAGGCCGCGCGGTTAACGCAGTATTCGCTCATTCCACAAAAGCCGATGCAGTTAGGGGGCTGGGACATCGCTTCTTATTTTCGCCCGGTCATTCAAGTTGGCGGCGACATCTATGGATGGTTGCCGATGAAGGACGGTCGAATTTTGTTTTGGATCGCGGACGCAACCGGACACGGAGCATCCGCGGCGTTGTTAACGACCCTGGCCAAGCTGCTCTTTCACCACGGCAGCGCCGAACATGCGGCGCCGGCTGCGATCATGGATGCGGTGAATAACGATTTTCGCGGCATCTTCGGCGCGCGCCAATTCATGACCGCGATGTGCGTAGCCTTGGACCAGAAAACGGGAAAGGCGTCCGTCCTCGGGGCCGGTCATCCGCCGCTCCTGGTCGTGCGCGCAGATGGCGGACACGAATTGATTCGATCGACGGCGCCGCCCCTTGGTTTGGCGGACCGGTCGCAGTTCACCGAGAAGATTGTCGATCTTGCAAAAGGCGACCTATTCGTGCTTTACACCGATGGTTTATACGGCGGGAGCAAAGGCGGGGGAGCGCGCCTTACTCCGGAGCAGCTTGGGATTCTCATCGATATTAACGCGCCGACGGCGGAGGCGTTGCTCATGCAATGCCTCAAACAAGTTGCGCCTTTTGACGAGAACGGAAGTGCCTCCGACGACATCGCCGCCATCGCCGTGCGACGAACCGCTTGAAAAATATTTCCGTTAGCGAAAAAATAAGATTGCCCTGCGACGACCGAAGCATTAATCAGCCTCTATGCCGAAAACGAAAACTCCTTCCAAGCGTAAGCCGAATGCCGCCTTCATGAAGCCGGTTCAACCCGATGATAAACTTTCCCTGATTGTCGGATCGAAACCACTCCCGCGTTCGGAGCTCACCAAGAAATTGTGGGAATACATTAAGAAAAACGGTCTTCAGGACAAAAAGAAGCGGACGATGATCAATGCGGACGACGCCATGAAGCCAGTCTTCAACGGCAAAAGTCAGGTCAGCATGTTCGAGATGACGAAACTCGTCTCGGGACATATTCGCTAGTCTTTACCGCATTAGCCGCGTCATTACTTGGCGCGGCGAATTGTCAACACTTCCCGCCGCGCTCCCTCCAGCGGCGAGGTGTGCTCTTGCACGGTCGAGCCATCTGCCGGAGATTGGTCGCGTGAAAAAACACCGACCGATTCTCTTGCTTACTCTTGCCCTCGTTCTGACGTTGCCATCGATCGTGCGCGCCGAAGTGGAGTGGCAAACGGATTTCAAAAAAGCGCAGGAAGAAGCGAAGTCGAACCACAAGTTTTTGCTGGTCGAGTTTACCGGCTCGGATTGGTGTCCGCCCTGCATGCGACTGCGCAAGGACGTCTTTTCGACGCGCGAATTCCAGGATTACGCGAACAAGAATTTCGTGTTGCTCGAGCTGGACTTTCCGCGACGCAAATCATTGTCCAAGGAGCTCACCATGCAAAACCAGGAGCTTGCTTCGCGTTTCGGGATCGAAGTGTTTCCTTCGATCATCATTCTCAATAGCGAAGGAAAAAAAGTCGGCGAACTGCTTGGCTACGATCCAACCGTGACCGTGCAGAATTACATCAGCGAGTTGGAAAAGGCGCGGAAGAGTTAACGGCGCTCGCGCGCAATGTGATTGTCGATCTTATCCCGCCGCGGCGGGATTGATCCTAGTTCTTGTGACTGCCTTCGAATGCGCGTTGCAGCACGTCGGCCAGATCGCGCCGCGTGAATGGCTTCGGTAATGCGACGCGGAAGCCGTAGTTCAAGAATTCCGATAACGCGGCTTCATCCGAATAGCCGCTGCAAATGATCGCGGTGACCTGCGGATCGATTTTGCGCAATCGCTCGATCGTAGCAAGCCCGCCCATCCCGCCGCGGATGGTCGCGTCGAGAATGACCGCCTGAAAATTTTCTCCTCGTCGCAACGCGCTTTCATAAATCCTGACCGCCTCGAGTCCATCCGGAACAGCAGTCACTTCATACCCGAGAGTGCTCAACAACTGCGAAGTGAGATCGCGAATCGCCGCTTCATCGTCCATCACTAAAATGCGCTGATGATTGAAACGGAAGGGACGGTCGGTTACGACTGGCTCAGCCGTTACGTCCTGATTTTCGGAAGCGGGCAAATAAATCGCGAAGGTCGCGCCTTCCGCGGAAGAGTTCTCTAGGTGCAACACTCCGCCGTGTTTTTTCACAATCGAGTAACCGATCGATAATCCGAGTCCGCTCCCGGTCGGTTTCGTGGTGAAATACGGATCGAAAATCTTCGTGGTGAAGTCGTCGGCGATTCCTGGACCGCGGTCCGCAATTGTGATTTTGATATAACGACCAACGGGGAGCAACGCGTCGTTTTTTTCTTCGAGCTGCAAGTTGCGCGCACAGATGCGGACGGTGCCGCCATGCGGCATCGCTTCACGCGCATTGATAACGAGAGCGTTAATCACCTGCTCGATCTGGCCAGGATCGACATCGGCCTTCCAGAGGTCGGCGGGAATATCCATGTCGGCGCGTAGATTGGATCTGCAAAGCGAGAACTCGACGGCCTGCGCGAGCAATTCCGAAATCGCGGCGACGCGTTTGAGCGGAGCGCCGCCTTTCGAAAATGTGAGCAGTTGGCTGGAAAGATGCGCGGCGTGCTGGGCGGCCTGGCCGGCCTTCGCCAGAAACGAAAGCAAACTGCCCGCATCACTCGGCGCTTCGATCTGGGCCAATCCGATGTTTCCGGAAATGACCGTTAGAATATTATTCAGGTCGTGCGCGATCCCGCCGGCGAGCGTGCCAAGCGATTCCAGCTTGCTAGTGGTGAGCCGCTCTTCTTCGGTTCGCTTGCGTTCGGTGACATCACGGAAAAAAACCGAAAGGCCGGTGCCGCTGGGATAACCGTGCATTTCGAACCAGATCTTGCCCTCGGGATCGCTCGCTTCGAAGGCGACGGCCGCTTGCTCGTTCAGGACGCGGCGATAATTCTGCTCGAAAGGCGAATTTTTCAGCTCGGGAAATTCCTGCCAAAGCTCTTTTCCAAGCAACTCATCGCGTTTGCGGCCGAGCAGCGCTTCGGCTTTCGGATTGAGGTAGGCAAACTTCCATTCGTGATCGACGGCGAAAAATCCGTCGCTGGTGTTCTCCAGAACATTTGCCATCGTCCGCGCGGACTCCTGCAAGGCGGCGCGCGCCTGATTGCGTTCGGCGAGGTCGCGAATCTGGCGTTCGGCGACGGACAGCCGCACATTGAGCAGCGCGATATCGAGCGGTTTAGTTAGGTAATCGTTTGCGCCGGCGGCGAGCGCTTGTTGCAGGTCCTCCGTATCCGCACGCGCCGTGACGAGCAGGATAAAAATTTCATCACCCTCAGCGCCGGCTCGCAATTCGCGGCAAAGATCGATCCCGCTTTGGCCCGGCAGCATCCAGTCCAGAATGAGAAACGGGAAGCGCTGCTTGTTTAGCGCCTGCTTCGCTTCTTCCGCACTCCCGA
>JBDUDM010000076.1:0-8858 GCA_040002925.1 Spartobacteria bacterium | reverse complement strand
AAGAGCAACAAGCGCAGACGCGTCGGGTCGGCCAGCAGGCGGAGTAAATTTACAGTTGACGCTATCGCCACCCGAAACGATACATCTACGCATCATGATTGGTCAATATGTTGACTGATCTTCGTCCAGTCCCTCATTTTTCCCATGTCTCGCCGTTTTATATTCTCGTCTGAATCCGTCGGAGAAGGTCACCCGGACAAGGTTTGCGATACCATTTCCGATGCCGTCCTCGACGCGTGTCTCGCGCAAGATCGACATAGTCGCGTCGCTTGCGAGACCTACGCCAAGAGCAACGTCGTCATCGTCGGCGGCGAAATCACCATTCCGAAACTGAAGAGGGAACACAAGTCGCTCACCACTGTTCTTAACATCGACAAGATCGTTCGCGATACGATCGAGGAGATCGGCTACGTGCACGAAGACGATGTCTTCCACGCGAATAAAGTTTTTATCAGCAACATCATCACCGATCAATCGGCTGACATTTCGCAGGGCGTCGATCAATCGACCGCGGAAGGCAAAGGCCACGCCGAACAAGGCGCGGGCGATCAGGGTTTGATGTTCGGTTTTGCCTGCGATGAAACGCCGGAGCTTATGCCGGCGCCGATCATGTTTGCGCATCGGCTTGGCCGCGAATTGACGCGCATCCGTAAGAATGGCGAATGCCCATGGCTGCGGCCCGACGCCAAATCGCAGGTCTCGGTTGTTTACGACGACAACAAGCCGGTCGGCATTTCCAACGTCGTCATTTCCACGCAACACGCCGCCGATGTAAAGCACAGCGAGATCCGGGATTTTTGTGTGGAGAATGTGATCCGGAAAGTTTTGCCCGTCTCGATGCTAAACGGCACGACTGAGTTTCTGATTAATCCGACCGGACGCTTCGTGGTCGGTGGACCGCAGGGCGACACTGGCCTAACGGGTCGCAAGATTATCGTCGACAGCTACGGCGGCATGGGCCGGCACGGCGGCGGCGCATTTTCCGGAAAAGACCCGAGCAAAGTCGATCGCAGCGCGGCTTACATGGGGCGCTGGGTGGCGAAGAATGTCGTAGCCGCGGGTTTGGCCACGCGTTGCGAAGTGCAATTCGCCTATGCCATCGGTCATCCGCAGCCGGTCAGCATTCACATCAATACTTTCATGACGGCGACGGTTGACGAAGAGGCGATCGAGCGCGCAGTAAAAAGCGTCTTCAGTTTCAAACCGGCCGACATCATTCAGCAGCTCGATCTCCTGAGGCCCATTTATTCCAAGACCACGAACTACGGACATTTCGGCAAGATCGACGATCCCGACATCACTTGGGAAAAAACCGACAAGGCCGATGAACTGAAGAAGGCGGCGAAGTAGTCCACAGATTTCGCAGATTTACACAGATTTTAAGATGCAGAAGGATCCGGAAACATCCGCGATTATCGGGGCTGCGATGGAAGTTCATCGCGAGCTCGGACGTGGATTTCTTGAGCTCGTTTACCAAACTGCCCTCGCGCTCGAATTTCAGGAGCGCGGAATTCCGTACCAAGCGGAAGTCCCTTTACCAATCCGCTACAAGAACAAGCTGCTGACCTGCGCTTATCGCGCGGATTTTGTCTGTTTCGAATCGGTCGTCGTCGAGACGAAGGCCATCTCGACGTTGACCGGCGCGGATGAGGCGCAGCTCATCAACGAACTGAAAGCGACCGGCATGCAGCGCGGGCTGCTTTTGAATCTCGGATCGGCGAGCTTGGAACACAAACGCCTCGTCTTCGGCCCCTCTGAAAATCTGTGTAAATCTGTGAAATCTGTGGACGAAATATATCTGTAAAAAATCTATGAACACGACAACGACAACACCGGCAACCAAACAAGATTACAAAATCGCGGACATCAATCTGGCCGATTGGGGAAGCAAAGAACTTTCCATCGCCGAGCAGGAAATGCCGGGGCTGATGTCGATCCGCAAAAAATATGCGGCGAGCAAACCGCTCGAGGGCGTGCGCGTGACCGGTTCCTTGCACATGACAATCCAGACCGCGGTGTTGATCGAAACACTTGTCGATCTTGGCGCGAATGTGCGCTGGGCTTCGTGCAATATTTTTTCAACGCAGGACCATGCGGCCGCGGCGATCGCGAAATCGGGCGTGCCGGTGTTTGCGTGGAAAGGCGAGTCGCTCGAGGAATATTGGTGGTGCACTTACAAGGCGTTGTCGCATGGCGACGGCAAAGGTCCGCAACTCATCGTTGATGACGGCGGCGACGCGACGTTGCTCATTCACAAAGGCTACGAGCTCGAAGAAGGCAGCGATTGGGCGAAGACAAGATCGACATCGAAGGAAGAGCAGTGCATCAAGGATCTCCTCCTCGAAGTGCAGCGCGAAAATCCGTATCGCTGGCACGAGATGGTGAAGGATTGGCGCGGCGTTTCCGAAGAGACGACCACCGGCGTGCATCGCCTTTACAAGATGCATCAGGAAAACAAGCTGCTCGTTCCCGCGATCAACGTGAACGATTCCGTCACGAAATCGAAGTTCGACAATCTCTACGGCTGCCGCCATTCGTTAGTCGACGGATTGAATCGCGCGCTCGACGTCATGATCGCCGGGAAAGTCGCGGTCGTGTGCGGTTACGGCGATGTCGGCAAAGGTTGCGCGCAATCGCTCCGTGGTCAGGGCGCGCGCGTCGTCATTACGGAGATCGATCCGATCAACGCGTTGCAAGCCGCGATGGAAGGCTACGAAGTCACCACCATCGAAGACACGTTAGGCCGCGGCGATATTTATGTGAGTACCACGGGCAACGTCGACATCATCACCTTCGCGCACATGGAGAAGATGAAAGACCAGGCCATCGTCGCGAACATCGGCCATTTCGATAACGAAATTCAGGTCGATCGGTTGAACGAAGCCAAAGGCGTTAAACGCACCAACATCAAACCGCAGGTCGACAAGTATACTTTCCCCGACAGCCACGAGATTTTCATGCTCGCGGAAGGTCGTCTCGTGAATCTCGGTTGCGCCACCGGCCATCCGAGTTTCGTTATGTCGAATTCATTTTCGAACCAGGTCCTTGCGCAACTCGATCTCTGGACGAATCGCGAAACCTACAAGCCGGGCGTTTACGTCTTGTCGAAGAAGCTCGACGAAGAAGTCGCGCGTCTGCACTTGGAAAAGATCGGCGTGAAATTGACGAAACTGACAAAGGAACAAGCCGATTACATCGGTGTGCCCGTCGAAGGCCCGTACAAAACCGAGCACTACCGATATTAAGAACGCGCTTTCGCCGGCTGCGGCTTTCGCTTCCTGAGTTTCAGGTTCAACATCTCGACGAAGACGGAAAAGCCCATCGCAAAATAGGTGTAGCCTTTCGGGATGTGGAACCCAAGGCCGTCGCCGATGAGGTTGACGCCGATCAGTAAAAGAAAACTGAGCGCGAGCATCTTCAACGTCGGATGCTTTTCGACGAAACGACTGATCATTCCCGCGAAGAACATCATCACACCGACGGCGAGAACGACGGCGGTAATCATGACGGCAACATGATCGACCATGCCTACCGCAGTGATGACGGAGTCGAGTGAGAAGACGATATCGAGCAGGAGAATTTGCACGAGCACCGACGCGAAGGATGGGCGCGGGCCGGCGGCGCCCTGTTGGTCATCGCTCTCGAGCTTGTCGTGAATCTCGCGCGTGCTTTTCGCGAGCAGAAACAAACCGCCCGCGATTAAAATCATTGCGCGGCCGGTGAGATCGAACCCGAAGATCGACAAGAAGGGTTTCGTTAGGCCCATGATCCAGGTGAGCGAAAGCAAAAGTAAAATCCGCATGAACATGGCGAGAGCGAGTCCGGTTCGCCGCGCGCGGCTTTGCGATTCTTTTCCCAACTTTCCGGCGATGATCGAAATGAAAACGACGTTGTCGATGCCGAGAACGATCTCGAGCGCGGTCAAGGTGAGCAGGCCGATCCAAGCCTGGGGATTAGAAAACCATTCCATAATTAATCTCCGGAGATCGCCGCGGAAATCCGCCGCTTATTATCCGCCGACGTTCGTTACGCTGACGAAGCTGCAGCTTTCTTTTTGGCCGTGACGCCATTTACCCGCCACGCGGACGCGACGGCCGCGTCGGGCCGCATCGGTTAACGTTTTCGTTTCGTCCACACCGGCGGCCAGCCAGATCGTGCTGCCGAGTCCGACGTTGAAATCGAACATGATTTGCGGCGTGCAGGGTTGCCCTTCGTGCAAACGCACTTTGCCGATGCCTTCGAAGCGCGTGCCTTGCTTGACCGCTTTCACGCTCGTGCGCCCTTCCGTTCCAGCGCAACTCGTGAAAACGACCAACGCTGCGTGCAACACCAGACGGTTCATGGATTTTTTCATTGGGTAAGTATCCTATTTCGGATGCGCGATCTTGTCCGCGAGATACGTCGAAAAATATCCAGCATATCGTGTTTGCAATTCCGGCCGCTGCCAATCTTTCCCGGTCAATGTGCCGCGGCAATTGCAAGATCGACAATTACATTCCACCGAATAATCGTCGTCATCAGTCGTGCACCAATCGTGCGTCAGCTCTTCATTGGGCGCGATCTCGCGCAGCGCCACGAAAGTAATCTCACCGCGCATCCCGAGGTTCGGATCGCACGAGTGGTTCGTGTACAACATCGACAGCTCGCGTTCCTCCGCGGTGACCGGCGTGATAAAAAAATCATCGCCGATTTGAATTTCGGCCGGGCCGAGCTTCGGCGTGATATCGCGTCGCAATGTTTCGCGATTGACGATGTGGCCGCCTTTAATCAACACCACTTCGCCCTTGTCGATCTTAGCGACGGCGAACAAACCGGTCCCGTGAATCGGACTTAAACGCAGCTCCGATTTCGGCGAGCGGTACGAAAGCGGCAACACGTTCCTACCTTAACGGAAGGCGCGACGCGTGGCGTTGAAAATTTCGACCCGCGGGCAACGCGGGATAGGCCGCGCGAAAAAAACGCGGGGCCGGATTCGTTCCGTCATCGAAAACAAATGTTCCGTCGCCCAGCGCAGTGACATCACCAATTTTTCCGGACCATTGCGCGGGATTGTTCGTTGCTTGGATGCTCAACGTTTTGAACGGCACGCTGGTCCCGCTCACGACGGTGCGCCCGGTTATGGAATCGCGAACGATGCTGTCGATCTTCACTAACGGGGTTACCGGCACGATCTTGTAAACACGTCCGGCGTTGGCCGCCGCACCGGCGAGATCGGTGATGTAGAGCTCGCCGTTGCTGTCTTCACCGAAGCTCGAAGGATTCTGCAAATCTATCGGCGTCGCATCGACCGTCGGAAACAATTGCGACGTGATCGTCTGAAAATTCGAAACGTTGGTGCCGTCGTAGTCTAACGAGAAAATTTTCGTGGTTGAATAGTCCCCGAACACATAGGTACCGCGCAGACCCGGGATCTGTTTGCCGCGGTAGACATTGCCCCCCGTCACCGTGGTTCCGGTGGTGCGCGGATAGTCGAGAATCGGATTCACCCGCGGGGGAACCGGCGTTGGCGTCGGCGTGGCCGTGGCATAGGTCGGATTTTGAATCAGTCCTTCGCGATCCCGCCAACCGTAATTCTCGCCGCCGCCAGGATTAGTCGGCTGCTGCACATCGATCTCTTCCCGGCTGGCCTGGCCAACATCGCCCAGAAACATTCGCCTGGTCACGCGATCGAAACTGTCGCGATACGGATTGCGCAGACCCAGCAGCCAAATTTCTTTTTTGATCGCGGCATTGCTCGAGCCGGCGAAAGGATTATCCGCCGGAATAGTGTAGGCGGCCGTCGCAGGATCGACATGGATCCGCAACATCTTGCCGAGCAGCGTCGTATTGTTCTGCGCGTTGCCGCCCGGCTCGATGTGGCCCGTCCCCTGGTCGTCGCCGTTGCCGCCATCGCCGGAAGAAATGTAGAAATTGTGGTCGTCGTTAGGCCGCGGACTAAATCCGATCCAACCGGCGTTATGATTGGTTTGCGGATGGGTAAAGGTGATGACGGTTTTGATATTTGCCGCGGTGGTGTCGGCGATATCCGGATTGCCTGAGACCTGATATTGCACCACGCGGATGTCGCCCGCGCCGCTGTCGGTATAGAGAATGTAGAACTTGCCGTTGGTGGCGTAGCTCGGATCGAACGCGAGCCCGAGCAGTCCCTGCTCGTTTCCGGCCGCCATCCCCGTCACCGTTAGAAATGGCGTGACGTTGAGGACGCCGGTTTGGAGATTAAGAATGCGAATGCGGCCGCCTTGTTCGACGATGAACAAGCGACCGTAATCGCCCGGCGGAGCCGTAACAAAAACGGGGCGAGTCAAACCAGACGCAACCGTGATGGTATCGAGCGCCGGCAACGCCTGAGCGGATGCCCGGACGGCAACGAACAGCGCCAGGCTATATAATATAGAGGAGACCAGCCGACCCCGTTTCCCTTCAGCCGCGCGCATGAAGTTATTTAAGTTCGGCGCGGAGGAAAGCAACCGACCCTCGCGGAAGAACGATTGTCGATCTTGCACAAAGGTTCGCTGCGGCTAGAAATGGTCGCGTGAAACCAGCAGGCAAAGCGGCGGTCACTTTTATTTTCGTCACCGTCACGCTCGACATCCTGGCGATGGGATTAATTATTCCCGTTTTGCCGAAACTCATTCTCGATTTTCTCGGCGGCAATATGACCAGCGCGGCGAACTGGAACGGTTGGTTCGCGCTCGTCTTCGCGCTGATGCAATTTTTTTTCTCGCCCGTGCTCGGCGTGTTATCGGATCAATTCGGACGGCGTCCTGTCATCCTTCTTTCGAACCTCGGGCTTGGTCTCGACTACATCGTCATGGCGCTGGCGCCGTCGATTCCATGGCTCTTCGTCGGCCGCATCATTTCCGGCATCACTACATCGAGCATCCCGACCGCGATGGCTTACATCTCCGACGTTGTTCCCAAAGAAAAACGCTCGGCCGCGTTTGGAATGATCGGCGTCGCCTTCGGCGTCGGCTTTGCTTTTGGGCCTGCGGTCGGCGGTTTACTCAGCCAGATCGATCCGCGTCTCGCCTTCTGGGTCGCGGCTGTCCTCAGTCTGGCGAATTGGCTCTGGGGCTATTTTTTCGTCCCGGAATCGCTCCCGCCAGAAAGTCGCCAGGCTTTTGCGTTGCGTCGCGCAAATCCAGTCGGCTCGCTCGTCTTGCTGCGTTCGCATCCGGAACTTTGGCGGCTAGCCACCATCCAGTTTCTCGCTTATCTCGCGCACAACGTTTTCAGCATCTGGGCGCTCTACGCCATTTATCGCTACGCCTGGACGCAGGTGAAGATCGGCGTCTCGCTCATGATCGTGGGCGTTTGCACCGCCGCGATTTCCGGCGGCCTAACGGGTCGCATGGTCAAACGTTTTGGCGAACGCCGCACCCTTTACATCGCGCAATTTTTTGGCTCAAGCGGCATGCTCCTCGCCGGACTGGCGCGGACCAGCATGATGTATTTCGCATCCATCCCCGTCATCTCACTCTGGAATATGTCGATGCCGGCCGCGCAAGGCATGATGACTCAGCGCGTGAGCGAGCGCGAACAAGGCGAACTGCAAGGCGCGCTCGGCAGTCTGCGCTCCATCACTTTCATTATCGGCCCGGTGTTGTTCTCGCAAACATTCGCCTGGTTTATCGACCCGAAGCATTCGCTGCACATTCCGGGGGCGCCCTACTATCTCGCCTCCGCCATGCTCTTCATCGCCATGCTCATGACCATGCGTATCCCGCAACAGCCCCGCGCGGCCGCAAGATCGACATCTACTCCTCCGGAAACCCCGACCGTCATTCCGCCGGACGGCGTGGCGTCGAGCGAACTGCCGACCTCAACTTAAAACTTTCGTCATCTGCACGATCCCGATCTTCTCCCCGTTCGTTAGGGAAACATCGGATCGTTCGCCAGCGGTGTAACCAGTCGCCGCGTAAAACGTTTCGCCCGGCAAAGTCGCCGCCAGTTCGATTTTTCGGAATCCGTCGGCGCGAATCGCTTTTTCACATCCATCGAGAATCGCGCGGCCGACTCCACGACGCGCGTAGTTGGGATGAATAAAAAATGCGCGAATGCGCGCTGCGTCGCGACTCGGATCGAGCAATGCATCATCGCGCGTGGTGTGATGGTGATCGCTTCCGAAAAGTGTTTGGCGCTTGCTCCAACCGCCGCAACCGATTGGATCGCCCTCTTTTTCGACCACAAAATAAGTTCCGTCGCGGATTAATTGTCGATCTACGCCGAAGACAGTTTCGAGCGCCGTTTCCATTTGCGCGGACGAATAATGCGATCCCTGCAATCCACGAACGGAAAGCGGAATTAGCTTTGCCAATGCAGGCACATCATCCTCGCGCGCTATCCGCAACGACCACTCCGTTTTCACAAGATCGACATCTAGTTTTGAAAATTCGAAATCCGAAGCACGAAATTCGAAATAAATTCGAATTTTGAAATTGGGATTTGTTTCGAGCTTCGACATTCGCTATTCGAGTTTATCTTCCAGCCATGCCGCGCCTACCGAAACAAAATTATCCCGACATCGAGCGCATCATTGAGTTCGATTTCGTGCGCGCGACCGAAGCCGCGGCGTTGAATTCGTTGCGTTGGTTAGGCCGCGGTGACAAAGAGCAGGCTGATGCGGCCGCATGCGACGCCATGCGCGGCATGTTCGATCTCATGAATATTTGCGGCGAGGTCGTCATCGGCGAAGGAATCAAGGACGACGCGCCGGGGATTTTCAAAGGCGAACAACTCGGGACCTGGCTGCCCGGTTCGCCGCCGTTTCATGTCGCGATCGATCCGATCGACGGAACGACGAACATTTCCAAAGGCGCGCCGAACTCGATCAGTTGCATCGCGGCGGCGAGTCCGGA
>JBDUDM010000176.1:0-2648 GCA_040002925.1 Spartobacteria bacterium | reverse complement strand
TCAACCGCCCGACGCTTCCTTCCGGATAACCGAGAAGCGATTGCGCCACGCGCCGTTCCTCCGGCGTGAGCAACCGGATCAACTGCCGCGCCGCCGCGCTCGGCATCTCTTCGAGCAACGCCGTGCGATCGTCCGGCGACATCTCGTTCAGGATCGACACCACCTGCTCGTGCGCCATCGCGCGCAACAATTCCTGCTGCGCATCGACATCGAGATATTCAAAAACGTCCGCCGCCAGCGCCGCCGGCAAAACCCGAAAAATAATGACGCGATCGTTTTCCGGAAGATCGACAATCACCTCTGCGACATCGGCCGGCGCCCAATCGCCGAACAGTTCGCGCAGCGCGCCGAAATCGCGCGCCTCGATCATGCTTTGAATCTCGGGAGTTAAAAGTTTGCCGACCATAATCCGGAGCCTCTCGACGCGCGCCGCTGAGTCTTAACCCTGCCTCCGCGCTTGGCAATCAGCGAAAACGCGGCAAGATGCTTTTCCCGCATGAGCGCAACCGCGACCGGCTCAATGATTCAACGCAAGATCGACAACGGCATTTGCATGCTCACGTTCGACCGCCCCGAATCGGGCGCGAACATTTTCGATGTCGCCACCATGCGCGACTTGAGCGAACAACTCGATGCGATCGAGCAGGACAATTCGATTTCCGGGGTAATCGTCACGTCCGCGAAAAAATCCATTTTCATCGCCGGCGCGGATTTGAAAACGCTGTTGCAACAAGCGCAAACCGGCGAGTTGCGAGCCTTCATCGCCGACGGCCAGCGCGTGTTTAATCGCATTGCCGCACTGAAAATTCCGACCGTCGCTATAATTCACGGCGCATGCGCCGGCGGCGGATATGAAATTACGCTCGCGTGCGACTATCGAATTGCGTCCGACGATCCGGCGACGCGCATTGGATTACCGGAGACCATGCTTGGCCTCGTGCCGGCGTGGGGCGGGGCGACGCGTTTGCCACGATTGATCGGCGGGGAGAAAGCGGCGGAAGTTATTTTAAAGGGAAAATTGTATTCGGCGCAGGAAGCGTTGCAGCTCGGAATGGTCGATGAGCTCGCGCCGCGAGATCAACTTGTCGATCTTGCGCGGAAGAAATTAGGCGAAGGAACACCGAAACGCTCGGCGCCTCCGAAGATCGACAAGGAAATTGCGCCGCCGCGTGCGAGCGGAAACGCGGCGCCGGCGCGCGCGCTCGAAATTATCACCAAAGGTTTGCCGCTCGCTGAATCGCTCGCCTTGGAACTGAATGCGATTGTCGATCTTGGCGAAACCGAAGCGACGCAGAATTTGATTCGGAATTTTTTCCTCGCCGAAAAATACAAGCGCGGAACTTCCAAAACATCAGCCGAGAAAGTAGTGCACGCCGCCGTCATCGGCGCGGGCGTGATGGGTTCGGGCATTGCGCAATGGCTCAGCGCGCGCGGCGTGACGGTGATTTTGCGCGACGTGAGTCCGGAACAAATCGATCTCGGCCTCGCGAACATCGACAAGACCTACGGCGACGCAGTCAAGCGCGGCATCATGAATGAAGACAAGGCGAAGGAAGGCCGCGCCCGCATCATCGCTTCGACTGCGCATGTGGAATTGCGCAACGTGCAGGTGGTGATCGAGGCCGCGTCAGAAAAGATCGACATCAAGAAAGCGATCTTCCAGGAACTTTCCGCGAAAGCGCCGACCGCGATTCTCGCCACGAATACTTCGGCGTTACCGATCAGCGATCTCGCGGAACAAACTGATGTGCCTGAACGCGTCGTCGGTTTGCATTTTTTCAATCCGGTCAGCCGGATGAAGTTGATCGAAGTCGTCGTCGGCAAAAAAACATCCGACGAGACGCGCGATCGCGCGCTCGCCTTTGCCCGGCAGGTCGGAAAACTTCCGGTGCTGGTGCGCGATAGCCCGGGATTTTTAATCAATCGCGTTTTGTTTCCGTATCTGCTCGATGCCGCTGAACTTTTCGAAAAGGGCGCCGATGTGGACAAGATCGACAATCAACTTTTGCAATGGGGCATGCCGATGGGCCCGCTGCGTTTGATCGATGAGATCGGCGTCGATATCACGGTCGATATCGCGAACACGCTGGAGAAGGCGTACGGAGCGCGCGATAAATCGCCGAAGATTTTGCGCGAGATGCAGTCGGCGAAATTGTTCGGAAGGAAAAGCGGCGCCGGGTTTTATAAATACGAAGGCAAACAACAATCGTTGAATGCCGATTTGCAGAAATGGCGAACTGACGGCGGAAATGAAGATGTCGATGTAACGAACCGGCTGGTGTTTCTCATGGTCAATGAAGCGGCGCGCTGCCTCGAAGAAAAAGTCGTCGCGTCGCCGGAAGATGCGGATTACGGAATGATTCTGGGAACGGGATTCCCGACACACCGCGGCGGACCGTTGCGTTTTGCCGATCATTTCGGATTGAATCGTGTGGTCGAAGAAATGCAACAGCTCGCGCAGAAGGACGAAAAGTTTGCGCCGTGCGATCTATTAAAGCAGCAGGCGAAGGCCGGGACGAAATTTTACCAATCATGAAATCACCACTGGAAGCTCCCGAGAAACAAATCGCCGCGGAAACCGGCGTGACGAAAACGGAAAGATCGACATCGTCGGTCATCGACACTTCCAAGATGTCGGCGGGCAAAGC
>JBDUDM010000015.1:0-28985 GCA_040002925.1 Spartobacteria bacterium | reverse complement strand
GCGAATGAGCCAGCTCAAGCTAGGCCTTCTAATAAACTTCGGCGAAGCTCACCTCAAAAACGGAATTAAACGCGTTATTAATGGCGAATTAAACAGCGAGAATTTGTCGGAGATTTCTTTGTGACCTTTGTGTCCGTGGTGTGAGAGAACAAATGAACTACATTCCTGCCATCGGCTTGGAAGTTCACGTCCAGCTGAAGACGCGCTCGAAAATGTTTTGCAGCTGTGCGGTGGAATTTGGCGCAGAGCCGAACACGCACACCTGTCCGATTTGCCTGGGCCTGCCCGGCGCGTTGCCGGCTGTGAATTGCGAAGCTTTGCGCAGCACCCTGCTCACTGGACTGATGCTCGATTGCGATATCGCACCGACTTCGAAATTCGATCGCAAAAATTATTTCTATCCAGACATGCCGAAAAATTATCAGATCTCGCAATACGATCTACCGCTATGCGCGAACGGCGCCGTGCCGCTGCACGATCTCGCTTATCCAAAGGACGCGCAGAAAAATATCGCCGTCTCGAACAAGGAAGTGCGCCTTGTCCGCATTCATCTGGAGGAAGACGTGGCGAAAAGTTCCCATCTGGAATCGAGTAGCGGCATCGATTTCAACCGCGCCGGAACGCCGTTGATGGAAATCGTCACGCAGCCGGAAATGAATTCGCCTGAAGAAGCGTTCGCGTTTCTCACGGCGTTGAAACAAATCCTGATCTATGGCGGCGTGAGCGATGCCGATATGGAGAAGGGACAGCTGCGATGCGATTGCAACGTGTCCGTTAGGCCGGAATCGCAGGATGAACTCGGCGCCAAGATCGAGATCAAGAACATGAACTCGATCAGCGGAGTGCGGCGCGCGCTGGCTTATGAGATAGATCGACAAGAAGCGACGCTAGCGCAGGGCGGAAAACTCGAGCAGGAAACACGCGGTTGGGATGACGCGACCGGCCAGACTTTTCTGATGCGGACAAAAGAATCGGCGCACGATTACCGATATTTCCCGGACCCAGATCTCGTGCCGGTCGAGAGTGAAACTTTGCTAGCCGAGGTGCGTTCGCGAATTCCGGAATTGCCGAAGGCAAAACGCGCTCGGTTCGTCGAGCAGTATCGGGTCAGCGCTTACGACGCGGGTGTGCTGGCGGACGATGTCGATCTTGCGCGCTATTTTGAAACGGCTGTCAAAGGCGCGAAGAAGGCGAAGAACATTGCCAATTGGATCCTGAACGATCTGCAAAACGCATTGAGCGGCGCGAACAAGTCCATCGCGGACTGCCCGATTCCGTCCGAAGCGTTGGACGAGCTGGTGACGTTGATCGACACCGGTAAGATCAGCAACACGCAGGGCAAAGAAGTTTTCGCTGAGATGTTCGCGAGCGGGAAAAGAGCGGGCGCAATCGTGCGGGAAAAAGGGATCGAGCAGGTGAGCGACATCGGAGCGATTGAGGCTTTGTGCGACCAGATCATCGCGGCTCACCCGAAACCGGTGGCGGATTTCAAATCGGGGAACGCGGCCTCGCTAAATTTCCTCAAAGGCCAGGTAATGAAGTTGTCGAAGGGCCAGGCGAATCCGCAACTCGCCGGCGAGATTTTGGAGCGGAAGTTAAGGTAGCGCGAGCCTCTGGCTTGCGTAAAAAAATCGCAAGCGGGACGCTTGCGCCACTATGAAAATCCTCGTCGTGCCAGACAAATTCAAAGGCGTGCTAAGCGCGCGCGAAGTCGCGGAGAATATTTCGTTAGGCCTGCACGATATTTTTCCGACCGCTAAGATCGACATCGTCCCCATGGCTGATGGCGGTGAGGGGACTGCGCAGGTAATTTGCGATGCGCTTGGCGGATCCTGGGTGAGTTGCGAAGCCCACGACCCGCTCGGGCGCGAGATGCAAGCGCGTTACGTCCGTATCGGCGAGGTTGCCGTGATCGAGATGAGTGAAGCCGCGGGAATGCGACGGCTGCAACCCGGCGAAGAAGATGTCGATCTTGCGAGCACGTTCGGGGTCGGGGAAATGATTCTCGATGCGGCGCGGGCCGGGGCGAAGGAGATCATGGTCGGCCTCGGCGGGAGCGCGACGAATGATGGCGGTTTCGGCATGGCGCGCGCGCTCGGCTTTCGCTTCTTCGCATCCGACACGCCCGATGCTGTTGACTGCTTAAAGCAGTCAACAAAAGGGAGAGGTGAGTTGGAGTTAGCGGGGGCGAGCAGTGCGCTGGGGCGGTTGAGACGGATAGAGGTGCCGCCGGGATTGGTTTTGCCGAAAATCATCGCGGCGGCGGACGTGCGAAATCGACTGCTGGGCGAAAAGGGCGCGACGCGGGTGTTTGGCCCGCAGAAGGGCATTACCGCGGGCAAGATCGACATCTTCGAAGCGGCGTTGACGAAACTCGCGGACGTGGTCGCGGAACAATTTGGTTTTGATTATCGCCATGTGCCCGGCGCGGGCGCAGCCGGCGGACTCGGATTTGGTTTGATGACTTTTTGTGGCGCGAACATGCGCTCCGGTTTTGAGGTGATGGCGGAGGCGATCGGGCTCGAAGCGAAAATGAAAGATGTCGATCTTGTCATCACCGGCGAGGGAAGTTTGGATCGGCAAACGCTGGAAGGGAAAACGCCGGCGGGCGTGGCGCGGATGGCGCGCAAGTTAGGCAAACGTGTTTACGCGATCGTCGGCCGAACGGACGAAGATCGACAAGTGCATGCGCTGTTCGATGGAGTCTTTGCTCTGACTAACGCTGAATGAGCGATAGGGCGTGCCGGCTGTCCATTTTTTGGTAATCTTCCGCGCGATCCGCTGATGCACGATGTTTCTCCAACGACGGTGACGCCGTTTGTCTTTTCCGATCCGGGCGGCAAACGCTGGCCGCGCTTGCGCCTGATTTTGTTGATCGCGAGCGTGCTCGTTTTTATCGGCACGGTGCTTTTTGTGCAGACGCTGTTCGTCGCGCCGCAAATGCAGGTACCGTTTTCTTTACGGCAATTGAAGGGGCAGCTGAAAGCGTTGCAGAAACAGAACCCGGCGGGACAGGTGACGCCGAGCGCGTTGCTCTGGCAAAAATTTGGCGCGGCGAAACAAGCGGCGAAAAAACTGGCCGGTGCGACGCCGACCCCGGCGCCGCCGGCGCGACCGCGGAAAAAAGCGCCGCCTAACGAAGTCCGACTAGCGTTTTACACGAACGGTGATCCCTACAGTTATTCGTCGCTCGAGCAACACGCATCGCAGATCACGCATGTTTGCCCGGAATGGATGGCGGTGATCAATGGCATGGGCGATCTGCAGATCGACGCGGATAATCGAATCCCGAAGCTGGCCGCGAATAAAGGAATCAAGTTGATGCCGCTGCTGACCAATCTGGTCGGCGACACGTGGCAGCCGGAAGCGATCGAGAATCTGGCGCACGGTCCGAAAGATCGACAAGACAATTTCATCAACAAGGTGCTGACGGTTTTGCGCGGAGCGAAGGCCGCGGGCGTGGTGGTGGATTGGGAACAAGTCGATCCCGCTTACAAAAAAGACATCACCTCGTTCGTGGATCGATTCACTGACGCGCTGCATTACGATGACAAGGAGTTGTGGCTTTGCGTGCAGCCGGGCCAGGAGCTCGATTATATCGAGTTCGATAATTTGTCGGACAATGTCGATCGCTTCGTGGCGTTATTATTCGACGAAACGTCCGACATCGATCCGCCGGGGCCGCTCGGATCGCGACCGTGGTTCGAAGGATGGCTGCACGTTTTGCTGGAAGGCGCGGACTCGAAGCAATGGATCATCGCGCTTGGGAGTTATGGATACGATTGGACGGCGGGCGCGAAGAAGGCGGAGTTGATCAGTTTTCCGGAAGCGATGAGTCGCGGGAGCAGCGCGGAGATCGAGTCCGCATCGGTCATGGCGCCGGATTACAATCCTTCATTCTATTATGAAGATGCAGGGACGGTGCACACCGTCTGGTTTCTTGATGTCGTTACGTTCCTGAATGAACTGCGCGAAGTGCGCGAGCAAAAGGCGGGAGGCTTCGCATTGTATCGGCTCGGCAGCGAAGACACCGCGATTTGGGATGCGCTGAATGTTGGACGCGACTTCAAGATCGACAATCAAACGCGCGAGTTGCTCGAGACGTTAAAGAGCACAGACACCATCACCGATGTGGGGGACGGCGAAATTGTCACGGTGGATGAATCGCGATCCGACGGCGCGCGCAAACTCGCGCTCGACGGCGAAAATTATCTTACCGGCATTTACTCGAAGTTTCCGCAATTCCCAACGTTGTATCACCAGGGCGCGGGCGGCGAACATGAAGTCGCGCTCACCTTCGACGACGGCCCCGATGACGAATGGACGCCGGCAGTGCTCGACATTTTGAAAGCGGCCAAGGTGAAGGCAGCCTTTTTTATCGTGGGCGCAAACGCAGAGCATTATCCGGATCTCGTTAGGCGGATTGTCGATGAAGGCCACGAGATTGGGAATCATACTTACTACCATCCGAATCTGGCGCTCTGTTGGGACGAGCATGTTCGGCTCGAGCTGAACGCGACCCAGTTGCTCATCGAAGCGATTACGGGACGCGCAACAACTTTATTCCGGCCACCCTATGCCGCGGACACGAGTCCATCGCAATTAACCGAACTAACGCCGTTGCAAATAGCGCAGGATCTCGATTATCTGGTCGTGCTCGAGAATATCGATCCGCAGGATTGGGCGAAGCCGGGCGCGGACATCATTCTGCAACGAGTGAAACAACAACGTCGCGATGGCAGCATTATTCTGCTGCATGATGGCGGCGGGAATCGGGCGCAGACCGTGGCAGCGTTGCCGCGGATTTTGGATTGGCTGCGCGCGCGTGGTGATACCGTCGTCCCCATCAGCAAACTGCTTGGCACTACGCGCGATGCGATCATGCCGCCGCTCCAAATAAAAAATCCATCGCTTGCGCGAATCGTTAGCGGCGCGGGCTTCCGCGTGTTTCACGGACTCCAGGAATTTCTTTGGGCGTTCATGATCGTGTCAACCGCGCTAGTCGTCGGCCGCACGCTCGTGGTCATTTGGTTGGCGTACCGTTTTCGGCGACGGCCGGCGGCGGAGTTTATCGAACCGGTGAGCGTGGCGATCGCTGCTTACAACGAAGGCAAAGTCATCGCGCGAACGCTCGGCGCACTTTTAGCGAGCGATTACAAAGGCGAATTGGAGATCATCGTGGTTGATGATGGATCGACCGACGAGACTGCGGCCGAAGTTGAGCGAGTCGCACATGTCGATCTTCGCGTGCGTTTGTTGCGGCAGGAAAATCGCGGCAAGGCGCGCGCGCTGCAGCGAGCGCTCGCGGCCATTCGTCATGGCATCGTCGTGTTTATCGACGGCGATACGCAATGTCAGCGCGACACCATCTCACGTTTAGTGGAGCCGTTTGCGGACGCGCGGATCGGCGCCGTTTCCGGTCACGCCAAAGTCGGAAATCTGCGCACGTTCATCGCGCGGTGTCAGGCGCTCGAATATACCTGCGGCTTTAATCTCGATCGACGCGCTTACGATCGCTGGAATTGCATCACGGTCGTGCCCGGAGCGATCAGCGCCATTCGCAAACAGGCAATCGATCACGCCGGCGGCTTAAGTTTACAAACACTCGCCGAAGACACCGATCTCACCCTCGCGCTGCACAAAGATCGACAACGAATCGTCTACGTCCCCGGCGCCATCGCCTGGACGGAAGCGCCCGAGAGCGTGCGCACATTGGCGCGGCAACGTTTTCGTTGGGCCTACGGAACCTTGCAATGTCTGTGGAAACATCGCGACATGGTTTTCAATTGGAAGTACGGCGCGCTTGGCTGGTTTAGTTTGCCGAGCGTTTGGTTTTTCCAGATCATCCTCGTCGCCATCACGCCGCTGGTGGATTTGTTTTTGCTCGCATCGCTTCCATTCGGCGCGTGGCGCGCGGTGTTGCCGTTCGTCATTGTGTTCCTATCAATGGACGTGATCCTGGCGACACTCGCCTGCATTCTCGAACGCGAACCGCTCTTGCGCGCATGGCGCATTCTGCCGATGCGTTTAATTTATCGACCGATGCTGAGCTACTGCATTTGGAAAGCGATTCTGCGCGCGATTAAAGGCGCGTGGGTCAGTTGGGGAAAACTCGAGCGCACCGCCAGCGTTCCGGTCCAGGCGTGATTGTCGATCTAACGAAGATGATGCGGCTTGCCGGAACGTTCTTGTTTTGCGCACTCGCGTTCGCGGGTTGCAAGAAACCGACCCTCGAGAACGCGCGCATCGATCCGGACGGCCCGGTCGAAGTCGTTATCCCCGAACACGGCCCTTACACCGGCGCGTTCATCGATTTCGGCGACGAAGAAGACGACATCACGCTCGAATTGATCGAAGACTTCGATGCCATGGTGGGCAAACACCAGGCCATCATCGCGTCCTCCAGCTACTGGGGTGAGCAAAACTTCCCGACCGCAAATCTCAATGTGGTCTGGCGCCACGGCTCGGTACCGCTGGTGTTTTGGTCGCCCTGGGACAAGCCCTACAATCAAAATCACGGCCCCGATCGTTTCAGCCTAACGGATATCATCGCCGGGAAATGGGATGCTTACATCGACAAGTGGGGCGATGCCGCGCGGGAATTTGGTCATCCCATGATTGTGGCGTTCGGCGTGGAAATGAATGGCGATTGGTTCCCGTGGTCGGGTTGGTTTTATGGCGCCGATGAATGGGACGACGAGGCAGACAACTGGCAGGGGCCGGCCAATTTCCGCCGCGCGTATCGTCATGTAGTGGATCGCGTTCGCGCCCGCGGCGCGGCGAACGTCCAGTGGATGTTTCACACCAATAATTATTCCTACCCGCTAGACACCTGGAATTTCGCGCCGGCCTATTATCCCGGATCGGACTATGTCGATTGGTTAGGCCTGAGTGTTTACGGCCAGCAATTTAAAGACGAACCGAACCCTGACATTCCGTCGCTGGTGGATTGGCCCTACCAGGAGTTATGCGGGCTGGATCCGACCAAGCCGGTCATGATCGCCGAGTGGTCCACTGGGGAATTTCCTTATCAGCCGGATGGACACGGAATACGCAAACCGGAGTGGATCAGGCAGGCGCTCGATCTTTTTCGCACTCGTTATCCGCGCATCAAGGCGGCGGTTTACTGGCACGAGCGCTGGCAGAATCTCGACCAATCCTATAGCAATCTGCGCGTGAACTCGTCCGTCGAATCGCTCAACGCCTACCGCGACGGCGTTGCCCATCCCGATTGGCGCGGCGATTTAATGTTGCGGCCGCTGCCGAAAAAATAACGTTCGTTCACTTCTTCTTTGGTAACGGTTCCTTCTTTTGTAGATCGACAATCAACTTCCATTCGCCGCCGGATTGCGCCTGCCAGATTGACAGGAAATATCCGTGCTCGGATGCATTCGGTCGTTCACTTGCGTAGGAACCGACTCGATAGACAAGATCGCCCGCGACACTCATTCCGCTGCCGGATACTTTACGCGTCATTTTTCCGCCATCAGAAGTGAGCATCAGCCTGGCCGCGTCTTTACCGACGGCCGGCAACGAGTCTTCGCGAAACACTCGCACTTCCTCACTGGCGGATGCGATGACCGCGCTACCTGCACCCTCGCGCATCATTTCGGCCAATTCAGTCTCGGCTTTAACGAGACCATTGCGTGCAAGATCGACATCTTCCTTTCGCGGAGCGTCGTTCGGGGGCGCGAGAGTGATGTCTTCGGGGGCTTCGCTCGGTTGAGGATGATCGATGCCGACATCGACCACGACTTTCCACGATCCATCGCGTTGTTTTTTCCAGACCGAAACGAAATCGCCAAACGCGATTGGCTTGGCGTCGGTCATCGATGTTTGCATTTCCCACGGCCCGGTGGTGACGCCGAGTTCGCCCGAGCTCGCGATCGTCGCGAAGATCGGCTCCCAAATTAACTTCCGTCCTTTGTCCTGGTAGGCGGTGTAGAATTTCTTCCCGTTTTTCGGCTCCGGCGCAAAGATGGTCGAGTCGTCGGCGAAGAATTGGAGAAACGATTTGCGAATTCCGACTTCGCCGCAGGTGCGTGAGAAAGCGCGTTCCGCTTCCACCACTTGATTGAGCGCATCCGGGGAAGCGCTTTTGTCCTCGGCCGCGACGATGGGCAAGATCGACATCGTCAATGCCAGCACACAGACGGTTAACGTTTTAGACAAAATCGGCATTTGGCGGCGTCTTGCTTATGAAAGACCGTGAATAGGTCATGGAGAATGTCACCACTCATGAAGAATGGAAAAGTGTTTTTTCGCAGCTCGCGCCGGGCCTCGTCCTCTTCGCCCGCCAATGGGTGCGAACCAGCGCTGACGCCGAAGACATTGTCCAGGAAGCTTTCGTTAAATTCTGGCGACGCAATCACAAGATCGACAATCGCGCTTTGCTCTACGCCACCGTCCGCTCCGTCGCTCTCGATCTTATTCGCCGCGACAGCCGCCGCGCTCGACGCGAAACCGCCGCGTTCGCCGATCTCGAACAAGTCGTCGAACCCCAGTTCTGCGACGAAAATGAATCGCAGCACGCTCTCGCGCTGGCCATCGATCGCCTGCCTCACGAGCAACGCGAGGTGCTCGTCATGAAAATCTGGAACGAATTGACCTTTGCCGAGATCGGCGAAGCGCTTGGTATTTCGCAAAACACGGCCGCGTCGCGCTATCGCTACGCGCTGGTGGGATTGAAGAAGGATTTGCAGCCGCAATGAACGATTTCACCGACATCGAGGATGAGTTGAAGAAATTGCAGCCGCGGCTGACTTCATCCGAGTTACTCGGACGCATCGAGAGGGACCTTGTCGATCTTTCGGACGAAAAAATCATCCGGCCGGATCGGTTCCGGATGAACTGGCTTTCGTTAGGCATCGGTCTGGCCGCAGCTGCGGTCGTTCTGTTATTCGTGCGACTGCAGTCCGATCATCCATCCCGGCCAGAGCCGCTGGTCGCGACAAATTCCCCGGTGCCGGCGACAAGATCGACAATCGCACCAGCCGCGTTCATTCCGGAAGGCGCAACCCAGGTCGTTTACCATACCCGCGATGAAGGACTGCATTTCCCCGGCGGATCGCAGGAACCGATGCGGCGCGTGCGCTCACGCACGCGCGAGACCCTGCGGTGGCACAATCCGACTACGGGCGCTTCGTTGCGCGTTTCTTACCCGACCGAACAGGTCGAGCTCATCCCCGTTTCCGGTCAGTAAATTTTATCCGAACCTTAACCTAATTAAAAAATATGAAGACAAAATCCATTACTCTGATTGCCGCGGCCGCGCTGTTGCCGCTCAGCGGTTTCACGCAAACGCCACCAGCTCCGCCAACGCCACCGACACCGCCAATGCCGCCGGCTTCCCCGCAAGATCGACATGAACGAATGCCGAAGGTGCCGGTGACATTTCTCGGCGTCGACACTTCCTCAGTCCCGCCCGTCGTCTGCGAGCAGCTGGGAATGACGAAGGGATTTGGTTTGGTCGTCGATTACGTCGCACCAGATGGACCCGCCGCCGCCGCCGGCGTGCAGCAGAACGACATTCTGAAAATGTTGAACGATCAAATCCTGCTCGAGCCGGGTCAGTTCTCGAAACTCATCCGCAGTTATGCCGAAGGAACAACCATTACCCTGACGGTCTTGCGCAAAGGCAAAGAAGAAAAGGTGAGCGTGAAGCTGGGTAAGAAAGAAATGCCGCAGCGGCGTGAGTTCGGTCCGCGTCACGGACGCAGTTCAGATTTTCCCTTTGGCGACATGGACTTCGGAGAGTTGGGCGAGCAACTCGGGAATCTGAAAGATCAGTTTGGCGATTCGAACCAGGGAATGATCCACGACGCGGTGATGAAAGCGCATGAACAAGCGCAACGCGTCCGCGAGGAAGCGCAGCAAAGCCGCGAGGAAGCGCAACGCATCCGGGAGGTCGCGCAACGGACCCGCGAAGAAGCGTTGCGGATCAGCGAGCGGGCGCGGGAAGAAGCTCGACGCGGGACCGGACAAATTCAGTTTACGCGGACGACCAGCGATGCCGGATTGAAGACGACGAAGATCGACATCGGCAAAGCGCAGATTGTCTTTCATGACGATAAAGGCGAGCTGCTCATGGAAACGCAAATGGGCAAGAAGATGCTGACCGCGAAAGATCCGCAAGGCCGGCTGCTCTTCAGCGGTCCGATCGAGACCAAACAAGATATCGACAAAGCCCCGGCCGATGTGCGGCAGCGTTTTGAAAATCTGCAGCATAACGATCTGCCTGCGGTGGTCTCGAGTGAGGACGAAGATGATGATGACGCCGACGCCGCGGATGAAGATAATGGCGACGGGGAGGACGCGCCTTTGGTCGAGCAAGTCTCCGCGCACATGTTCGGGACGTACCGGACTGTTTTGATTTGAGGCGGAAACTCCGCCGGGCTCCTTAACTCGGCCTGGCCCGCCGCTCGGCGGAGTTTTCCTTGTCGATCTTGCGCGCGCCGCTAAGGTGGCGCGATGGCCGCGGACGAGCAGCAAATTCCTACGGCGGTCGTCGAATGGGAAAAGCTGGCCGCGAGCGAACGTTTCCGCGCTCTCGTTAGGGCAAAACGAAGATTCATCGTGCCGGCGATGATTTTCTTCATCGTCTATTATTTTGCGCTGCCGATCCTGGTCGGATACGCGCGGCCGTTTATGGAAACGCGCGTCTTCGGCGCGGTGAATCTCGCGTATCTCTTCGCGCTCTCGCAATTTTTCATGGCCTGGATCATTGCCGCGCTTTACGTTCGCGCCGCGAATCGCTTCGATAAGATGGCGCGCGACGTCATCAGCGAGGACAAAATCGATCCCGCGGCCGCGGGACAAGATCGACAAGCATGAATGCGGCGCTGACCATGTTTTTGTTTTTCGTGGCGGTCACGCTCGTGATCACCTACTGGGCGGCGCGCCGATCGCAAAGCGCCGCTGCGTTTTTTACCGCGAGTCGCCGTATTACCGGCTGGCAAAACGGCGTCGCGGTTGCGGGAGATTACATGAGCGCAGCGTCGTTTCTGGGCATTGCCGGCCTCATCGCATTCTTCGGTTACGACGGTTTTATGTTTTCGGTCGGCTGGCTCGTGGCCTATCTGACGGTGCTTCTCGTCGTCGCCGAGCCGCTGCGTAACGCCGGTAAGTACACCATGGCGGACGTGCTCGCCTATCGATTGAATCCGCGACCGGTGCGCGCGATGGCGTCGCTCAGCACACTCACCGTCTCGACGTTTTACATGATCGCGCAGATGGTCGGAGCCGGTGCGCTGGTGACACTGCTCCTCGGTAGCTCGCACATTAGTTATCAAACCGCCGTCATCGGTGTCGGGATTCTCATGATCATCTACGTCGTGTTCGGCGGAATGCTGGCGACGACGTGGGTGCAAATCATCAAAGCGATCCTGCTCATGGCAGGAACTATTTTGCTGAGCTTCATGGTGCTGGCGCACTTCGATTGGAAGATCGACAACTTCTTTAACGCGGTCACGCACGTGACTTATCACGACAAAGGCGCGGTCGTGACCAAAAACTTCCTCGAACCTGGTTTGCGCTACACCGCGGCTAATCACGGCGCGCTCGACTTGATTTCGTTAGGCATGGCGCTCGTTTTCGGCACCGCCGGTTTGCCGCATATTCTGGTCCGCTTTTACACCGTGCCCGACGCCAAGACCGCGCGCGTCAGCGTGGTGTGGGCGATGGCGTTGATCGGCAGTTTCTACATCATGACGACGTTCCTGGGCTTTGGTGCTGCCACCATCGTCGGCCGCGATCACATCGCATCGCACGGTGGAAACAACATGAGCGCTCCGCTGCTGGCCCAGGCGCTCGGCGGCGATATTTTCTTTGCCTTCATCGCGGCGATCGCTTTCGCGACCATTCTTGCGGTGGTCGCTGGCCTAACGATCAGTGCGTCGACATCTTTCGCGCACGATTTCTACACGAACGTGATTCACAAAGGCGTCGAGCGTTCGCCCGGCGAAGAAGTGCGGGTCGCGCGGATCACCGCATTTGTCGTCGGCGCCATCGCCATGTTCGTCGCAATCCTGCTCGGCAAAGATGCCAACGTCGCTTTTCTCGTCGCCCTCGCCTTCGCCGTGGCGGCGTCGGCCAATCTCCCAGTCATTGTCTTTTCACTTTTCTGGAAGCGTTTCAACACCAGCGGCGCTGTGCTCGGCCTCGCCACGGGACTGGCGGCTTCGATTCTCTTGATCATGATCAGTCCGAGTATCATGAAGGTCGACCCACCTGGCACCGCGGCCGCTGCGCGGCATCTGATTCAACGTCCGGCGATTTTCCCACTGGAGAATCCCGGCATCCTCAGTATTCCACTCGGATTCTTAGGAGCGATCATCGGCACATTTCTGAGACGTGAGCCGAGAGCGGAAGCGCGTTTCGCGGAATTAATCGTGCGCGCGAATACCGGTTTGGGTGCGGAAAAACCGGTGGATGAATGAGGTGATGTTTACGCAGTTAATTTTTCGAACGCTAAGATCGACAATCACTCTTGTGCTGATTTGCGGGGCGGCGCGGGCTTCCTCGCCCGAGCAAATCGCGAGAGAATCGAAACGCGTTAACGAATTCCTCGACAAATGCTGGGATGAAAATCTCGCACGTCATCCGACCGATGAATCGCTTTACGGAATCAAAACGCATTACGATCAAGTGGAAGATTTGTCGGACGAGAAGGCGGCCGCCGACCTCGCGTTTTTGCAGGGACAACTGGCGGCCTTGAAGCGCGATTACAAGATCGACATGCTCGATGCGCAAGCGCAACTCAGTTACAAATTGTTCGAGCGCGAGATCGAGCGCGAAGCGGAAGAGTTTCGATTCCGATTCGATGTTTATCCAGTCAGCCAGATGCGCGGCGTTCATTCGCAGATGCCGGCGTTCCTGATCAACATTCACAAAATCGACAACGCGAAAGACGCGGGCGCATACCTCGCGCGCTTGAATGCATTCCCGAAGTTGTTCGATCAGGTGATCGCGAATTTGCGCGCGCGCGAAGGGAAAGGCGTGGTCGCGCCGAAATTTGTCTTCCCGCTGGTGCTCGATGCCTGCCGGAAAGTAATCCAGGAACCGAGTCCGCTGCTCGAGGATTTCGCAAAGAAGATCAGCGCAGTGAAAGATGTCGATCTTGCAGCGCGTGATCGATTGAGCTCCGATGCGCAGAAAGCGCTGACCGGATCGGTCAAACCGGCCTACGAGAAGCTGATTGCGTTTTTAGAAGATCAATCGAAACGCGCGACGGACGATGTCGGCGTCTGGAAATTCCCGGACGGCGAAGAGTTTTACAAAATGGCGTTGCGTCATACGACGACGACAACGCTGGGCGCGAACGAGATTCATGAAATCGGGCTGAAGGAAGTCGCGCGCATTCACGCCGAGATGGAGAAGATCAAGGAAAAGGTCGGATTCAAAGGCGATCTGTCCGCGTTCTTCAAGTTCATGCGCGAAGATCGACAATTCTATTTGGCGGACACGGACGAGGCGCGCGGCAAATATCTCGCACGGGCGGTGGAGATCGTGGACGAGATGAAGAAGCGGCTGGACGAATTGTTCATCACGAAACCGAAGGCGGACATCGTGGTGAAAGCGGTGGAGAAATTCCGCGAGCAATCGGCCGGCAAAGCATTTTATCAGCAGCCGGCGCCGGATGGATCACGACCGGGAATGTTTTATGTGAATCTGCGCGAGATGCACAGCAATCCGACTTACGAGCTCGAATCGCTGGCGCATCATGCAGGAATTTCGGGGCATCACATGCAGATTGCGATCGCGCAGGAGCTAACGGCCATCCCGAAGTTCCGAAAATTTTCGCACGCGTATACCGCTTATGTCGAAGGCTGGGGTCTTTACAGCGAGTTGACGCCGAAAGAAATCGGGATGTATCAGGACCCGTATTCGGATTTCGGCCGGTTGTCGCTCGAGCTCTGGCGAGCGGGTCGACTCGTGGTCGACACTGGGTTGCACGCGAAGAAATGGACGCGTCAGCAGGCGATCGATTATCTCAAGCAGAACACTTCCAACGCGGAAGCGGACTGCGTTGATTCGATCAATCGCTATATCGTAATGCCGAGCCAGGCGACGGCCTACAAGATCGGCATGTTACGAATTCTCGATCTGCGCGAGAAGGCGAAGAAGCAACTGGGCGACAAGTTCGATCTTCGCCAGTTTCACGAAGTGATCCTAACGAACGGCGCCGTTTCGCTCGATGTGCTGGAGGAATTGGTCGACCGCTGGGTCAAATCTAAGCAGGTATCCTGACGACTACAGCAAAACGCGCGGCCAGAAATTCCGGCCGCGCGCTTTGAGAAAAAGCTAACTTTAGTTTCCGCCCGCGCTCCTGCCGGGATTGCTTTGAACAGCGCTGATCGTGCCCGCCCCGGCGCGCTTTACGTTCAGGTTTGAAGGTGCGGTGTTGTTGCTTCCATCTTCCACTTCAACCCAACGTCCGCCGAGATTCGAACCCGTTTCAGCCGCAACCCAAACCATGCGCTTGGCTTTTTTCTTAGTGGGAACGGGAACATCGGCGGTCGCGCCGGCAAGTTGTCTCTTAAGTTCGAAATCGATGCGCATCGCGCCATCAGAACGCGTCCTCACGTTGGTCGCGGCCGTGGAGGCCATGCCGGCGGCGTTCACGGTCAGATTATAACTTCCGACCGGGAGATTCCTGATGGCGTAGTGACCTTTTTGGTCCGTTTTCACGGTGGAGATGACGGTTTTGGAATTCCTAGGCGCGGCTCCGACTTGTGCCCCGCTGACCGGTTTTCTATCCGGGCCTTTGATGTCGCCTTGGATTCCAGGCAGTTCGGCCCAGGCGGTGGCGGCCAAAAGAAATGCCAATCCTACAGTAGAGCTGAGAATTCGAGAGGTGATAGACATGTGATCAGCATAAGCGGAACGGTCATTTAGCGCAATGACTAAGCGTCGCGATCCACCGCGAAGAGGGGACGGATGTCAGTGTCTAACAGCTGAGCCGGAACTGTTATCCTGGATGCTTTTGACAATGTTGCCTGTCTTGTAGTTCCCCCGCTCCTCCGTGCCTCGGACGATTTTCCCCTTTTCATCTACCTCGACCCAGCGGCCACTGATGTTCGTGCCGGTCCCGGAAGGGAGCCAGACGAATTGTTTGCCTTTGCGGGATGGTTGAGTGGCTTTGCCGCGGCGCATGATGAAGTCCAACCCGCTAATGCGCCCTTCCTCCATCTTCACCTCGGCCACGGATGCCTTCATGGTTCCATCGACATACAAGCTGACGTTGAACGTTCCGGTCGCCATTCCGCTGCAGGTGTAATGACCTTTAACGTCGGTTTGACCGATCCGAGCTTTGCCGCTGCCTTCCAATCCTTCCACCCGGACTTCCGCGTTTTTGACCGGTCGTCCATCCGGATCTTTCACGATTCCTTCCAGTCCAGCGCCAGTCGCCCATGCGCTTGCTGTGAGCATAAGCAATCCGCCGCTGGCCGATACGATGATGCGTAGGGGCGTAATCATAGTTGGAGAATTCGATTTTGGACGGCGAAAGGCAAGCTTTTCTCGCGCAGAAAAGTGCCGGCGGAGGGGCTCGAACCCACACGATCTTGCGATCACTGGATTTTGAGTCCAGCGCGTCTGCCAGTTCCGCCACGCCGGCGGCGGGAGATGGAAAGTAGCGAGACCGCGCGGAAGCTCAAGCGCTTCCGATTGATTCAAACGGCTGAAAGGCGCGCGGCGTTCCGAGAATCTCGCGCAGCAGAACCGCGTTACGCAGACCCGACGGCGACCGCACAAGATCGACAATGTTCATATCGCCGGCCCGCGGCTTCGACTTTGCGAGGGTGGGCGCTTCCTGTTGAACTTCAAACAAAGTCGACTCCGCCGCAGCGGGTGAGAACGGGGTCGGGCTCGGGATCGTTGGTGCGACGGGGAGATCCGGAGGTTTTGTCCGGAGTGCTGGCAACGGTCGCACGAGCGTCGGCACGCGCGGGATAATCGTCCGGGTTCGCGGCGGGACCGACGGAGGCGGTCGCGAACCGGGTGGTTGGCCTAACGCCTCCAGAAATTTGCGAATCCGTTCCTCTTCGGAACCGACCGGTGCGCGCGTGATGGATTCATCAGAGGTAGATGTCGATCTTGCGTCCTCGTCGGGTGAATCCTTGTTCGCTTCCGTCGCTTTGCTCGCAAGCCAGCGGAACAACAGGACCACTGCCACCAGCAGCAGAAAAATCGGATTGGCGAAATGGGCCGCTGCGAACATCAGATTCAACCGACCGGTTTCTAATTAGTTAGACCCTTCGCCGCGCGGCTTGTCCGCTCCGGCGATCGATTCGCGCATGGAAGTGTCGGCCTGCACATTTTTCATCCGGTAATAATCCATGATGCCGAGATGGCCGGCGCGAAATGCTTCGGCCATGGCCATCGGCACCTGCGCTTCGGCTTCCACCACTTTCGCCCGCATCTCCTGCACTTTCGCGCGCATCTCCTGCTCGACCGCGACGGCAGCCGCACGTCTCACTTCCGCTTTCGCCTGCGCGATGCGTTTGTCCGCGTCAGCTTGTTCGCTTTGCAATTTCGCGCCGATGTTGTCGCCAACATCGACATCGGCAATGTCGATCGAGAGAATTTCAAATGCGGTATTGCTATCAAGTCCCTTCGCCAGCACCGCCTTGGAAATGCGATCCGGATTTTCGAGCACGTCTTTGTAGGAATCGGCCGAACCGATCGCGCTGACGATGCCTTCGCCGACGCGAGCGATGATCGTCTCCTCGGTTGCGCCGCCGACAAATCGGTCGAGATGCGAACGCACTGTCACGCGCGCTTTCACTTTCGCGCCGATGCCGTCCTTGGCCACGCCGTCGATCGTAGTCCGGCCCATCGAAGGATTCGGCACGTCGATCACCTTTGGATTAATACTCGTGCGCACTGCTTCGAGAACCGTCTTGCCCGTTCCTTTTGTGGCCAGATCGATCGCGCAAGCGCGATTGAAATCGAGGGAGATGCCGGCCTTGTCCGCGGCGATGAGCGCGAGGATGACCTGGCTGACATCGCCGCCCGCGAGATAGTGCGCTTCCAACGGATCCGTCGCCACTTCGAGGCCAGCTTTCACCGCGGTGATGCGACTATCCACGATGAGCCCAACCGGGACGCGCCGCAGTCGCATCCCGACCATTTTCCCCATGCCGACGGGAGCATTGGCGATGCGTGCGCGCAGCCAGACGCCGAAAAAATTGAAGAGGACAATCGCAAAGATGAGTCCGAAGACCGCGAGGACACCGACGCCGACGAGATAAAGCGCATCCATATGCGGCTGACGGTAACGCAAAACTTTTCCTCCGACGAGAATGTTTCGTTGCAATCCGGGCGGGACGGAATACGCATTGCCGGTTGTGGAAAAAACTCGCACCCGCGCGGCCATCGTCGGCGCATCCGGTTACGCCGGCGAAGAACTGGTGCGCCTGCTGCTCGGACATCCACATGTCGATCTTGTCGCCGCCACTTCCCGGCAATATTCCGGTAAATCGCTCGCCGAGGTTTTCCCCCGGTTTGCGCATAACGAACACGCGCGCGCGCTGCGCTTTAGCGACGCCGATCCGAAAACATTGGCGCAGGATGCCGAGATTATTTTTCTCGCCTTGCCCCACGGCGTTTCCGCGGCAGTCGCGAAATCACTTGTCGATCTTGGCCCGCGCTTGATCGATCTCAGCGCCGATTTCCGCATTCGGGACGCGAACGTTTACCAGGAATTTTATGGGCGCGAACACGCCGCGCCGGAGTTGCTCAGCCAGGCCGTTTACGGTTTGCCGGAGATTTACCGCGAAAAAATTCGCGGCGCCAAATTGATCGCGTGTCCCGGTTGTTATCCGACAAGCATTTTGTTGCCGCTGCTCCCGTTCGTCCGCGAACACGTTGTCGATCTTGCGCGGATCGTCGTGACCAGCATGAGCGGCGTGACGGGCGCCGGCCGCAAAGTCGAAGCCGATTATCTCTTTGCCGAATGCAACGAAAGCATTCGCCCTTACGGCGTGCCGAAACATCGGCATCTGGCCGAGATGGAGCAGGAACTTTCCGACGCGGCCGAGCAAACGGTGACGATGCAATTCACGCCGCATCTCGTCCCGATCAATCGCGGAATTGTTTCGACGATGTATGTCGATCTTAGCGGCAAGATCGACATCGACGACGTCTATGCGCGGGCCTACGGAGCGGAACCGTTCGTGCGCCTGCTCGGGAGCGAGCGTTTGCCCGATAGCAAAAATGTCGTCGGCACAAACTTCATCGACATCGCCTGGAAGATCGACAAGCGCACGTCGCGGCTCATCCTCATGAGTGCGATCGACAACCTAACGAAAGGGACGAGCGGTCAGGCCGTGCAATGTTTTAATCTCATGCGCGGCTATCCCGAAACCGCGGGACTGATTTGAAAACGATCTCCGGCTCCATTTGCGCGCCGCGCGGATTTAAATGCGCCGCGGTGTTCTGCGACATCAAAAAACTCGGCACGGGTAAAGGTTCCGAGAAAGGACGCAAAGACGATCTCGCGCTGATCGTGTCGGACGTGCCGGCGGCGGTCGCGGGAATGTTTACCACGAATCAGGTCTGCGCGGCGCCGGTGAAAGTGAGTCGCAAAATTGCCGCGAAAAAATTTGCGCGCGCGATGGTGGTGAATTCTGGAAATGCCAACGCGGCGACTGGAAAGCAGGGATTAGTTGATGCCGAACGCATGACTGTAGTCGCGGCGAGGACGCTCTCTCTTAATAAGACCGATGTGCTGGTTTGTTCGACCGGGCGCATCGGTGTGGCCATGCCGATGCGGAATGTCGAGCGCGGCATCCGCGCCTGTGCGCCGCTCATCACAAGATCGACATCGAACGCGCGAAAGGTCGCGGAAGCGATCATGACCACGGACACGCGACGAAAAGAAATCGCGGTCGAATTCAAGATCGACAACGTCATGGTGCGCATCGGCGCGATTTGCAAAGGCGCCGGAATGATTCAGCCGGGCATGGCGACGATGCTGGCTTTCATCACCAGCGATGTGGCGATTGAATCGAGTGCTCTGAAGCGCGCGCTGAAAACTGCGGTCGAGCAGAGTTTCAACCGCATCACGGTCGATGGCGACATGAGCACGAACGATTCGGTCATCATCCTGGCCAATGGTCTCGCCCGCAACAAACCGTTGTCGCTGCCCAGCAAACTTGACCGGTTAAACCGGTCAAGTTTGTTTGAGGCGAAGCGCGAGTTTGAAGAGGCGTTGAGTTTTGTTTGTCTCGAATTGGCCAAGATGATTGTGCGCGATGGCGAAGGCGTTTCGCGATTCGTGACCGTGCGCGTGCGCGGCGCTCGACATGCGCGCGATGCGGAGATGGCCGCGCGTTCCATCGCGAATAGCACGCTGGTGCGGACGAGTTGGTGTGGCGGTGATCCGAACTGGGGCCGTGTTCTTTGCGCGCTCGGTTATTCGAAAGCGAAAGTGAACGAAGCGATTGTCGATGTTGGCTACAGCCGCGCCGGCAAACGCGAAATTGCTTGGGGGTTTCGTCGCGGCCAGGCGGGCGAGTCACTGCGCAAACTCAGCAAGATCGCGGCGGCGAAAGAATTTGAGGTCCATGTCGATCTTCACCTCGGTCACGGTGAGTTTGTCCTGTATGCCACCGATCTGACCGAAGATTACGTTTCGTTTAACAAGGGCGATGTGACCGGCGGCTAAGCCATGGACGAAGTCGTTTCCAAAGCGGCGACGTTGCTCGAAGCGCTTCCTTACGTGCAGCGTTTTCGCAGCCAGGTTTTCGTGGTGAAATATGGCGGCAGTTTCATGGATTCGCCTAACGAGGAGGAACGACACCGCGTCGCACGCGATGTCGTTTTTTTGGAAGCGGTCGGGATCAATCCGGTCGTCGTGCACGGCGGCGGAAAGGCCATTACCCGCGCGCTCGAGGAAGCGGGCGTGAAAGCGGAGTTCATTCACGGACATCGCCGCACGGACGAAGCGACGATGGAAGTGGTCGAACAGGTGCTTTCTCGTGAGCTCAACCCCGAAATCGTGAACGCGATCCAGGAATTTGGCGGCAAGGCCCGCGGATTTTCGGGGACGGATATTTTTCGTTGCCGTAAATTCGTGCGCGATGACGATGTTGATCTTGGGTTTGTCGGCGACGTTTATGAAGTCAATGTCGATCCCTTGCGCGAATGCATTCGGCGCAGCGTGACGCCGGTGATCAGTCCGACGGCGCGGGGAGAGGACGGCAAGATTTACAATTGCAACGCAGACATCGCGGCGGCGAAGACGGCGATCGCGTTGAAAGCGCGGCGGCTCGTTTTCGTGAGCGATGTGCCGGGATTGCTGAGTGATCCGGCTGATCCGGCCAGTCTTATTACGCATTTGCAGACTAACGAGGTGCCGAAATTGCGCGAGACGGGGGTGATCGCGGAAGGAATGATCCCGAAAGTGGATGGCGCGGTGGCGGCGATCGAGAGCGGGGTGGAGAAGGTGCAGTTTGTCGATGGACGAATTCCGCATTCGATTTTGCTCGAGATTTTTACGGACGCGGGCGTGGGAACCGAGGTGGTGCGATGACGGCAAACGTGCAGGATATGTTCCGGAAAAATGTGGTGCCTTCGTACGCGCGCTTCGATCTCGTGCTGGAGCGGGGAGAGGGAAGTTATGTCTGGAGCGCGGACGGGAAACGTTATCTCGATCTGGGCGGTGGCATCGCGGTTTGCGCGCTTGGACATGCGAATGCGGAAATCGCGGACGCGTTAAATGAACAGGCGCGGAAACTCGTTCACGTTTCGAATCTCTATTATAACGAACTGCAGGGACGACTGGCGCAACGCATTGTCGATCTTATCGCACCGGGTCGGGTGTTTTTTTGCAACAGCGGTGCAGAAGCAAACGAAGGTTTGTTCAAGCTCGCGCGGAAAGTTGGCCACGATTCCGGCCGCTACGAAATCATCACCACGATCGATTCATTTCACGGGCGCACTCTGGCCGGCATTGCCGCGACGGGTCAGGAGAAAGTGAAGAAGGGTTTCGAGCCCGCGGTGACGGGATTCAAGCATGTGCCGTTTAACGATCTCGCAGCGATGCGCGCGGCCATCACGAGATCGACAATCGCTATTTTGGTAGAGCCGGTGCAGGGCGAAAGCGGGGTCACGATCGCAATGCCAGAATATCTGCTCGGTCTGCGCGCGCTTTGCGACGAGCACGATTTACTTTTGTTGTTCGACGAAGTGCAGGCGGGACATTTTCGCACCGGCAACTTTCAAAGCTGGCAGCGCATCCTGGAAGATCGACCTGTCGATCTTCTGCCAGACGCGGTCTCGATGGCGAAATCGCTCGGAGGCGGATTTCCGATGGGCGCGTTTTGGGTGCGCGAGAAATTTAGTGAAGTGCTGTCGGCCGGCACGCATGCCACCACGTTTGGCGGGACGCCACTGGCATGCGCGGTGGCGCTGAAAATTTTGGATGTAATCGAGCGCGATGGCCTGGCCGAAAACGCGCGCGGTATCGGTGCGTTTTTGTTGAAAGAATTGCGCGGGTTGGCGCGAGCTTATCCGAAGATTGTGCGTGACGTTCGTGGCCTTGGTCTGATGATCGGGATTGAGTTCCAACCGGAATTACCGGCGATTGAGATGGTGAAGCGATTACATGAGAAAAATATTCTGACCGCGCCGGCAACGGCTTCGGTGGTTCGATTGTTGCCGCCGCTGAATCTGAGTCGCGTTGAAGCGGAGGAGGGACTGCGTGCGATCGAAAGCGTGATTGTCGATCTTGCCAAAAGACAATGAAACATCTTCTCAGCATCGAAAGTCTAACGACGGACGAAATCAAACGCATTCTGCAGGCGACGGCCGAATACAAATCGCAGCGCGGAAGAATCTCGGCCCGGCCACTGGCCGGCCAAACCTGGGCGCTGATTTTTTCCAAGCCCTCAACGCGGACACGCGTTTCGTTTGAAGTAGGAATTCGCGAGCTCGGCGGGGAATCGATTTATTTGAATGCAACGGATGCGCAGCTCGGGCGCGGCGAGCTGATTAAGGACACGGCCCGGGTGCTGGCCCGAATGATTCATGGCGCAGTGATCCGGACCTATTCGCAACGCGATATCGAAGAGTTTGCGGAATTTTCCGGAGTGCCGACGGTGAATGCGCTAACCGACGCGGAGCACCCGTGTCAGATCCTGGGCGATATTTTCACGATCCAGGAAAAGCTGGGCAAGATCGACAATAAGGTTGTCACCTTCATCGGCGACGGCGCGGCGAATACGGCGACGTCGTGGCTGTGGGCAGCAAGTAAGCTCGATTTCGAACTACGAATCGCGTCGGCCAAGAAATATCAACCGACGCCGGAGTTGTTGAAGCGGGCGGGTGGACGCGTGGTTTGTACGGAGGATTTACAAGAAGCGGCACGGGACGCGGATGTTCTTTATACCGATATTTGGGTTTCGATGGGGCAGGAAGCGGATGAAGCGCGACGCGAAGCGGAACTCGGGCCGTATTGGATTAACGAATCGTTGGTGCAGCTCGCCAAACCGAATGTGCTGGTGATGCATTGCCTACCGGCGCATCGCGGACAGGAGATCGACGAGAAAACGTTTGAAGCGCACGCGCAGACAATCTTCGATCAGGCCGAGAATCGGCTGCACGTGCAAAAAGCGATTCTGGCGCTGTTAACCGCGAGCTGACGGGAAGCCGTCGATATTACGGGGGAAATCCCGTCCCGGACTTGCTTTTCACGAGACCGATATCGGCACTGTTCAAGCTGCCATCGATATTGAGATCTTCGCGAAAATTAGTTGTCCCGACAGTCGCGCCCGACACTGATTTGGTTTGGCCGATGTCGGCGGAGTTGACGCTGCCATCGGCGTTGGTGTCGCCGGTGAGAACACCCATGCGCACGGCAATATCGTTTGTGTTCGTGCCGTCGTTCACGCCGACCAGGGTCACGGTGATCCGCTGGCCGCTGGTCACGTTCGTTAGGGGAACGGTCACGGTCGCGCCGTTGACCGTGATGGAATTGCCGTCAGCGACTCCTCCGGTCCCGACCTGTCCAGTTCCCGAAGTGATCAGGGCTTTGGGATTTCCGGTGACGGTGACGGTGACGGCGGCAGGAAAGGTGAAGACCATTTGGAAGTCGTTCGTTCCGCCACCGGAGCGGCATTCCACGCCGGGATTGCCTGTTAGCGGAAGAGGGACATCAAAACCATTTGGGAAACCGGTGTGAACTTTATGCGAAGCGGCGCTGAGGAGCGTGACCGGGAAGGAGTTCGTCCAGAACGCGGTTTGTCCGCCAGCGGTCGGCGCCTTGCGAACGACAAAGCCGGTAGCCGCAAGAATGAAGTCGTTACCGCGATCTGCCGCGCTGGAATCTCCCAGCAATCTCCAGCCACCGGTATTACCGGCCGCAATGCTGTAGGTGTAAACCGCGCTCGGCGATTTATTGATGGCGACTTGCGTGTTGTCGAATAAAAGCAGCTGATCGTTCGCGATGAATGAGCCATCGATGGGTCCGAGCCCGGAAGCATCGAGTGGCACGTCGATGGGTCGAAGAATGCTGACGGCGTTATCGTATGGCTGACTCGTCGAGGTCATCAGCGGCACGGAAAATTTCTTCAACAATACGCCGCCGAGATTAGTCAGCGGAAGAGTGGGAGCAGCGTTATCGTTCCGAATGACAAAAAAACTGCCGGGAGACAACGGATCATCGCCGCGATCGGCCGTGTTATTGCCGACCACCCGCCAGCCGATATTCGCGGAGCTGCCATCGACGTTGCTGCTGAAAAAGTAGACCGGCGAATAAGTCAGGATCGGCGCCGAATCGTCTGGGATTCGAATTTGAGTTTTGTAAGCCGCGGACGACGTCGTGGGCGTGAAAGAAATGTTCGCGTCCGGCGCTGGAAATAGAGTCGCAGGCGTCCAATACGGGATCAAAGTGATCTGAGTGTTTGCGGTTACTCCCGTGAGAAGGTCGGTCGATGTATCAACGGTCAGACTGGTCGCGTCGTTTCCAGTGACGAGATAAGTGTGTCCCTCTTTCGGATTGGAACTCCCGCCACTGCCGATCAAGGCATAGTAATGTTTAGGTTGTGATCCGGCGGCGTAGACAAACTGACTCGGAGTCCAACCGGGGGCTGGGTTTACCGTAATCGTGCTCGCCGTCGGAGTGCCGACGGATTGAATTGCCCCAACGAAGTCCGGCAGGCGCGTGAAAGGCGTCGAAACATAAGTATCCGAGCTGCCTAAAAGCGACGTGGTGGTGAATCCAACCGGATCACTCGTGACGACAGCCTGGGCATCCGCCCAAGCTGGAAAAGCGATGCTTAGTAAAAAGGTGCAGAGGAGGGGGAGTAGACGATGCATAAAGGTGCTCTTTCGATCCAGGATCATGTTAGACCGCAGTGATATCACAGCAAGAAAAATTCCCTATTGCGCATAAAATTGCAGGAATCGAAAATTGGGAGGGGACTTGAACCCACTCCATTTGCCTATAGAACAGAGCGGTAGTTGGGAATAGCTGGAATCGCACTTCATTCATCACACCCAGCGACGAAATCCACCTGTGTCTACCAAACATTCCCCGATAGCGATTTACTATGAGCACCCGGATTGGTTCCTGCCGTTGTTCGGTGAACTTGAGCGTCGCGGCACCTTATACGAGCGCCTGGATGCGGGCCGATTCTCCTACGATTTGAATGCCCGCGAGAGGAACCGGTACTCGTTGTTCTTCAACCGGATGAGCGCCTCGGCCTATTTGCGCGGACATGGCCACGCGATTTTTTTTACCTGCGATTATCTCGCGCACTTGGAACGCACCGGGACTCGCGTGATCAATGGCCATCGCGCTTTCGCGATCGAAATATCCAAAGCGAGGCAGCTTTCGTTGTTGCAATCCCTGGGCGTGTCATTCCCGCGCTCGAGGGTCATTAACCATGCGGAAGAAGCGCGCGCCGCCGCGGCGGAACTTGGCTTTCCTTTGATCATAAAACCAAACATCGGGGGGCGGGGAGCGGGGATCGTGCGGCTCAATTCCGCGGCCGAGTTTGACCAGGCGCTCACGCGCGGGATGATTGATCTCGGCCTCGATAGCACCGCGCTCGTGCAGGAATTCATCCCCGCTCGTGGCGGACACATTCACCGGGTGGAAACGCTCGGCGGGAAATTTCTTTACGCGATGAAAGTCTTCACGACTGGGGAAAGCTTCAACTTATGCCCCGCTGAGATTTGTCAGGTCGAGAACGCCGCGGCCGACGGCGCGATGTGCCTGGCCGATGGACCGAAGGCCGGGTTGAAAGTAGAGCCTTATCAACCGCATCCTGATCTTATCGAAACCGTCGAGCGGATCGTCGCGGCTGGTCAGCTCGACGTCGGCGGAGTCGAATACATTGTCGACGATCGCGACGGGCGGACCCTGTTTTACGACATCAACGCGCTTTCCAATTTCGTCGCCGATGCGCCGCGAATCATTGGATTCGACCCGCATGCGCGACTGGTCGATTATCTCGAACAAGAAAGGGACGCTTCGTAAATGCGATACGGTTATTGGCTGCCGGTCTTCGGCGGATGGCTGCGGAATGTGGACGATGAGAGGATGGACGCGAGCTGGGATTACTCGCGGCGCCTCGCGCAACGCAGTGAAGAGATTGGCTTCGATCTGACACTGATCGCTGAGCTCAGTCTGAACGATATTAAAGGCGCTGGCGCTCCTACTTTGGACGCATGGTCCACGGCGGCGGCGCTCGCGGCCGTCACCAAACGCCTTGAGCTGATGGTGGCAGTGCGTCCCACTTTTCACACCCCGGCATTGCTCGCGAAACAGGCGGCGAACATCGACGGCATCGCCGGCCCCGGCCGTCTCTCGCTAAACGTCGTCTCTTCCTGGTGGGCCGACGAGGCGAAGAAATGCGGTCTTCATTTCGAGACGCACGACGATCGTTATGCCCGCACCGCCGAATGGTTGCAGGTAGTGGATGGCATTTGGAAGCAGGACCACTTCTCATTCTCCGGAAAATATTATCGGGTCGAAGATTCGGTCATGCAGCCCAAGCCGATCACGAAACCGCGCCCCGTCATTTATGCCGGTGGCGAATCCGAAGCGGCCAAAGAATTGATCTCGGAACGTTGTGATGCCTACGTCATGCATGGCGATCCGCCGTCCCGCATCCGGAAGAAAGTCGCCGATATGTCGGAGCGTCGGGAGCGGAAAGGTTTGCCTAAAATGCTGTTCGGCGTCGCGGCCTACTCGATCGTGCGTGACACCGAGCGCGAAGCGAAGCGCGAGCTGGAGCGCATTACCGATGTGAAGCAATCAGCCGCCGGCTACGACAACTACCAGCAATGGATCGCCGGCACGAACCTCGACCGCAAAGTCTCGCTCGAGGATTACTCCGTCACGAATCGCGGACTTGCTTCGGGCCTGGTCGGAACCCCGGAACAGGTGCAGGCGCGCGTCGCCGAGTTTGAAGATGCCGGCGCCGATCTCCTTCTTTTGCAATGCAGCCCCCAACTCGAAGAAATGGAGCGATTCGCAGAGACGGTGATTCGCCCAGGTTCGGTTGAATGCCGTTAGGGCGAAGGAGTGCTCGGGGGGGGACTTGAACCCCCATGCCTTTCGGCATACGCCCCTCAAACGTACGTGTCTGCCATTTCACCACCCGAGCGGGACACAGGACGTTAGATTGTCGATCTTACGCCGCAAGCGCTTTGTCGCGGCACGGACTCCGCTTAGGCTCGAAAGAACATGTCGATCTTAGCTCACGACCCCGACCTCCAAAGTTGGATCAAGGTCGACCTGCATATTCACACCCTCGATGACCCGAAAGACGTCATCGATTACTCCGCGCATCAATTGCTCGAACGCGCGCGCGCGCTTGGCTTCGGCGTCCTCGCGATCACGCTGCACGATGCCGTTTTCGATCGGCCCGAAGTTTTTGCGGACGCGAAGGCGATGGGAATTTTGCTTATCCCGGCGGCGGAAATGCGTCTGGAAGGAGCGGATGTCATCGTCCTCAACGTCACCCCGAATGATATTGTCGATCTTAGGACCTTTGCCGATCTGCGCGCGCTGCGCGCGCGAAAAGGCAATTCCATTTTCATCATCGCGCCGCATCCATTTTATGTGCTCGGCGGTTCCATCGGTTCGCGCTTGTTGAAGGAGATCGATTGCTTCGACGCGATCGAGCTCTGCCATTTTCACAAAGGCCTGCTCAATCCAAACTGGCGCGCGGCGCGGGTCGGGAAGAAATTTCACAAACCGCTGATCGCCACCTCCGACGCGCATCGGCTGCGCGCTTTTGGTCGTCATTACACTTCCATCCCGCGCCCCAACGAACTGACGACGGAAAATGTTTTGGCCGCGCTGCGCCATGGGCCGATGCGCCTAACGAGCCCGGCGGCGTCGATTGTCGATCTTGCCAGCGCCATCTATTGGATTTTCCTGGCGCATCCGTTTCAACTTCGCCGCCGGCACACATGTCGATCTTGAATTTAAGGCACAACGTGGCCAAGTACCCGGTGCTGAAATTTCTTGTTCCGCTTCTGCTTGTCCTGGGCCTCACGCTAAGTGGCTGCCAGACGTCGCCGGAGAAGGCAAAAAAAGATGCGTTGAACAAGAAGACAAAGGCAAACCTGCGCGATGAAACCGCCAATAACGACGTCGATTTTCAGGGGTTCGTCGGGCGTTTGCGCAAAGCCGTCACCGCGCACGACCTGAACATGCTTGCGTCGATGATGACGACGAACTTCGGCTACAAGCTCAATCCGCCGATGGAAGGGGAAGGCGTTTTCAAATATTGGGACGAGCAGAATCTCTGGCCCGAGCTGGAAGGAATTCTGGCGGAGAAATTCGTGAAGAGTAATGACGATTTCATGGTCGCGCCGCCGCAATTTGCGGACAAGTCGCTTCATTACGATGGCTACCGCGCCGGCATTCGCCGCGCGAACGGCAGTTGGAAATTTATTTACTTCGTGAACGGTTAGCGCGCGTGGACGCGCCAAATCCAGTTGTCGATCTTGGCTTGCCGCATCGGCCGCCGTTTGTCTTCGTTCGCGAAATCCTGAGTTGCGATCCCGGCGTTGCCGCAGAGTGCGCGACCACGTTTGATCCTAACGAGCCGATGTTCGCGGGTCATTTCCCGGGCAATCCGCTGGTCCCCGGCGTCATCCTTACGGAAGCGCTCGCCCAAACCGCGGGCATCGCCGCCGCCAGCGGAGGCGACAAAACTTCGGCTCCGCGTTTTCTGCTCTCCGCCATTCGGCAGATGAAATTTTTTCACGCGGTCCGCCCCGCCGAGCGAATCGTTTTGCGCGCCACCAAACTCGCGTTGGTCGAAGATTTGTGGCAATTCGCGGTCGAGGCGCACGTTGCTGGAAAACAAGTCGCGGCCGGCCAACTGGTCTTAAACGCGATCGCGCCTTCGCGCTAAGATCGACATGGTGATTTAAGGCGAGCGACCGGGCGACGGCGCGGGCGCCGATCCGAGAGTGCGGGGCGCATTCGGCTCAAGCGCTTCGAGATCGTAAACGGCACCCCATGAGCCCGACGCAATTTTCGGCGCGGTGTTTTCCCAAGGCAGCGTGCTGTTGGGATAATTCATTTTTTCTTCGCGCCCCCAGAAAAGATAACGCACGCGAAGCGCGCGCGCAGATTCCCGCCAACTCTGCGTGCCGTTCATGAGGTTGGTGAGCGCGCCCTCGACTTTTTTGTAGTTGAATCCCTGCGTCCAAAGATGACCGGGATAACCCATCACCACTTTGCGCCCATTCAATAAGAGCGGGTGATTGTAAACGGGAAAGGCGGCGAAGCGCGCGTCCGTGGGAACAACCCGAATAGCGGAGCCGATGGAATCGACTTCCCCGCGATTCGCGAAACCATATCCATCCTTTTCGGCGCCCAGTCCGCCCAAAAGACTAACGAATCCCGACCCGAAGATCGCGATGCAAACGCCGATGCGCACCGGCAGCGACCAATCCGCGATGAGACGCGACCACAAATAGGGGAGCAGGAGAAAATAACTCCAGACCATGAG
>JBDUDM010000175.1:0-2708 GCA_040002925.1 Spartobacteria bacterium | reverse complement strand
CAAGATCGACATGTTGGCCGCGATGAATGCGCGCGTGTCGGTCTGTGTATTCTGTCCGCATCTGGCGGCGACGCGCACGCAAACCGTTTTCGGCATCGGTAATCCCGACGCCGATCTCATGTTCGTCGGCGAAGCGCCGGGCGCAGATGAGGATTTACAAGGCGAACCGTTCGTCGGCCGCGCCGGGCAATTGCTGACCAAAATCATCGAGACAATGGGATTCAGCCGCAGTGATGTTTACATCGCCAACATTTTGAAATGCCGGCCGAACATGCCGCCCGGGGTCAGCGGCAATCGCCCCCCTACCCTCGTGGAAATGGATACCTGCCGTCCGTATTTGCTCGAGCAGATCGACATCATTCAACCCAAAGTCGTCGTCGCGCTCGGCGCTACGGCAGTCGAAGGATTGCTCGGCACGCGCGGCTCGATGCGCGATCTGCGCGGTCGCTGGCACGATTATCACGACACGCCGCTCATGATCACGTATCACCCCGCGTATTTGTTGCGGAATCAATCGCCGACGGAAAAACGCAAGGTCTGGGAAGACATGCTGCTGGTGCTCGAGCGACTGGAGCGACCGATCAGCGAGAAGCAGCGAAATTATTTTCGGTAGTCGCCGCTGAAACGGCGGAACATTTCGTCGAGCTGTTTCCGCTTCGCTAAAGTCAGCGCGACCGTTCCGATCATGGAGCGGACTTCTGCGCGCGGGACTTTGATTCTTTCGCGCAGCGCTCCCGGACCCGCCGCCCGTAACATCGACAAGGTGCGCGCGCCGATTAACGCCGGCAACACGGTCGCGCCGCGAACGCGGAAATGATTGATCGCGCGGACATATTCCATTCCGGATTCGAGCCCGCGTTGCGCTTCCTCCAACCACGCCGCGTAAATCCCGAGAAAGCGCAACGGTTCGCCGATAATTTGCGCAGGCGTTAAAGCGGCTGCCATCAGCTCGTCGGCTGGGAAATAGCAGCGACCGCTCGCAAGATCGACATGTGCATCTCGCAGAATGTTGATGAGCTGAAGGCCCTGGCCGTAACGCTTTCCCAGCTCCGCCATTTGCGTTTCCGTTTCGTCGGCAAAGTTCGCGACATAACGAAAACAGAGACGCGTCCAGAATTCGCCGACGCATCCAGCCACGAGATAAGTGTATTCGCGCAAATCCGCCGCGGTGTGGAGCGCGCGCACTTGCTCCGCGCTTCCGAAGCGATCAACATCGAGCATTTGTCCGCGGGTGATTTTCCCGAGCAACTCGCGAATGTCTCCGCGATCGGCCGCGTTGAAAAGCTCGAGCAATTCGAAGCATTCGGGCAATGCTTCGATCAGCGCGCGCTCCGACTCGTCGCTTTGTAGCGGCGCGAAAGAGCGGCCAAGATCGACAATCGTATTCGCCGCGCCTTCGCCCTGGATCGCCCCGGCCAGGTTAGCGAGCGCTTCGCGACGAACCGAAGCCGGGATTGCCACCGTATCGGCAATGGTATCGGTCGCGCGCGCGAGGAGATAGGCCAGCTTCACCGGTTCGCGCAATCGCCGCGGCAACAGCCGGATCGAAATGTAAAACGAGCGCGAGGTCGACCGCAGAATCGTCGTCAGCCGGCGTCGCACCGAAATAATGTTGCCGCCGTTCACCTCAGTTCGCGGGGCCGACATTTTTGATCACGATCCGCTGCGGCGAAAAATTACCAAGACCCATCTGACCAGCCGCCTCGATGTAAAAAGCGCGGCCACCGATCGAGGGTAAACTCGACTTCACCCGCCACTCCTCGAGCTTTTTGTAAGCGATGGCATCGAGCGCGACTGGATCCTTGCTCGCATAAAGGGTGGCGTGATGGACCGACCAGTTAGGCTGCGAAGCCGGACCGCCGGCGTATTGCGCGGCCAAACCGTCCATGATATTGAGCACCACTTTTTTTCCGACCATCGGGTCCGCGTAGATATCCGCGATGCTGCCGGCGCCGAAGGCCGACCCTTGCGCGAAGCGTCGCCAATTGTCGATGTTCGGAACGGTCACGTTATAGAGACAGCCGGCGATGCCGTTCATCTCGCTGTTGCTCATGACCGGCACGTTGATGATTTTCGTAACTTCGTTCGCCAGGATTTTCGAGAAATGACTGATATTGCTGGTGTTCTCCGTGTCCGACAGCGGAATGGTTTTGCCCAGATCACCCTGGTATTCGAGATCGCCCCAAATCAATTTGCCTAACAACGGCGCGCTGAAGGCCGCTTTCACATCATAGCCATCGCGCGGCGGGATCGATTTTAATTTGTAACCTTCGGCATTCGGTCGATAACCGGCATCCTTGATTCCGCCAAGAGAACGGTCCCAGACGATAATGCTTTCACGCCCGTGCCCAGCCGCGACCAGGCCGTCGACGATCGCCTTCACGACCGCGTGGTGAGTGGTGAACAGTTCGCCGCCCGCGGCCGAAATCTTGATGCCGACCTTGTCGTTAGGCGCGACTAGCGAGGACCACGCCTTGGCCACGTCGGGTTGTCCGGTCACGGCCAGCACAAGCAGATCGACCATGGCGCGAACGGCTGGCGCATTTTCCCGGTAATCGGTGATCGCATCCGGATTGTGCGCGACGAAGACGACCGATGGCGTCGGCGTGGGGGCAGGCGGCCGCGATTGCGCGAATGCGCTGCCGATGGCGCAGAACGAAACAGCGGCTACTTTGAAGATCGACAAGGTGAGTTTCAGGCGGAACGAA
>JBDUDM010000014.1:0-29578 GCA_040002925.1 Spartobacteria bacterium | reverse complement strand
GGAGCGCGGCGGCCGCGAGCAAAAAGCTGGAAGTGATTAACGCAAGCGGATCGGTTGGGCTGACAGCTCGCTGTATTCGTTATGCGAGAACTGGCGGTAATCGTGGTTCGCGTTTTGCCGGCAATTGAAAACGTTCACCACTTCCTGCGGCCGCAGCGGCACCATCGGTGAACACCGCACCATTGATGAGCGCGAAAATGGCCGAGTTAACGCCGATGGCCAATGCCAGCAGTCAACACTGCCACCGCCGTAAATCCCGGCGCTTTGACTAGCTGCCGGAAAGCAAACTTGAAATCTTGCATCATGAAAACCTCGCTTTGTTTTCATTGAGATGCGGGAAGCGACGGATTTGGATTCACATTACTTCGACTTCCCGGCAAAGGGATGTTCGAAGGAGCAGTAGAAGAAGAGGCCCCAATCCGGTGAATCGGAAGTGAGGCCAACAGGAACGGCGAGGCCGACGACCAATTGCGCTTCGTTAGGCAGATTGAAGGCGTAACGTGCGCCGGGAGAAATGAGGACGTTGGTGGTGCGCCCGACCCTTCGCGCAAGATCGACATCTTCATTCCAGCCGACGACGGACTCGAGCATGAGATTGAAATCTTTGCTGACCGCGTAGATGGCGCTCGCGCCGAGACTGTAATTTTTCAGGTCGTGGCCGCGCACGTCGGGAAAGATGGAGCCGCCGGCGTTGAAGTGAACGGTCCAGCGGTCGCTGACGATTTTACTGAAGGGCAGATTGATTTCGTATCCGAGCCGGTCATTGCCGAAGCCTTTGTCGGCATCGCCCGCGGGCGTGACGAGGGTGAAACGCGGCGCGAACGCGGGCGTGCGTTCGCCTTCCATGAATGCCTGGAAGCGATAATTGAGCCGGATGTCTTGGAAGCCGTTGTCGTTTTCGGTGAAGGTGTAGGGGATGGTGTAAGAGAACTGGTGCGTCTGACTGAAGACCGGCCATTCCTGGGTAAAGCTGGGGGTGATTTCTTTTTCGTGGCCAGTAAACAAAATGGGAAGATTGAAGATGTGCTGCACGACGCCGGCCTCCTGGTTGTAGGCTTCTTCGACGAGGAAGGAGTTATCCTGGATTCCTTTCGCGAGCGGGTCGGAAGCGAAGAGAGGGAGCAACGACCAAGGAGAAGTGACGAGAAGAATGACGAATGTTTTTTTCACGCGTTTTGAAATGAAACGGAGTTGCGCTGTTTAGCCTTCACGGTATGGAAGCGTGTTCACTGTTATGAAAGCAAAATTATTTCTTCTGATCGCCGCAGCGCTGCTTCTTTTGAATCCCGAGTCGGGGATGTGCGCAAACCGTGAATTGGTAAAGGTCACGCGCATCGAAACGGTCAAGGCCGTGATGAAACGCGGGAAGCTCTTCGTTGCGGTAGAAGGCATGGCGAAGGCGAAGGCATTGATCGCGACCGGCGGCCGATTGTTGCCGCACAGCGCGGATCGACAGCTGAATAAAGATGGCCTGCTCGAATACGATCTTGTTTTCACCCCACCTCACAAAGAACCGGAAAAAAAGCTCGGACCAGTCCGAGCTTCGCTCAAGGAATCTCACGTTCCGGCTGGAACGAAAGGCGTCCGGATTTTCGCGGAGTATAATCAAATCGACGGATTGATTCCTGAGCCGAAAAAGAAAAAAAAGTAATCGCGCGGTAAAGAAATGAAGCGAGCTTGCAAATCGAACTGGCCCGACCCCGGATTTCGCGTCGATCTTGCGTGCTAGGTAAAAATTTCAGCGACGATCGGCGTGGCCGGTGCTGACGTCGTATGAGAAAAGGCCGACGGTCGAACCAAGATCGGGATCGCTTGGGAAGTTCGAGTAATCCCAGCGGCGTTGCTCGATTTGAATGGATGTGATGCGCGCGCCGAAGGCGAGATCGTGATTGCGTATCGTGGCGTATTCCGAAAAAAACTTTTCGAAGAAAGTGAGCCACGCGTCGCTGAATACCCTGTCCAGAATGACGCGACTTTTCGGCATAACCGCCGGCGAGTAATCGTGCATCGGCAGGGAAACGGAGCGGCCGTCGTCCAAAGTCGCGATCACCTTATGATGAGTGACCGGCTCGGCGTGATCGCGGTCGCTATACATTCGCCAGGAGCTGAGCGGATAAAATTCGATTTCGAAAATCCAAACCGCGAAGAAGATCGCAACGGCGCTGGAAAGCGCCGCCAGCGCAGCGAAAGGAATCGCGCGTGGCTGCTCATTGGATGCGACTCGCAGAGGCCCGGGCGCAAGATGGAACGCGCGGCTAACAAATGCGCCCAAGCGATCCGCATTGAAAAAAATGAACTGGAGGATGAGCAGGTCGAAAAATAAAATGTGCTGAAAAATCACAACGCCGATGTGCATTGCGAACGCCATGATCGGGATGACAATTCGCGCGGTGCGGGAGAAGAGAATCGTGACGTAGCCGAGCTCGATCACTATTCCAAAGACGCCGATTAATCCGAAAACAAATGTAGGCGCATGATTTTGCACGAGCCAAATGGTGGCGTCCCAGGTGTGACCCAGAACGACCGGCTCGAGCGTGTCACGAATCAATTTGTGGCGGAGATTTTCTCCCGCGACCCAGCCGAGTCCCGATGTGCGCAGCTTGCTCAAGCCGCACAGAAAATAGGGCGGCACGGCTAGTATGATGAGGCAGGCGTAAATGCCGAAGCCGACTAAACGCGCGCTCGGCGGCGCCGAGGCAGGATGCAAGCGAGCATCGACCGACCAGGCAACTCCGCATGGTGTCCATGGCAACACGCAGAGCAGGTAAAGTGGAACGAGACCGGTGTGAAAAAAGTAGACGTGCTGGCGCAGAATCGCCTGCACCAGAAAAAATCCGAGCGCGCCTAACAACAAATTGATGCGCGTCCGCCATCCGATCATGGCCAGGAAAAGGACGACTGCGGTCAGCCACTGCAGAACGGCGAGCAAATGCGAACTCGAGATCAATGTTAGATAACCGGGAAGCGCGCTGAGGAGCCCGAACGATCCATAATTAACTCGAAACGCGATCGGAAAACGCGTGATGCCGGGCAAGTCTTCCACCACCGTCATGGTGAGTGCGGTCAGGCAGACCAGGATTCGAATCCAGGCGAGTTGCTTTGGTGTTACGTTGGGCATCCGGGGCGACGTAAAATTGGTTGCGCGAAACAGCAGAATGAGCGCGCCGATGAACACCGGCGCGTTCAAGATCGACATCGTGATTTTGAGTTGACCAGAACTTTGCCAGCCGGCCGCGATGAGAAGGAATAGTGAGCCGACGAGCAAGAGCGTTGCCGGCGTCGGAATGAATCGTCTCAAGCAACGAACTACTGCGTCGAGTGCCGCCGGTGCGCCAGCTAAAACTAAGCGGCCAAGAGCGCGGCTACGTCCACCGGTGTGGCGGCGCCGCCAAATTTTGGGTAGAGAAACTTCGCGGCGGGTGAGATATCCCGAGCAATTCCGCTCGCGCGCGGGAGGCCCGCTTCCCGCAAGAGATTCAGCGAACGCTCGAGCAGAGACGTGCCGAAACCGCGATTGCGATATTCGATCGAAACGGTGGGACCCGGCGCAAGGTGATTGTCGATCTTAGGGTCGAGCGAGAGGAGCGCCGCACCGATAATGCGCGAGCCGTGACGAAGCGCGAGGCAGGCGGTGTGGTCGGAATCGAATGCGTGATCGAGCCACGACTGCACTTTTTGCATCACGTCGCCGATAGCCGGACTCCAGACCGGATCGAGCATAAAGGAGCTGGAAAAAACTTTACGTAATTCGACCGCGTCTTCTGCCGTGGCGCGATTGATTTGGTAATGCGCTGGGAGCGGCGATTCGTTCGCCGGCAAATGAGCGAGGTCCCAGGTGAAACGGACCCAACTCAAAGGTCTCAAGTGAAGGGCGCCGAGGTTCATGTCGATCTTGCGCTGCAAGGGCAGCGGGGTTTGGACGACGAAGGCCTTAACTCGATTCATTTCCCTTTTTTCCTGTCCCTTTTCAATCGCAGTCCGAGCAGCCATTGCTCGGGCTAAGGAAGCTAGCGAACGCTGCCGCCCGCGCAAATCCTCAGAGTGCCTGGACGCTCTTCACCATATCGTTAAACGAATGGTAGAGCTCGCGATGCTGGGTTACGCCGCGGCGCAGCACCGGCTTGAAATTGGCGAGATCGGAGATGTTGATGATCCTGCGCTGTTTTCGACGCGAGATCCACGCGCTCGCCCAGCAGGTCGATGTAATTGTGCTCGCCCTTATGCCGGCGGGCCAGATCGCAGTAACGCGAGATCTGTAGCAAAATCGAGTTTAGTCCGGTCGAAGTGGTTGCGATCCACTTCAAATCTTGATGGTCCAGCATAATAAAGCAGCCTTACGTTCTGTCGCTATCGCCCACGCACGCCCACCACACACAACCCAATATCGCGGAACACGCGACCGTAAATGAAACGATAGTCAGCAAGTAAAAGGTGGCTTAAATCAGCACGCTCTGTGCCGTGCCATTCTCACCCACCAAACCGAAAATTCGGACGCCGCCAAATGTCCGCAAGATCGACAATCACTCGTTATTTGCCGAGCGCCTTCCGCAGATCGCTTTTAGCGTGCTCCACTTCGCGCGGCGTCGCGCCGGAAAGTAGAACCGCGCGCAGCTTCTCGCCCTGAAAATATCGCGCCGTAAATTTCTTCTTCGCGTGCGTCCCCTTCAGGTCGACCCGCGTCGGTTGCAGACTGAAATCACCCACGAAATCGAGATGCAGATCGAACATCTCCGTCCAGAAATAAGGCACCTGCTCATAGCGAATCCGTTTCTTGCCCGTCATGTTCGCGCCGGCGATGAGACCCTGCTCACGCGCATTATCCCAATGCGTCTGCCGACGCACGCCGCCCATGATTCGATCTGGATAAAATGCGAGATCGCCGATGGCGAAGATCCCTTTTTCCTCCGTCTCCAGCGTGTCGGTCACGGGCGACCCGTGCGGTCCCGATAACGGCGTGTTGCGGACCAGTTCGAGATTCGGCTCCGCGCCGCAGGCCACGACCGCAAGACCCGCCTGCACGCGATTACCGCTTTTCGTCTGGATGTTTCGCAGAACGGTTTTGCCTTCGAAACCATTCAAGCTTTCGCCCATCAACATCATCATCCCATGCTTCGCAAAATATTCCGTCAGCCACACGCCAAACTCAGGATCGACATAGCGATTCAGCAGGTGCGCGTTGCGATGCATCATGCTCACCTTCAGCTTCGATTGGCGCAGGCTCGCCGCCGTCTCACACGCCAGCAATCCGCCACCGATTACGATGACCGTCTTTTCGACACTCCCCATCTCGCGCAAGGCCAGCGCATCGCGAATCGAGCGCAGGTAAATCACATTGCCGAGATTCGTCCCCGCCACCGGCGGACGAACTGGGCGGCTTCCCATGGCCAGGCAGGCCTTATTGAATTCAATCGTCTCGCCGTTTCCGAGCACCGCCAGGCGCCGGTCGATATTCAACTGCGTTACGATCGTGCCCATGCGCGTCTCGATTTTGTGCGCGTGATACCAACGCTCGTCGTGATGGGCCAGCTTCTTCGGATCGGCCGATTTCTCGCGCAGAAAATTCTTCGAGAGCAACCAGCGTTTGTATGGCGGAAAAATTTCCGAGCCGATCAACGTGATCGAGCCGCGCTTGTCGTATTTGCGGATGCCTTCGCACGCGCTCGCGCCGCCGATACCGCTGCCGATGATGAGATAGTCGCGCTGGATCATGAGAGACGTTGACGATAAAAATCCGTTTAGCTGCTGGCGAGGTAAAAATTCATGTCGATCTTGCTCCCTGTAGCGGCCGCCGTCTCGGCGGCACTCACAAAACCGCGCGACAGACAATCACCGACGCGATTACCCCCGTGAGATCCGCCAGTAATCCCGCCGGAATCGCGTGGCGCGTTTGCTTCACCCCGACCGCGCCGAAATAAACCGCCACCACATAAAACGTCGTCTCCGTGCTTCCGTAAATCGTCGCCGCCATCAAACTCACGATGTTATCCGGGCCTAACCGGTGCACGATATCTGTCAGCAACGCCAGCGTCGCGCTCCCGCTCAACGGTCGCATCAACGCCAGCGGCACCAGGTCCGGCGGAAAATTCAACGGCGTTAAAATCGGATTTAGCGCCCGCGTCACTAAATCGATCCCGCCCGCGCCTTTGAACATCCCGATCGCCACCAGCATCGTCACCAAAAACGGAATGATCTTGAGAATGACCGGAAACGCTTCCTTCGCGCCTTCCACGAACTCATCGTAAACCTGCACCCCGCGCGCCGCCGCATAGAGCGGAAAAAAACTGAGCAGGAACGGAATCGCTAAGATCGACAATGCGTTCACCGCGCGCACAAAAATATTCTGCGTCGCGGCTTCCGGCGGAATCGGCAGCCGAAAAAGATCCGGCGTCACCATTCGCAGAAAAAAAGCTACGAAAAACACCGCCAGGATCAGCATCCCGAGCGAGCCCCACCACGCCGGACGCGCGTCCGGTGGTTGCGCGAGCGAGTCATCATCGAACGCCGCCGCCGCCGGCGTTTCCGTGACCCGCTTTTCCCCTTCAATCGTCGTCTCGCGACGCGGTTGAAAGATCGACATCTTCTCAAAAGTTTTCGCAGCGAGGATCGCCACCGTCGCCGCGCACATCGTCGCCAGAAGCGCCGTGCCCACGATTGCCGTCGGCCGTGACGATCCCGACGCCGCCAGAATCGCGATCGCCGTCGCCGGCACTAACTGCACCGACGCCGTGTTGATCGCGAGAAACGTGCACATCGCGTTCGAAGCCACGCCCGGCCGCGGATTTAACGTCTCGAGATCGCGCATCGCGCGCAATCCGAGCGGCGTCGCCGCGTTGCCGAGCCCGAGCATGTTCGCCGCCATGTTCATCAGCATCGAACCCATCGCCGGATGATCCGCCGGCACATCCGGAAACAATCGCTGCATCAATGGCCGCAACGCCCGCGCAATGCGTTGCACCAGTCCGGCGCGTTCCGCCAATCGCATCACGCCTAACCAAAGCGCCATGATCCCGACCAACCCGAGCGCGATCGTCACGGCCGTCTTCGCCCCATCGAGCGCGCCGCTCGTCACATCCTTCAAATGATCCGTCCACCCGCCGATCGCGACGGCAAGAAGAACAAGCGCGAGCCAGATGTAATTAAGCACAGCCGTTTATACCAAGGTGCCGTGCAAGATCGACAAGTGAATTCGTTGTCGCTGCCGCCGTCTCTGGCGGCCGATATTAGTCTGATGTTCATGCGCCAGCGTTTGCAGTTTCGCAGACAAATCTTTCGCTTAACGTTCCGGCATGACCGCGGATGAAATCAAATCGTTGCAAGCGCCGTTGAAGGAGCAGTATCGAGAAAAGCCGGAGGCGGCACTGATCACGCTCAAGGCCGAAGGACGCGTGGGCGAGAACGTGACCTGCAAGATCGACACGGGCAAAGCGATGGTCGAGGCGGGACTGCATCCGGCGACGGGCGGCAGCGGATTTAGCGCGTGTTCGGGCGACATGTTGCTCGAAGCGCTGGTCGCGTGCGCGGGTGTGACCTGCGGCGCGGTCGCAACTGCGATCGGAATTGAATTGCGCGAGGCAATTGTGCGAGCGGAAGGAGATCTCGATTTTCGCGGCACGCTCGGTGTGGCGAAAGAAACCTCGGTTGGGTTTCAACAAATTCGATTGCACTTCGATTTCAATACCGAAGCGAGCGCAGAACAACTCGCCACGCTCTTGCGCCTAACGGAACGCTATTGTGTTGTTTATCAAACTTTGAAGCAACCTGCGGCGATTCAAGTCACGCATCGCGCGGAACGGCGTTGAACGTTCCCGCTAACGACATAACTTACCCGCCATGCCGCTCTACATGGACATCCACGAGATTAAGGGCGTGACGCCGGAAGCTCTGGCGAAAGCGCATGCGGCCGATGTCTCCGTGCAGGACAAATACGGCGTCAATTATTTGAAATATTGGCTAAACGAAAGTTGCGGAAAGGTTTTCTGCCTGGTCGAAGCGCCGAACGCCGAAGCGGCTGCTCAGGTTCATCAAGAAGCGCACGGATTCGTGGCGGAGAAGATCATCGAAATCAAGCCGCCGGAATTAGCGGAAGGATTTCTCGGCGGCGGCGAAGTGAATGCAGCGGGCGCGGTGATGATGCCCGACGCTTCAGGACACGCGCATGATCCCGCGATTCGCACGGTCTTGTTCACCGACATCGTAGGATCGACAACGCTCACGCAAGCCCTCGGTGACGACAAAGCGATGGAATTCATCCACCTGCACGACACAATCGTGCGGGACGCGCTTGGCACGAACGATGGTCGCGAGATTAAACATACCGGCGACGGCATCATGGCGTCATTTCTTTCCGCCGCGGCGGCGGTGCGTTGCGCGTGCCAGATTCAACGCGGGCTTTTGCAACAGAAACCCAGCGCCGCGGACCTTGCGCTGAAAGTGCGAATCGGAGGTGCCGCTGGCGAACCGGTCGAGCGCGACAACGATATCTTCGGGTCGACCGTGCAACTCGCGGCGCGGCTTTGCTCGCATGCGCAGGCCGATGAGATCCTCGTTTCGAACGTCGTCGCCGAATTATGCATCGGCAAAGGGTTGACGTTTCGTCCGCTCGGCGAAGTTGCGCTCAAAGGATTTGATCGGCCGGTGAATGTTCACGCCGTCGATTGGCCGGCGAAAGGTTAAGATCGGCAATCACTCTCGGCGTTTCTCGAGCACGACCAACGCAATGCCGCCGAGCACGCCGACCGCAGAGATAACGAAACGCATCGTCAAGTAAGAACAAAAACGCGACCCTCTTTCACCAGTCGTTAGGTCGATGTCGATCTTTCGAGCAAAGTTCCAGCCAGCTTGAGAGCCGATTCGCTTTTACCGCCGAGCATGCGCGCGATTTCTTCTTTGCGCGCTTTGCCGGTGACTTCGCGCAGTTGCGAAAGGGTCCGACCGCCGACGACTTCTTTTGTCACGACGAAGTGAGTTGAGGCGGCGGCTGCGACTTGCGGCAGATGCGTGATGCAAATTACCTGATGCTCTTTCGCGAGCGTCCGCATTTTCGCGCCAACTGCGTGTGCGATTTCGCCGCCGACGTTGGCGTCGATCTCGTCGAAGACGAGCAGGGGAATGGCGTCTTGCGCAGCGAGCGCGGATTTGACCGCGAGCATCAAGCGCGAGATTTCGCCGCTCGAAGCGATCGCGCGCAACGGCTTGAGAGGTTCGCCCGGATTGGGTGAGAAGAGCAGCTCGACGGAATCGAAACCGCTCGCGCGCGGTTCTTCCAAAGCGGCGAGCTTCGCCTCGAATTCCGATTGGCGGAACCCAAGATCGACAAGGTTATTTCGGATGTTTTGTGATAGCTTCGGCGCGGCTTTCGCGCGCAGCTTGCGCAACGCTTCACCGCTGCGATTCAAACTCGCGCGCGCCTTGTCGATCTCCGCGGCAAGTCGCTCCAGTTCTTCATCGCGGCCTTCGATCTTTCGCATCCGTTCCGCCGCGCGTTCGCCAAACGCGATCACTTCCGCAATCGAGCCGCCGTATTTGCGTTTCAACGTTTCAAAAAGCGATACGCGTTGCTCGAGCGCGCCCAGTTGCGTTGGATCGAGATCGAACTTTTCCGCGTAATTCGCCAGCGAGGTCGCGATCTCCGACAACTCCACCACCGCGGTTTCATGTCCGGCGACGAACTGCGAAATGGAATTGTCGATCTTCTCCAATTCGCGCAACAGTCGCTGCGTCTCCGCTAACTGCGACAAAATGGAATCGTCGGCTTCGGCGAGTCGTTGCGAAACACCGGACGCAAGCTCGATCAAACGCTTACTGTTGCTCGCCAGTTTGTAGCGCGACGTCAGCTCCTCTTCTTCACCCGGATTTAATTTCGCGGACGCGATCTCGTTAGTCTGATGCCGCAAAAGATCGAGCTCCTGTTCTCGCGCGGTCTCGGCGGTATTGAGCGCGGCGTGCTCACTCAGGAGCGATTGCAAATGCGCAAAATGTTTTCGGTATTCGGTCAACGTCTCCTCGGCGTGCGCGAAACTGTCGAGCAACCCGAGCTGCTTCTCCGGCGAAAGGAGCGATTGGTGATCGTGCGGCCCGTGAAGATCGACAAGTTCATCGCCGAGCGCTTTCAAGATCGACAAGGTGGTCGGCGAGCCATTGATAAACTGCCGATTCGTTCCGGCGGCGGAAAGTGTGCGCTTGATAATCAGATCGCCCTCGCATGGTTCCACGCCCGCATCGGAAAGTGCGCCATTCAATTTCTGCAATCCATCGCCCGACAGCACCGCTTCAACCGTGCAGGTTTCGGCGCCGGTGCGGATAAAACCTTTGTCAGCGCGTTCGCCGAGGAGCAATTGCAGCGCGCCGACGATGATCGATTTGCCCGCGCCGGTCTCGCCCGTCACCGCGATGAATCCGGACGGCATCCGCCATTCGAGCTCATCGACGAGCGCGAGGTTCTTGATTCGAAGGTGATTTAGAACGACAGACATCGAAAGGTTGAGGGATGAGGGATGAAGGTTGAAGGTTGCGGCTTTCAAAGCTTGCCAACTCAACTCTCAACCCTCAACTCTCAACTCTCGCTCACCTTCCTCGGAACCGGCACGTCCCAAGGCGTGCCGATGATCGGATGCGATTGCGCAGTATGTCGATCTTCCGATCCGCGCGATCAACGCCTGCGCTCGTCCGTTTACATCCAAACGCCGGAATGTTCCTTCGTCGTCGATACGGGCACCGATTTTCGGACGCAGGCGCTGCGCGCAAATATTCGCCAGGTCGATGCCGTGGTTTTTACTCATTCGCACACCGACCACATCATGGGCTTCGACGACCTCCGCCGGTTTTCCTATGCGCGCGGCTGCATGCCGGTTTACGCATCGCCGGAAACGATGCGCGATCTCGAACGCGTCTTTCAATTCGCATTCGAAGGGCTCAATCCGTTCCCCGGTTATTTGAAACCGGAGCCGCATGTCGTTAGCGGACCTTTTAAATTGGGAGCGACGATGATCACGCCATTGCCGGTGCCGCACGGAAATTCGATGGTGAACGGATATTTATTTTCGCGCGGCGGCGAAAAGCTGGTCGCGTATCTGAGTGATTGCAGCGAAGTCCCAAATGCGATTGTCGATCTTATCGGCGGCGTGAAAGCTTTGATCATCGATGCGCTGCGACCCAAACCGCATCCGACCCATTTGAGTGTCGACCAGGCGCTCGAAGTCGCGGAGCGCGTGCGGCCGGCGAACACCTATTTCACGCACATCGCTCACGAATTGCCGCAATCGGCTGAATCGAAACTGCCCGCCGGCGCGCACATCGGCTACGACGGCCTGCAATTAAATTTCGAATGAGTAATTGTCGATCTTCCCTCTTGCTCCTGCTCTTGCTCGCAATCGACGCGCGCGCGGCCGAGCAACCGCTCGCCCCATCGACCATCGTCATCTTCAACAAAGCCGTCCCCGAATCAGTCGAGCTCGCCCGATTCTACGCGCAGCAACGCGGCATCGCCCGCGATCATCTCATCGGCCTAACGTGTTCGACCGAGGAAGAGATCAGCCGCGACGAATACGACACCACGATCGCGGAGCCGTTGCGTGAAATTTTTCGGCAACGCCATTGGTGGGAATATTTTAAGCTGGCTGAAGGCGCCGAGAAGGTCACGGCCAGCTCGATCCAATTCGCTGCGGTGATGAAGGGGATTCCGCTGAAGATTCGCCCGACCGCGACGCCCTACCCCGGCGACGGCGGCGGCATCGCGCCGATCGGCAACCGCAACGAAGCGTCGGTCGACTCAGAACTTTCCGTGGTCGCGCTTTCGCGCCGAGAGATATCCGGTGTGGTCGCAAATCCGTATTTCCAAAACTATCGCGGCATTCGGGAAGTGGAGAGTTCGGTGTTGTTGCTGGCGTGCCGGCTGGATGCTCCGACGGCGGGGATGGTGCGACGAATGATTACCGATTCCGTCGTCGCGGAAAAACGAGGCCTGTGGGGTCGCGCGTTTCTCGATGCTTCGCACAATTCCGCGCCCGGCGGCACGGTGGGCGATGGCTGGATCAAGGATGTCTCGAAGCAATTGCATCAAGTCGGCGTTCCGGTGGTCTATGATGATTTCGCCGCGGTTCTCCCGGCCGGTTTTCCGGTGACCGATTGCGCGCTCTATTACGGTTGGTACGCCGGCAATATCACCGGTCCCTTTGCCCAATCGGATTTTCGTTTCATTCCCGGCGCAGTTGCAGTCCACATTCATTCGTTCAGTGGCGCGACCTTGCGCGATCCTAATTCCGGTTGGGCGGCGCCGCTCATCGCGCACGGAGCGGCCGCGACCATGGGCAATGTTTACGAACCATTCCTCCAGCTCACCCCGCATCTGAATCTTTTTAACGATCGCTTGCTTCACGGATTCACGTTTGCTGAATGCGCTTACATGTCGATGCCCGCCCTATCGTGGATGTCGGTGATGGTAGGCGATCCGTTGTATCGACCGTATGCGACATCGGCGCAGATCGATGGGCCGCGGGAGGTCAGCCGGATCGTAGCCGAGTGGAAAGCGTATCACGATTTCGCGATGAAGAATGGATCGCAGCCAGAGTATCGGACGCTCGTCCGCCAATTCGCCACCCGCGCGCGTAACGGTTCCATCCTGGAAGATCTTGGCGGCATGGAAGTCGCCGATGGAAATTTTACGGCGGCGTTAAGTTATTTTCAACAGGCCCGCTCAACCTACACCAGGGGCGACGATATTTTGCGCGCGACGATCGAGGAAGTGGACACGCTGGTGAATCAAAAGAAACAAAAACGCGCTGTCGATCTTGTCCGAAATACTTTGCGCGCGATTCCCGAGGGTCCATCGGCGCAGCTTCTAAAATCGATCGAACGCGAATTAACCGCGCCACCGCCGCTGCCGACGCCAGTGCCATAACCGTGCGTGGCATCGGCATCCTGCCGATGGGACATGGGCTGGAAGCCCATGCCACTAACTCTATCGAATGATTCCGCGCTGACTTTGCTCGATGAATTCGAGGATCTGCGTGATCTCTTCCTGCGCCGGCAATTCTTTCCGGACCGCTTCGATCGCCTGTCGCGTGTTGTACTTCGAGCGATAGATCAGGCGGAACGCCTCCTTGATCATCTTTACGCTTTCGGGCGGGAACCCTTTGCGTTCAAGTCCGACGAGATTCACGCCGCGAATCTCCGCCGGATTCCCATCCGCGATCATGAATGGCGGAACGTCCTGCACAATTTTGGAGCAGCCGCCGGTGATAGCGAACCGACCAATCCGGCAAAACTGATGCACCGCCGTTAGGCCGCCCATGACTGCGTGATCGCCGACCTGCACGTGACCCGCCAGCGTTCCGTTATTCGAGAAGACAACGTCGTCGCCGACGGTGCAATCATGTCCGATGTGACTGTAGGCGAGAAAATGTCCGGAATTGCCGATGCGCGTTTTGCCTTCACCGGTCGTGCTGCGATTCACCGTCACGAATTCGCGGAACGTATTTTCGTTGCCGATCTCGAGATAGGTCGGCTCGCCCGCGTATTTCAAATCCTGCGTCTGCTGGCCGATCGAGCAATAGGCGTAGAATTTATTTCCAGCGCCGGCCTGCATCGGCCCGGCCAGCGTGACGTGATGTTGCAGCCAGCAATTTTCGCCCAGCACAACATTCGCGCCGACGATGCAATACGGCCCGATCACCGTGCCACCTCCGATGACCGCGCTAAGATCGACAATCGCCGTCGGGTGAATCTGCCCGCCGCTCATTTATCGAGGAAGGTGAACATCAATTCGCCTTCCGACACCACCTTGTCGTTAACCAGGCAATGGCATTTCGCTTTCGCCAACCGGTCGCCGCGATTTTTCGTTATCTCCGCGTGAATGAAAAGCGTGTCACCGGGGAAAACTGGTTTGCGAAATTTCACATCGTCCGCACTCATGAAATAACCAACGCGACTCGCTTGCTTTGAGAGTTTGAACAACAAAATGCTCGCTACCTGCGCCATCGCTTCAATTTGCAGCACGCCCGGCATCACCGGATGACCGGGAAAATGCCCCTGAAAAAACGGCTCGTTGATCGTCACGCTTTTCATTCCGATGCATTTCGTCTCGCCTTCGAATCCAATGATGCGATCGACCATCAAAAATGGATAACGATGCGGCAAAACCTTCATCACTTCGTCCGCTTCCAGCCCGCCTTCGCCCGGCGGCAACGGCTTGGCCACCGCCATCGCGCCGCGACGCGTTTGCTCTTTGGCGAGCGCGCGGGCTAGCTCAGCATTCGCGCCATGTCCCGGCTTCACCGCAATGACGTGGCCGCGAATGCGCTGACCGATGAGCGCGAGATCGCCGATAATATCGAGGATCTTGTGCCTAACGAACTCATCCTCGAACCGCATCGGCTCTTTGCTGAGCACGCTGTCACCGCGCACCACGATTGCGTTTTCCAAACTGCCGCCCTTGATCAGATTTTTCTCCATCAAACCCTGAACCTCTTCGTAATAAACAAACGTCCGTGCCGGCGCGATTTCACGTTCGAAAATCGCCGGCGTCACTTCGATCGACATAAACTGAGTGAAGCGATTGTTTGGTCCAGCCTGCGTGCAGGAAATGCGAAACTTCGGGTCTGGCAGCAGGATCAACATTGATCCGGATTTCGATTCGATGTGCATCGGCTCCCGCACATCGAAAAATTTTCGCGGCGCTTCCTGTGCAGCGACGCCGGCGCGCCTGATAAGATCGACATACGATCGGGCGCTGCCATCGCCGATCGGTGGCTCGTTCGCGTCCATCTCGATCACGGCATTGTCGACTCCCATCGCCGACAAAGCCGAAAGCACATGCTCGACTGTGTGCACCCGCACCGATCCTTCGCCGATCGTCGTCGCGCGTTCGACCGTTTTGAGATTGTCGATCTTCGCGTCAATCGTCGGCTCATCCTGGAGATCCTTGCGTTTGAATTTGATCCCGTGATCGGCCGGCGCGGGCTGCAACTTGAGCGAGACCTTTTCGCCGGTGTGCAGTGAAGTCCCGCTAAAACTCGCCGCTTTCGCGAGGGTCTGTTGCAATTCAGCCGTGGCAGCCATGCGCGCTAACTAACAAAGATTTCCGGCCCTGACCAGCGGCGTTACTTTAATTCGATCTCCCCGCAATCGAACGCCATCATCTTGTCGATGTTCGAAACGCGCACTTGTTCGATCGCCGTCCCACCGTCCGCCCAGACATCGACCGCCTTTTCACTGTTCTTCGTGATCAATGCCCGCACTAATTTCGGCGATTCGATCACATTAAAAAGCGGTAGGCCATCGGCCGTTTTGAGAAAGATGTTTTCCTCATCAAACCCGACCGCAAGATCGACAATCAACTTCGCATCTTTCGCCAGCGGATTGCTGACGAGCTTCACCTGTAAGTGATCGCTCGCGCTCGGATCCGCCGGCGGCGTCGCCGCTTTGCCGAGGTCTTCCACTTTCAGGCGTCCGACCATGTAACCGCGCGCGTGATATTTCCCGGCCGGCAAATCTTCGTCGTGATCGTTCCGGCCATCCCACTTCGTGATTAAAGAGTCAGCGCCGACATCGAATTCCTCGACATCGGCTTCCTGCAAAAGGACGCGTACCAGTTTTCCGGACGTGTCGTAAATGCCGAGACTGATCGTGCCCTCCAGCGGCGGCGGCAAAAAACTGATGCGCACGCTGCGCGTCGAGAGAGGGGGAGTCGCGGTGGCGGTCGCCTCGGGCACAATCGTTGCGCTTTCGCTCGGCGACGGCACTGGGGTTGGCGCAGGCGTCTCCTGCGCGAATGCAGCACTCGTTAGCGCAATCAACGACAGGCCAATGTTTCGGATTCGCATTTCGCTAAAGGTAATACCGCCATTTCACGTTCGCGAACAGGTTATCGCGAGATTCGCAATCCGAAAGAAACGCAAGATCGACATCTTCATTCGCGAACTGCTCGTGCAAACGTTCGAAGCGATCCAGGTGATCGAGCGTTCGTTTGGTTGCGTATTCTTTCGCTGTTCCCGTCTTCATCAGAAAGGCCCAGTCGCTTGCCTGAGTCAGCATGAGTTCGCGCGCGAGTTGCTTGAGCGCGCGATCAGTGGAAGGCGACTTATCGTCTGCATGCGCACGCGCCAGCTCGGTCATTCTGCGCGTGGCGGCGTGCACGCGTGGATAAATCCAAGTGTTGCTCGGATCGAGCCACACTTCGAGATGACCCTTGTCGCCCCAACTCGATGCCGCCGGGGCAACGGTTTGCTGCGTCGCATGCGCCGCGAGGTATTCGCTCGGCGTCGTTAGCCGAACATCGCTTTGTTCCGCCGCCGCCTTGCGAATGACCAGCTCAAGAAACTCCGGACCTTCGAACCACCAATGCCCGAACAACTCGGCGTCGAATGGCGCGACGATGATAGGATCGACATCGAGTTCGGCCAAATCTCGAAGTTGCTCCCGTCGCCGATCCAGAAAATGCGTTGCGTGCGCATCGGCTGCATTCAAAGCCGCTTCGCGATCGTACAGTTCTTTCTCCGCGCCGCGGCTGGTGATGCGATGATATTTCACGCCGGAGAATTTTCGCATTCCGCGCGCGACCGGGCCGAGATGTTCGAGCGGAAGTTCCCAGCCGATGTCCCGATAAAATTCCCGATACGCCGGGTCGCCCGGATAACCTTCCTCCGCGCTCCAAACTTGGCGGCTGGAATCGCGATCGCGCGCGAACGCGGCCGGTCCCGACGGAGTAAAACAAGGCGCGTAAATGGCGCGACGCGGTCGCGGATTCGCAAACATCAATCCGTGCGAATCGAGCACGAACCAGCGGATGTTCGCTTCCTGCAAAATCGTTTCGATGCCCGCCGCATAGGCGCATTCGGGTAGCCAAAAGCCCGTTGGATCGACATGGAAAAGATCGACATAGACATCCCGGCCGATGAGCACCTGCGCCCGCTGCGCTTCGCGCGAATGCAGCGGCAACACCGCATGCGTCGCCGCCGAAGCGATAATTTCCAGCGAACCCGTTTCGCGCAGCTTGCGGAAAGCCGCGATCAAATCACGGCCGCACTCGTCAACGAAAAATCGCCGGCTCTCCGCAAATCGTTCGCGATAAAATTCCGCCAGCCTGAGTAACTGCGCGTGCTCGCGATTCCGCTCACACTCGCGCTCCATCAACTCGATCAAAAGATCGACATGTTGCACGTAGCGCTCACGCAGCAGTTCGTCGCCGAGCATCGCGCACAACGTCGGCGTAATCGACATGGTCAGTTTGAAGGGGACGCCGTCGCTTCCGAGTCGCTGCATCATCCGCAGCAGCGGGATGTAGGTCTCGGTGATCGCCTCGAAGAGCCATTCTTCCTCGAGGAAGTGCGGATGCTCGGGATGCCTAACGAAAGGCAAATGCGCGTGGAGAATTAGCGCGAGATAACCGCCCATGCAGACGCTTAATCTGCAATCACCGCCCGATCAAAGCGTCCGGCAAAAATCCTGGAAGCGATCGAGGCCTTTTTTGATGACGTCGATACTGGTGGCGTAGCTAAGTCGCACCACGCGGTCGTCGCCAAAGGCTGCTCCCGGAATGACCGCCACGCTCGCTTTGCTGAGCAAACGGTCGGCAAAATTCTGCGAAGTAAGACCGAGCTGGCTGATGTTCACTAAAACGTAGAACGCGCCTTCGGGTTTTATCGCGGTCACATTCGGAATCTTCGAGATGCGATCGAACATATAATTGCGGCGCATATCGAATTCTTCGCGCATATCGGCGAGCGGTTGCTGGTCGCCTTTCAACGCCGCCAGCGCGCCGCGTTGCGCGAACGATGCCGGATTCGAAGTGCTGTGGCTTTGGATCGAATCGACCGCTTTCGCGACGGCTTCCGGCGCGGCCAGATAGCCGAGCCGCCAACCGGTCATCGCGTAGGATTTGCTGAAACCGTTAACCGTGAGCGTGAGATCGTAAGCTTCTTTCGAAAGTGACGCGATGCTGACGTGTTTCACGTCGTCGTAAACGAGCTTCTCGTAGATTTCGTCCGACAAAATGTAAATCTCTTCCTCGGCTGCAACATCGACAATCGCCTGCAATTCTTCGCGCGTATAAACGGACCCGGTCGGGTTGCACGGACTGTTTAGGATCAACATTTTCGTGCGCGGCGTCATCGCGTTCTCGAAATCTTCCGCGCTCATCTTCCAGTTGTTGCGCTCCATCGTCGGCACCAACACCGGTTCCGCGCCAGCGAGCCGCACCATGTCGGGATAACTGACCCAGTACGGCGCCGGAATCACGACCTCGTCTCCCGGCTGGCACGTCGCGAGGATCGCGTTGTAACACGCGTGCTTGGCGCCGTTGCTCACTACGATCTGACTCGCGCGATACGTCAGCCCATTGTCCGCGGCCAGCTTCTCCGCGATCGCCTGCCGCAATTCCGGAATCCCGGAGCTCGGCGTGTATTTCGTAAAACCTTGTTGCAACGCCTCGATCGCCGCCTGCTTGATGTGCTCCGGCGTATCGAAGTCCGGCTCGCCCGCGCCAAAGCCGCAAACATCCAGCCCTTCGGCCTTCATCGCCTTCGCCTTTGCGTCGATTGACAAGGTGAGGGAGGGAGTCATTTGCGCGGCGCGTTCGGAAATTTCCATGTCGGTGTAAATTGTGTCCAAAATTCAGGGAACGCGCACTTTATTGGCGGCGGTAAAAGTTTTCAATCAAAGGTTTGAAATTGTTTTCGTCTACCCGGACGATTTTCATCTCGCGTTGCGCATTCTCGACCGAATCCGACGCGTGCGCCGCGTTAATCATGATGGTCTGGCCAAACTCCTTGCGAATCGATCCCGGCGGCGCTTTCGCCGGATCGGTCGGTCCCAGCACCTCGCGAATCTTGCGCACCGCGTCCTCGCCTTGATAGACAATCGCGACGCATTTTTCGCTGCCCGGCGCTTCGCGTTTGTCCGCCGGCGTTTCGCTCGGCTTCGCGCCGGCCATGAACGCGACGATATCTTCCCACGCGCCGCGCCCTTTTTCCGCCCCGAGTTTATCCTCCAGCACCGGCAAAACCGGGCCGTAAAATTCCTCCGCCTGCGCCACGCTCATGCAGTGAACTTTGAATCCGACAATATAAAGACCGGTGCGCGAAAAAACCTCGATTACGCCACCGGGTCGCAGGTTCGGGAATTTGAAATTGTCCGGCTTAATCAGCACCAGCGTCTTCTCGATCTTCGCGCCTTCCGGATATTCGATCACCTGATCGAGAATGCCGCCGTCGCTATCGGAAAATTCCGCCCAGAGTTTCAGATCGGCTGCGACCGCTTTCGGGTCGAACTGCGTCAGCACCGCCGGTTCGAAATACGTCACCTTGCCGCTGTCATCGGTGATGTAATCGCCAAACGTATCGCGAATCGTTTCGCCGCTGGTGCGCTCGTGCACGATGTGGCCGACGGCGTTGTGCATTTTCTCGATCGCGTTCTCACCGCGAAAGACCAGGAACATGACGCGACGTTCGCTCGTAAAATTTTTCAACACGTAAGCGCGAATCAGTTCCTGCGTCGCGCGATGTTGCGGTTCCGTCTCGGTCACGATCATCTCCGCGTAGCGCTTCACCAGTTCCGCGCTCGGCGCGAACATGCGCGATGCTGCCAGGTCGAGACCGGTGCGCGAAATCAAACGCGAAATGATCCCGCCGGTGCGCGATTTCCGCATCGAATACGGAGTCACGATGGCGTAGGAAAGTTCTTCGGTCGGCATGTGTGAAAAAAGTGGCGCGAGCCTCTGGCTTGCGAATCAGATCATACGCAAGCGAGACGCTTGCGCCACTTTGGTCAGCATCGCGACCCACTTCCCGCGTCGCCGCACTTCCACGATGTCGATCTTGCAGCGCTTCAACGCGCGGCTCACATCGGCTTCCTGATTCCGCATGATTCCCGACAAAATCAGATGCGGAATGCCCTTCAGCTTCGGCAGAATCTCGATGAGCAACTCGCTGAATAAATTCGCCGTCACGATGTCGATCTTGCGCGGAAGTTTCCAACTTCGCGCATCGCCCAGTTGAAAATTCACCTTGTCGATCTTGTTCCGGCGCGCGTTTTCCTTCGCCGTCTTGATCGCCATTGGATCGACATCGATCCCAAGCGCGCGCTTCGCTCCGAGACATCGCGCGGCCAGCGCGAGAATTCCGGTGCCCGTGCCAAGATCGACAACGTAATTTCCACGACGAACAACCCATTCCAGTAAACGCAACGACATCGCCGTCGTCGCATGATCGCCGGTGCCGAACGCAAGAGCTGCGGGAATGATCAATCGGCGATTACCTACCTTGAGCGGTTTGGTTTTTTGTTCGCGCGAGAATCGTTTCAACCAATCGCGCGGAATCTTTTCAACGCGTCCGCCAAATTCTTTCAACTGAGTTCGCGGCGCGCAGACGGCTTCAAGTTGCAATCGCTTGCGCCCGACCCGCTCGATCACGACGACATCGCCGCCCGCTTGCACACGAAGCGCTTCTTCATTGTCGATCCACCATTGCGGAGTCGCTAGCCGTCGCCACAAATACATGCGTCAATAAAGTCCATGAAACTGCGTGGCATTCATCATATCACCGCCATCGCGACCGATCCGCAGCGCAATCTCGATTTCTACGCGCGCGTGCTCGGACTTCGTTTCGTGAAACGCACGGTCAACTTCGACGATCCCTCCGCGTATCATTTTTATTTTGGCGATCGAACGGGGCGGCCGGGCACAGCCATCACATTTTTCCCATGGCCGGGTGCGCGTCGCGGCCCGACATTGGAAGTGAGACAGGCGAAGAAAACGGAGCGATTGCTTGTGACGCTCGGCTTCGAATTAATCGGCGAAGAAGAAAGTCGGCGCCGCTTTTCCGTGAATGAAAGATCGACAAGTGCATGCGTCGATTTAATCGCGCGCGCTGATGGAGAATTCGGAGTGAATTCCGCCGGCACCGTCCACCACATCGCGTTTCGCTGTGCGGACGAGGAAGAGCAATTGCACTGGCGAGATCAACTTGTCGATCTTGGCTTCGGCGTCACTCCGGTGATCGACCGCCAATATTTTCACTCGATCTATTTCCGCGAATCGGGCGGAATTCTTTTCGAGATCGCGACGGAAGCGCCGGGATTCACCGCGGACGAACCAGTCGAACAACTGGGGCAGAACCTGAAGTTGCCGCCGCAATACGAAGAACAGCGCGCGACGATCGAGCAATCGCTCCCGAAGATTTCGTTAGATCGACAACTCACCACAATGTCATCCTAATCCCGACGTGTTGAAGTTGACCGCGAGCCAATCCTCCCGCTAACTAACGCTCCCCATGCTTATTGTCATGAACGCCAGCGCCGGGAAGAGCGAAATCGATCACGTCATTCAGGTGATCGAGTCGCTCAAGTTTCGCGCGCACGTCTTGCCCGGCGCGAACCGGACGGCGATCGGCGTGACGGGTAATCAAGGCGCGGTCGATCTGAGTCACTTCGAGAATCTGCCGGGAGTGGCCGAAGCGATTCGGGTGACGAAGCCTTACAAATTGATCACGCTCGATCTGCGACCGGAGCGCACCGTTGTCGATGTTGGCGGCGCGAAAATCGGGAATGGGTCGCTCGCGATTATCGCCGGGCCGTGCTCGGTCGAGAGTCGCGAACAGGTGTTCGATGTCGCGAAATCGGTGAAGGCAAGCGGCGCGCAATTTTTTCGCGGCGGCGCTTTCAAGCCGCGCACTTCGCCTTACGCATTTTCCGGATTGGGCGAAGAAGCGCTGAAGTTGCTGGCGGAAATTCGGGAACAATTTGGATTGAAGATTGTGACCGAGGCGCTCGATGAAGGAACTGTCGATCTTGTCGAGAAGTACGCGGACATGATTCAAATCGGCGCACGCAACATGCAAAATTTCACGCTGCTGCGGCGAGTCGGGCGATCGAAGCTGCCGGTATTATTGAAGCGCGGCATGGCCGCGACGCTCGAGGAATGGTTGCTCGCTGCCGAGTACGTGATGTCGGAAGGAAATTATCAGATCGTGTTATGCGAGCGCGGCGTGCGCACATTTGCGCAACACACGCGGAACACGCTCGACCTCGCGGCGGTCCCCGCGGTTCGTCGCATTTCGCATTTGCCGGTGATCGTTGATGCGGCGCATGGGACCGGTCGCAGTTATATGGTCGGTCCGCTTTCGCGCGCGGGCGTGGCCGTCGGCGCCGATGGTTTGATGGTCGAAGTGCATGCGCATCCGGATGAAGCGCTCTCCGATGGCGCGCAGGCGCTCACGCTCGATGAGTACGAAAAGATGGTGCACGAAGTGAACGCCATCCACGACTTGATCTCGCGTAACGGCGCTTAAACGCGCAGGAAATTCGCGAGCAGTTTTTTTCCTTCGTCGGTCAGGATCGACTCGGGATGAAATTGGACACCGTGGATCGGTAGATGTCGATGTTGCAATCCCATGATCTCGCCTTCCGCGGTCTCGGCGGTGACCTCGAGCGAATCGGGCAACGATTCGCGCCTAACGATGAGGGAATGGTAACGCGTGGCCTCAAGCGGTTGCGCCAGTTTTTCGAAAACGCCCGTGCTCTGGTGATTGATCGCGGAGGTTTTCCCGTGCATCAATTTTTCCGCGCGCACCACTTCGCCGCCGAAAACTTGCGCAATGCATTGGTGACCGAGGCAAACGCCGAGAATCGGAGTTTTTGCACCGAATTCTCGAATTACGTCTGAACTGATTCCCGCGTTTTCCGGCCGGCCGGGTCCGGGCGAAATGCAGATACGATCAGGATTCAGTGAACGGATCTCGTCGAGCGTGATCTCGTCGTTCCGCTTCACCGTAAGATCGACATCTAACTCGCCGAAGATCTGGACGAGATTGTAGGTGAACGAATCGTAGTTATCGATGACGAGCAGTTTCATTGTGGCGCAAGCCTCTGGCTTGCGATTGAGTTTAGATCACAAGCGGGACGCTTGCGCCACCCTCTTAGCGCGCGCGATGGCTTCGAGCATCGCTTTCGCTTTGTTAACGCATTCTTCAAATTCGCGCGCGGGATCTGAGTCGGCCACGATGCCGGCGCCGGTTTGCAGATAGGCTTTGCCATCCTGGAGGACGATCGAGCGCAGCGCGATGCAACTATCGAGCGAGCCGTCGAATCCGAAGTAGCCGACGATGCCGGAATAAAATCCGCGCCGGCTTTTCTCCAATTCCGCAATGATCTGCATGGCGCGAATTTTCGGCGCGCCGGAAACCGTGCCTGCCGGAAATGTCGCGCGGATTGCATCGAAGGCGTTTTGATCTTCGCGCAAGCGCGCGACCACGTGCGAGACGATGTGCATGACATGACTGTAACGTTCGATCGACATTTGTTCCGTCACCTTGACGCTGCCGAACTCAGCCACGCGGCCGAGATCGTTGCGACCGAGATCGATCAGCATGACGTGTTCGGCGCGCTCTTTTGGATCGGTGATTAACTCCTGCGCGTTGCGCTCGTCTTCGGCCGCATCTTTTCCGCGCGGTCGCGTCCCCGCAATGGGACGAATCTCGGCGACGCGATCACGCACCCGCACATGCAATTCCGGCGAGCTGCCGAGCACGGTGAAAGCGTCACCGAACTTGAGACAGAACATGTAGGGAGACGGATTGCCGAAACGGAGCGCGCGGTAAAGATCGAGAGCGTCGCCCTCGAATTGCGTTTCAAATCGCTGCGACAAGACGACCTGAAAAATATCGCCCGCGGCGATGAGTTCCTTGGCTTGTCGCACGCCGGATTCGAATTCTGCGCGCGTCGTGTTGCTTTGCGCGACGGGAAGCTCCTCAATTCGATCGGACGTGATCGAACGCAGAACCGCAGGTTGATCCAGTCGCGCCATCGCACTTTTTAAATCCCGCTGCGCGCGGTCGTAAGCCTCGTCGACCGAAACTCCGTCGCTGATGTGAGCATTGACCACGAGTCGCAATTTGCGGAAGCGATGATCGAAAATGAGCACCGTGCGCGCGATCATGAACACCATTTCGGGAAGTTCGAGATCGCCCCGCGGATGAATCGGTACTGTCGGCTCGAAGAAACGAATCACGTCGTAGCCGATGTAGCCCACCGCGCCGCCGATGAAATGCGGAAGCTGCTTGGGCGGAACAAAAAGAAAACGCGCGAGCAACGTTTGCAAATCTATTAACGGATCGGTTGCGGCTGGATCGCTCTTGAAAAGGGCGAGCGGGTCGAAGCCTATAAAGGAGAAGCGGCCGGATTCGTCGTTTTTCTCGGCCGATTCGAAAAGGAAACAGGGCTGTCCATTGTCGATCTTCGCGAAAGCGGAGACGGGCGTCTCGACGTCGGCGACAAGATCGACAATCAGCGGGATGAGATTGCCGCGGGTGGCGAGCTCGCGGAATTCTTCGCGCGAGGGGGTAAGGTTGACATGGCTCATGAACAGCGGGTGACGAGACTCGAACTCGCGACGTCCTCCTTGGCAAGGAGGTGCTCTACCACTGAGCTACACCCGCGGTTTGGAGCGGTGCAAATAATGAGCGGGGCGGTGGCCGACGCAAGGTTTTAAATTCGCGACCAGCGCCCGGCCGAGTGATTGTCGATCTTGCACCGGCGAGCGCGCTTTTGTTGAATCCAAATAGCAGGCCGGCCGCATCTCACTCCTAAAGGACGATTATGAAAACCATTTCACTCTCAATTCTCTGTGCGCTCGGCTTCGCGGTCGGCGCTTTCGCGCAGGCTCCCGCCCTCACGCCGGGAGCTCCTCCTCCCGCCATGACGCCGACGCTTTCGGCCAGTGCGACTCCGGAAAGTCAGTTAGAGCAATCAATCAAGAAAAAGCAGAAGAAGCACTTCAAATTCTCCATCAACGATCACGATGAAGACAGTGATTCCTCCGCCAGCTCGAGTGATTCCCATGACGATGTCCCCTGGATGGCGATTCCGATCGTCGCAATCATCTTCATCATGGTCTTCGGCGCGCCGGTTGCGATCGTGTTCGTGATCATGCTGATGAATTACTTCCGGGTCCGCTCACTTCATCGCACCGTGCGGATGATGGTGGAAAAAGGACAGCCTGTTCCGGCCGCGTTGCTCTCCGGACCGGCGTCGATCGTGAAGCCGCGTTCGGATTTGCGGCGCGGTGTGGTATTGATGGCGGTCGGCATCGCTACGGTGATGTTCTTCGGAATCGACGACGGCTGGCACGACGGCGCGTGGGCACTTGGGTTAATCCCCGGCTTGATCGGCGTCGGCTATTTAATCGTATGGAGACTGGAAGGGCCCGGACGCAAACCGATGACAGACAACCCGCCACCGCTGCCGTAATCTGCGCGGCGTGGAACTTACCGATGCGGACCTCATCGCTCGAGTTCTTGTCGATGAAGACCAGCACGCTTTCGGCGAGCTGGTCCGTCGGTATCAATCGGCCGTCCGCGGATTATTGCGTCAACTCACCCGGACCGATCTTGCGCTGGCGGATGACTTGTCTCAGGAAACTTTTGTGCGCGCTTACAAACACATTCGGAGCTTTCGCGGCGAAGCGCGTTTTTCCACCTGGCTTTATCGCATCGCCTACAATTGTTTTCGTGAGGACGCGCGGCGGCGAAAGGAACTCGTCGGCGTCGATGAATCGCAATGGCAGAGCGAGATCGATCCGCACAGTGTCGATGCGGGACTGAGACACGACCTGATGCATGCGCTGAATTTACTGCCGCTCCACGAACGCTCGGCGGTTTTGCTTTGCTGCCAGCAAGGTTTATCGCATGATGAGGCATCGCGCGTGCTGGAGATTCCGCTCGGCACGGTGAAGACAAATGTTTTACGAGGACGAGAAAAATTGAAACGAACGCTGGCAGCCTGGGGGTCTAACTAATGGATGAGATCCTGATCGACGATCCGTTAGATCGACAACTGCGCGAGGCCGTTCCCTACATCGACGATGACGGCTTCACCGCGCGGGTGGTGGCGAGTTTGCCCGCGCCGGGCCGGCGGAAGGTGTCGTTGCGCTCGGTCATTCTCGTGAGCATCGCGTTGCTCGGCAGCGCGCTCGCTTACGTTCTTTCCGATAGCGGCCGGGTTGTGAGCGAAAACGTGGCGCGATTGGCGACGTTGCCGCCGTTGTGGTTACTGATCGGCGCTTTCGCCGCTGGTGCATTAGCGGTCACCGGCGGTTTGTTGGCCGCGCTCTCGCGGACGCGCGATCCCTTTTCGCTCTCGTAGATTATCTGAAGCACGCGTCAGGTTGCATTGTCGATCTTGCCCGCGAAGGTGCGGCATGGTGACGAACGTTCTCAGCGCCACGCTGAAGCAGTTAGTAAAACTGTCGAAACGCAAGGAAGCGCTGTTGGCTAAAATCCAAGAGATCGATCGCGAGATGGTGAGATTGCAGAGCAGGAGAGGCGCAGGATCGACAACTAAGCCGCGCAAAGTGCGCGGGCGGTCCTAACATCGACATCGATCTGTCGTTTGAGGGCCTCGAGATTTTCGAATCTTTTTTCCGGCCTTAAATACTTCACAAATCGCACTTCGACATCGGCGCCGTAAATGTCGTCATTGAAATCGAGCAGATAGATTTCGAGAATCCGTTCGGATTCACCACCACTGACGGTTGGCCGAATCCCAAGGTTCACGAGTCCGTGATGTAAGACTCCTTTGATCCAGGCCTCCGCGAAATAAACTCCGTTAGGCGGAAATTGTTCGCTGTGCGCGCTGAGATTGGCAGTCGGAAACCCAAGTTTTTTCCCAAGGTTTTGGCCGTGCGTGACCGTTCCGAGAATAGTGTACTCGCGGCCGAGCATCTCGGCCGCTTTGGCGAAATCACCGCGCTCGACCGCCTCGCGAATCGCCGTGCTGCTAACAACGGCGCCATTTATCGAGACCGGTTGAATACCGACAACGTTGAAATCACAACGCGCACCAAGTGTTTTCAATAGATCGAGATTCCCGGCGCGGCCTTTCCCGAACGACCACTCGTGACCAACGCAAATCTCCCGCAATGGTTTCGAGTGCGCGACCAACTGCTGCACAAATTCTTCCGGCGGCGTGGCCGCGACCGTCTGGTCGAATTGGATAACGAGGAGATGCGCGACGCCGAGCGCGCGAATTAACTCGATCTTGTGCTGGGTCGCCGTGAGCAAATGTGGCGCCTGACCCGGCCGCAAAATTTTGGCCGGATGCGGATCGAACGTGACCACGACCGGTGTCCCGTCGGCGGAGTGGGCGTGACGCGCTGATGTAGAAATGACGGCGCGATGTCCGAGGTGAACTCCGTCGAAAACGCCGATCGCTAAAAAAAGCGGGCCGCGCAATTTTTCCAGCTCCGCGATCGACCGCAAAACTTCCATGTCGATCTTGCGGTTAGGCGCCGCGCATGCGCGAGACTTCCGGCAAAGACAAAATGCGTTTCAAAATATCTTCGCGCGCGCCGTTCTTGATGTCGTCGACGCTGATCGCAAGATCGACATCGAAACGTCCGGACTTGGTGCGTCGCAGTTCTTTCAAATGCGCGCCGCAACCGAGGTCCTCGCCAATGTCATGCGCGTAGGTGCGCACGTAAAAGCCTTTGCTGCACACGACGGTGAAATCGATATCGGGCAGCGCGATTTGATGAATGATGTGCGCGTAAACATGAACGAGACGCGGCTCGCGCTCGACCACTTTGCCTTCGCGCGCCAGTTTGTAGAGCGGAACGCCACCTTGTTTCTTGGCCGAGACCATCGGCGGCATTTGGTAGAAATCGCCGCGATACTTTTCGAAGGCCGCGCCGATTTGCTCGGGGGTTAAATCGGGAACCGGCCGCGTTTCGACGACATCACCTTGTCGATCTTGCGTACTAGTCGATGAGCCGAGCGTAAGCGTGCCGGAATAGCTTTTGTCTTCGCTCATCAACAGGTCCTGGATTTTTGTGCCCCGGCCGATGGTGAGCAGCAACAGTCCAGTCGCGAGCGGATCAAGCGTTCCGCAATGGCCGATTTTTTTGATCTCGAGTTTGCGCCTAACGAGCGCGACGACATCGTGCGACGTCATCCCGCCAGCCTTGTCGACCAGCAAAACTCCATCAGGACCCGCAGTCGGCGACATCACAAATTGCCTCCAGAACTTTTGTTTCTACTTCGGCCAGGGATCCGCGCACGCGCGCGCCCGCCGCGAGAGTGTGGCCGCCGCCGCCGAAAATTTTACAGATTGCGCAGACATCCGCCTTCTCATCTTTCGAACGCATGCTTACGCGCACTTTGCCTTCGGCTAGCTCTTCGAAAAAGACGGCGACGATCACGCCGTGAATGGCGCGGATGTGATCGATGAGACCTTCGTTGTCTTCGGGTAATACGCCGAGGTCGCTCGCGGTTTGGAGGCTCAGGCTGAAACTGGCGACGCGCCCGTCGCCGACAAAACGCATCGTGCGCAGAAGTTCGCGCAACAATTCCACGCGCCGCCGCGGGAAATTTTCGTAGAGCAATCGATTGACCCGGCCAACATCGACACCGGCGTGGACGAGTTCGGCCGCGATTTCATAGGTCCGCGCAGTCGTGTTCGGATATTGAAACGAACCGGTGTCGGTGGAGATGGCGACGTAAAGATTTTCGGCGATGGCGAGATCGAGCGGGAGCTTCTGGTCTTTAAGCAGCTCGAAAATAATCTGGCCGGTCGCGGGTGACTCTGCGTCGATCCGGACGAGATCGCCGTAACCTGGATTGCTCGGATGATGGTCGATGTTGATCCAAACTTTAGCGGAGCCGATGGCTTCGCCTGCGGTGCCGAGCCGATTTTGAATAGCGGTATCGAGTGCGATCGCAACATCGACATCTTCCGGCTTGGAGGGCGGTTTCGAAACCAGGTTCGAACACGGAACGAAACTGTATTTTTCGAGCATGCCGTCTTCGTTCCAAACGCGCACGTCCTTGCCTAAATGTTTTAGCGCGAGCGCAAGCGCGATCTGGCTGCCGAGCGCATCGCCATCGGGCCGAACGTGGCTCATCACCGCGAAGCGCTGATGTGCGCGCAACGCCTCTCCGATTTCAGAAAAACTTGCCGCGCTCACTCGGGATCGGTCACGGGCGCTTCGATTTCCTGCAGAATCTCGATGATGCGCGTGCCGCGCTCGATTGAATCATCGAGATGAAAGGTGAGCTGAGGCGTGTACTTAAGGACGACGTGACGCGCGAGAAGGTTTTGCAATGTGACGCGATGCGACTCGAGTTGCGTCATGACCGTGCCGCGACCGGTGCCGAGGACGCTGACGTAAACGTGCGCGTTTTTCAGGTCCGGCGTCACGCTGACGTGATTGATGGTGACGAGCGCATCGGCAAAAGTGATTTCACGCGAGATCATGGTGCTCAGTTCGCGCTTGAGCAGTTCGTTGACGCGCTTTTGTCGAAGTTTCATTTGAACATCAATTGTAGGGCGTTTCTGCGAAACGCCAGCGTTCGCCGCGGCGAACGCCTTACAAATCACAGTTTTTGCGCGACCTGTTCGAGTTGATAGGACTCGATGATATCGCCGACTTGATACTCGCTGAAGTCGCCCAGCTTGATGCCGCATTCGAGACCGACGCGAACTTCTTTCACATCGTCCTGGAAACGGCGCAGGGTGGAAATTCCGCCATCGTAAACCGGCTGACGGCGACGCAAAACCCGCGCGCGGGCGGTGCGCGCAATGCGTCCGTCCGTGACCA
>JBDUDM010000075.1:0-9247 GCA_040002925.1 Spartobacteria bacterium | reverse complement strand
GACGATGTCGCCCCATCAATGGGCAAAACAACCATGGTTCATCGAAGTCGGCGATGTCCATGGCAATGGCAATTTGATTATCTTCACTGACGGAAGCATCTCCGACCTGAATACCGCGAAAAAATAACGGCGGATAGTAAATCCTAAGGATGGGGAAAGAATAGTCTTTCTCGCTCGATGATCGCGCGGCGCGCCTTGAAAAATTCGCGCAAAGCGTCTGTGTAAAACTCGCCGCCTTCTTCCTGCGGATTCAGCGCGAGAAAGATTTTGCCGCCCGGTTTTAGATGGCGTTGCTCCAGTTCGTTCAGGAAAAATTCCCACTCGGGCGGCCCCCAAAGGGACTTGTCGCTCTTGCGATTGAAGCCGATCGAGAATGCGGTAATCCAATCGAACTTGCGGCCGAGATCGGGCAACGGCTCGAACGGTTTGATCTCCCCAAGTTTCCGTTCCACGCCTAACAAGTCGATCAGTTCGTCGTAAAGCGGGAACTCGCCGCGATCGACGCCGAGACCGCGATGGCCGAGCTGCTGGCAGATGTGGAGAAAGAATCCGCCGCCGCAGCCAAGATCGACAATGTCCTGCGGCGGGAGCCGGTTGAGGCCGAGATCCTGCACGCGTTCGATGTTGGTTTTGAGCCAGGTTTCGACGTCGGCATATTTGGAAATCTGGCGTGCGGACGTCGCGTAACGTTCCTGAATTTCACGCAGGCGTTGCTTGTCGATCTTGTCGAGCAACGGCGCGAGCGGAATGGGATGCAGCCTGCGTTGGAATCGGCGCCAGCCGCGGGCGTATCCTTCCGGCCGGAGGAGCTTGCCGATCTTGTGCGAGAGCTTCACCGAATCTGAAGCAACCGCGGATTCAGCGGATGTCACGGATAGATCAGATAAAAAATCCCAAACACATCCGCGCTATCCGCGTAATCCGCGGTCAAATAAAACAACGCGGCGGCGACCATTTCCAGATCGCCGCCGCGTTTGATTGACCAACTCCCTGCCGCTAGGGACGGCGGCCGCTACAATTACTTGTTGTGCGCGTCGTGCATTTCTTTCATCGCCTTGCGCATATCTTCGTGGGCTTTGCGCAGTTCATCGGCTTTCTTCTGCTGCTCGGGATTGAGCAATGGCCGAATCTGCGTCATCGCATTTTCCATGACGGCGTGCGTTTTTTGCATCGCTTCCTGGTGAATGGCCATGATCTGCGGTTTCGCCTGGTCGACGATCGGCTGAATCTTCGCCTTTTGTTCCGGAGTTAGATTCAACGATTCGGTCATGCGTTCCATCACGTTAAAACCCTGCCGATCGCCATGGCGTCCGTGCCCGCCATCCATTTCGCCCCATGCCACCGCGAAGCCGCCGAGGACGATTCCCGTCACCGCTAATACTGTCAGTAAGTTCCGTTTCATATTTTTGATTTTCGTTCGAGTGCTTCAATGCCCTCGTTGCTATTGATGACTGGAAGGACGCGGTCGCGGTTACAATTTTTTTCGATTGTCGATCTTAGCAAAGAAAATTGTAACCATCACTGGCCGCCGCCGGTCACAAGCCATGGCGTGGAACGAACATGGATGAATCGCATGCGAGCGCACTGGTCAAAGCTGCGCTCGCGCATAATGACGACGCAGCTCGCGCGCTCGTGCGTGAGCTTTATCCGCTTGTCGCAAAAGTGGTGCGTGCCCATCGACCGCGACGAACTCCTGAAGAGGATCTTTGCCAAATGATCTTCATCAAAATGTTCCAAAATCTCGCGCAGTTTTCCGGCAAGGTGCCGCTCGAGCATTGGGTCTCACGCATCGCGGTAAACACCTGTCTGAATCAGATCGCGGCCGAAAAGGTGCGGCCGGAATTGCGTCACGCCGATCTGAGCGAGGCGGAAGTCGCGGTCTTGGAAAATCTGGCGACGGCGTCCGCGGAGTTGGCGCCGGACCAGAAACTTGCCTCGCGCCAATTGGTTGAGCATCTGCTGGAATCATTGAAACCGGCCGAGCGTCGCGTGATTGATCTACTTTATTTACAGGGACGAACGGTCGAGGAAGCGAAGCAGCTGACGGGATGGAGCGTGCCGCTGGTGAAGGTGCGCGCGTTTCGAGCGCGACAAAAAATGAAAGAGCAATTGGCCCGAATTTCGCGGAAAGATACCTGAAATGGACGATGTCGATCTTACCTTGAAGCGGTTACTGCAATCGGCCGCGGAAGTGCCTAACGACGCCGTCGCGAGTGCCCCGTTTGGATTCGACACCCGAGTGGTCGCGCTCTGGCGCGCGAATGCGCCCGATGGAAACGGACTGGCCCGGTTGCTTCGTCGCGTGTCGGTGGTAGCGACGGCGATCATCGTGGTGTCGAGCGCGGCGGCGGTCTGGGAAGTGTCGCGTGCGCGCGAGATCGACGAACCGATGACGAACGAATTCGCCATCGCCGACAGCGCCATTCAAGACGAGATTTCACAGCCATGAATGCGGCGTTGAAATGGAAATTAATTACCGGATTCCTGCTCGTGTTCATCGCCGGCGGCGTCACCGGAGCTTTGTTCGCCGCGGCGCAGGCGCGCCATTTCATGTTCGGTCCGCCGCATCACGGCATGGTGGCCGAGCGAATGCGCGAACGGTTGCGCACGGAGTTAAAATTAACGCCGGAACAAATGGCCAAAGTGTCGCCGATCATCGAGAAGACCGGCGCGCGCCTTGAGGAAATCCGGATGGAAACGACGCGTAATGTCCATGAGACATTTGCGGCGGCGCACCGCGAAATGGCGCCGAACCTAACGGACGAGCAACGTGCGAAGCTGCAGCAAATGCGGCAACGCCATCAACGTTTCATTCGGCATTTTCATCACCGCGAATCGCCGCACGCAGAAGCGTCGCCTTGATTCCTCGCCGAAAATAAACGTAGTCGCGTTCCAAACTTGCGCCGCGGCGGCGGAAAAGTTCTTGCACGTCGCGCGGATAGTACTGGCCCATTTTGCCCGAATTGATTTCGAGAAACACTTCGCCACCGGGTTTTATATTGCGCGCCAGATCGTCGAGAAAAAATTCCCACTCCTGCACGCCCCATACATGTCGATCTTGCGCGTCACGATTGAAGCGGGTGGAAAACGCGGTGATAAGATCGAACTGGCGGCCGAAGTCCGGCAGCGCTTTGAACGCTTCGATGCGCCAGACTTTTCGCGGAACTTCCATGAGCGCGACCAGTTCGCCGAGCAACGGAAATTCATCGATGTCCAGGCCTTGAACGGAATGGCCGAACTGTTTCGCGATGAACAAAAAGAAGCCGCCGCCGCAGCCAAGATCGAGAATCTCTTTCGGCGATGAGCGGTGCAGGTGCAGGTCTTGCACCCGTTTGCTGTGGCGGCGCAGCCAGCGCTCGACGTCGGCATATTTCGCGTAATTTTCCGGCGAGTCCGCGTAACGCTGCTGGATTTCGCTGAGCCGTTGCTTGTCGATCTTGCGCAGCAGCGGTGGAATCGGAATAGGCGTGAGCGCGCGCCGCAGCTTGCGTCCCGTGCGCGCGTAAGCTTCACCGGAGAAAAGCTTTCCGAGCTTGCGCAGAATTCTCACTTCTTTCGATGTAGTGGCGCGGTGGCCGTCGGCAAAGCGATTTTTCGCGGCGCGCATCAAAACTGCTTTTAGGTGGGCTGCGGCCTCCGCCCAACCGGCGCGGCCGCTCAACCACACAGATGTTTACCACTGCAAGGCGGCGTCGCGCCGCATTCATCCTGGTCGAGATCATGATCGTGGTGGCGATCATCGCGCTCCTGGCGGCCATCGCGGTGCCGGGATTTTTGCGCGCCCGCAAGCGGTCACAGGCATCGCTAATTGTGAATGATCTGCGACTGATCACGTCGGCCATCGACCAATACGCGATCGAGACGGGAAAGAAAACGGGCGACACCGTGGCGGTGGCGGATTGGACGAACTATCTAAAAAAGGGAACGCGTCTTTATCAAACGGGAGAGGATATTTTAGGAAACGACTTCGGCGCGCAGACGGTGGACGAAGCGCCGTTTGTGCCGATCGACAGTTACCTGGAATTGTTCGAGGTGGCGGGCGATGACTTCTGGGAGCCGTTCAATCCCTAACTAATCGCTTCGACGATCTCGCGGATTAATCCCGGACCCCGGTAGATCAAGCCGGTGTAGATCTGAAGTAACGCTGCGCCCGCTTCGATTTTATCGCGCGCGGATTCTGCGTCGAAGATTCCGCCGCATCCGATCACAGGGATTGTCGATCTTGCGGTAAGCGCGCGGATGAGCTCGGTCGATTTCTCACGCACGGGCGCACCGCTTAATCCGCCAGTTTGATTGCGATCCGTCGGAATGGCGGAGTGATCCAACGTCGTGTTCGTGGCGATGATCGCAGCGGTGCGATGCTTTTCGCAGGTCGATATAATTTCCTCGAGCTCAGCGATCGAAACGTCGGGAGAAATTTTTACCACGATCGGTTTGTTCGATCGGTTTTCCTCCGCGACAGCGCGCAACAAGATCGACAATAACTCGCCTTGCTGTAGCGAACGCAAACCAGGTGTATTGGGCGAGCTGACGTTCAGCACCACGTAATCCGCAAAATTCCGCAGCCTTCGAAACGAATGCAGATAATCGGCCGGAGCTTCATCGAGAGTGGTCGCTTTGGATTTACCGATGTTGATCCCGACCGGAACGGCCGGCCAGCGTCCGCTTTCCTGTAAACGTCGCAGCCGATTCGCGATTGCATCGGCGCCGTCGTTATTGAAACCGAGGCGATTGATTAACGCGTGTTGTTCGGCATAACGAAAAATCCTTGGTCGCGGATTTCCCGGCTGTGGCCTGGCCGTCACCGTGCCGATCTCGATAAAGCCGAAACCAAGCGCGGCCCATGCGGGCAACGCCACGCCGTTCTTATCGAAACCGGCGGCCAAGCCGACCGGATTTGGAAAGGTGACGCCGAAAAGTGTTTTCGGTTTGGGCGCGGGTTGAAAACGTCGCCACGCCTTTAATGCAAGATCGACATGGGAACTTCGCTGCAACGCCGCGATCGCAAAATGATGCACCGTTTCGGGATCGAACCGAAACAAGAGCGGCCTAACGAGCTTCTCGTAGGCGTTGCCAGATTTCATTTTCCGATACAGAACTGGCGGAAGACCGAATCGAGAATCGCTTCGACATCGACTTCGCCCAGAATTTCGCCGAGCCCCCGCAACGCTTCGTTTAAATCGGCGGCCACGTATTCCGGCGACATGCCATCGTTCATGGCCGCGCGTGCGCGATCGGATGCTTCGAGCGCGCGACGGAGACAATCGTGATGTCGCGCATTGATGGCAACGGTGCTCTCGGGTTGGAGATTTTGTTTGCTGATGCGGGCGAGGATTTCTTCTTCGAGCTGCGGCAATCCATCTCCGGTCACGCAGGAAATCCGGACGGCCTCCACACTTTGCCAGTCGGCGTGCACGGACAAGTCGCACTTGTTAATCACCATGATGTCGTCGTTCAAAGGACGCTCATCGTCGCAGTCGAGCGGGTTTGGTTCGCTTCCATCGACAACGTGCAGGCAAAGGTCGGCGTTTTGCAAAGACGTTTTCGTGCGCGCGATTCCCTCTTGCTCGATCGCGTCGCTCGCTGCGCGCAATCCCGCCGTGTCGAGCAATCGAATCGGGATGCCGCGCAGATTTATTGTTTCTTCGATCGTGTCGCGAGTCGTGCCATGCGTTTCGCTTACGATGACGCGTTCGTATCCGAGCATGCAATTGAGCAAACTGGATTTGCCGGCATTGGTCGCGCCGTAAATCACCACGCGCACGCCTTCGCGCAGGACGCGCCCTTGATGCGCGGTTGCCAGTAAGATCGACATCTTGTCGCGGGCCGCATCGAGGCGCGCGATCAACTTGTCGCCTTCATCCGGCTCGATGCCTTCTTCGGAGAAATCGAGCGACGCGTTAATGTGCGCGAGAAGCGAAATGATCTCTTCGCGGATCTGTTTAATCTCCCGGCCCAGTCGCCCCTCCAATTGTTCGGTCGCGGAGCGCAATGCGAGATCGCTTTTCGCCCGGATGAGATCGATGACGGCCTCCGCTTGAGTCAGGTCCATCTTGCCATTCAAAAAAGCGCGCTCGGTGAATTCTCCGCCGCGCGCCGCGCGGGCTCCCGCGCGCAGACACGTTTCCAAAACGCGCGCGGTGACAAGAACTCCGCCATGACAGCTGATCTCGACTAAATCTTCGCCGGTATAACTAATCGGCGCGCGGTGGATCGACATCATCACCTGATCGACCAACGTTCCCGCTTGATCGACAATCTCGCCGAAGTGTTGCAGTTGCGGCGTGAATTGAGACGGCTGCCCTTTGCCGCGAAAGATTTTTTCGGCCATCGTGATCGCGTTTTCACCGGACATGCGCACGAGCGCGATCGCGCCTTCGCCGGCAGGCGTGGAGATCGCGGCGATGGTGTCGCCTTGATCAACATGTCGATCTTGCGCGGTCAGTTCGCCTTGTTCGAGAAAACTTCCTTCAGCGCTGCGATGCATTTGCGATTTTGTTCCATTGTCCCGATGGAGATGCGGACCCATTCCGGGAGATTGTAACCTTTCAGTGGCCGGACAATGATTTTGCGGCCGAGCAGTTCTTTAAAAATGCGCGCGCCGTCGCCGACGTTGACCATGATGAAATTCGCGGCGCCGCGGACGAAGGCGAGTTTCATCTCGGCGAATTGTTGTTCGAAAAAGATACGGCCTTCGTCGACGACGCGTTTCGTTTCACGCTGATGCTCATCGTCCCCCAGCGCGGCGAGCGCGCCGACCTGTGCGATCGAGTTCACGTTGAAAGGCTCTCGTGTTTTCTGGACGACCTGAATGAGTTCCGGGCGCGCTAATCCGTAGCCGACGCGCAGGCCGGCGAGGCCGTGAATCTTCGAGAAGGTGCGCAGGATAACAACGTTTCGACCTTCGCGGAGGTAGCGCACCGTATCGGGCGGCTCGGCCAGAAATTCAAAGTAGGCTTCGTCAAAAACGGTGACGATGTTTTCCGGAACGCGCGAAAGGTAGATGTCGATCTTGCGCGGACTAACGAGAGAGCCGGTGGGGTTGTTTGGATTCGCGATGAAGACGAGGCGCGTCTTCGGGGTGATGGCGTCGAGCATCGCGTCAAGATCTTGCACGAATTCCGGCGCAGCCGTCTCAATCGTGCGCGCGCCGAAAAGCGTGGCGATGATTTTGTAGGCGATGAAGGCATACTGCGAAGTGACGACGTCGTCGCCGCGATCGAGAAATGCGTGACAGAGAAACTCGATGACTTCATTGGACCCATTGCCGAGGATGATATTTTCCGGAGCGAGTGCGAGATGTTCCGCCAGGGCCTCGCGCAGATAAAATCCGCCTCCATCTGGATAAAGCTGGGCGTCCTGCAGCGCATCGCGCATCGCGACGAGCGCTTGGGGCGATGGGCCTAACGGATTCTCATTAGAAGCAAGTTTGACGATCTCCGCTGGATCGACATTGAGCTCGCGCGCGGTTTCAGTGATGGGCTTGCCCGGCTCGTAAACGGCGAGATCGCGCAGCTGCGCATTAGCCAGGTCCCAGATCGAGGTCACGGGCGGAATGTAGACAGAATTCGGCGGAAACAAAAAGCTGTTCAGTGGCGGCGATCTATCTCAACGTTTCCGCCGTTATGGACAGCTTTTATTTGTTAGCGGAAACGAAAATCTTCGGCATCGCGTTCAACTATTGGAAAGTCATCGGGTGGACCGGCAGCCTCGTTTTCGGGATTCGTTTTTTGATCCAATGGCTCGCCTCGGAGCGCGCGCGCAAAAGTGTGATTCCGGTCGGGTTTTGGGAATGCAGCGCGGTCGGCTCGATCTTGTTACTTGCCTATTTTGCGATTTACCGGCGGGACTCGGTCGGCGTGCTGCAAAGCCTGTTGCCGTTGCCGATTTATTTACGCAACCTCTACTTCCGCTACACCCATCACCACGCCAAGCATCCCGGTGCAGAGCCGCGGCCGGAAGAGTAACCGATGGAGGTGGACGCAAAATCCAGGGGATCCGGCGGGCGAAATGATCTATCTCGACAATAACGCGACCACTCAGCTCGATCCGGCCGCCCTCGAGGAGATGATGCCGTTCCTGACAACGTCTTACGGGAATCCATCGAGCGGTTATCGATTTGCCACGCGGATTCGCCAGGAGATCGATCGGGCGCGTGAGCGAGTGGCGGCGTTGTTAGGCTGCGACGCATCCGAGATCGTCTTCACCAGTGGCGGAACGGAAGCGAATAATACCGCGCTCAATTCGGCGCTGCGGCATGAGCCGCGAGGGAAACACATGGTGATTAGCGCAGTGGAACACAGCGCGGTTCGCCGGCATGCCGAGGAATTAGCGGCGCGCGGCTGCGAGGTCACCGAGGTCGGAGTGAATCAAGATGGAGATGTCGATCTTGCGGAGATCGAGCGAGCCATTCGTCCGCATACCGCGATTGTGTCGTTCATGTGGGCGAATAACGAAACCGGCGTGTTATTTCCGGTGGAAAAGATCGCCGCGATTTGTCGCGAAAAGGGGGTGCTCTTTCACACCGACGCTGTGCAAGCGGTAGGCAAGCTACCGATGCGCCTGGGGGAATCCGCGATCACTTTTCTTTCGCTGGCGGCGCACAAATTTCATGGACCGAAAGGCGTCGGCGCGCTCTACGTTAGTAAACGAGTTGGATTCCACGCGTCGGTATTTGGCGGTTCGCACGAGCGAGGCCGGCGTGCTGGAACGGAGAACGTTCCGGCGATTATCGGAATGGGCAAGGCGGCGGAGCGTGCGGCGGAATGTTTAGGCGATGAGCATGAGCGCGTGTGCGCGATGCGGGACAAATTCGAGGCGACGGTGGTTTCGCGGACGACCGGGGCCACTATTAATGGACGCGGCGCAGCCCGCTTATTTAATACCTCCAATATTTCCTTTGCGAATATTGAGGCGCAAGCCGCATTGCTCCTTTTAGATCGACATCGAATTTGTTGTTCGGCTGGCTCAGCCTGCAAAACGGGCTCGTCTGACGGATCACACGTTCTTCGAGCGATGAAGGGCAGCGCACCGGATGGCGGAAGCCTGCGATTTTCGTTCGGGCGCTTCAATTCGAACGAAGACCTGGAAGAATCGTGCATAACGGTTCCCGAGATCATCGAAAAATTGCGCCGATTATCCGAGCCGGCGGAGGCAGGCTCGGAATCGAGATCAAAAACCGTTCGAGCGCAGTTGTAAGCCGGGGCCGAGGCTACATTTTCGCCATTTTTTTCTTGTCGAGCGACGG
>JBDUDM010000174.1:0-2763 GCA_040002925.1 Spartobacteria bacterium | reverse complement strand
GCCCGAGGTCGTGCGCAAGCGCGATCGCTTCGGCCAGGTCTTCATTGAGCGACAACGCCCGCGCGATCGTTCGACTAATCGAGGCGACTTCGATCGAGTGAGTGAGCCGCGTGCGCAAATGATCGCCGGTGCCGTTCAGGAAAACCTGCGTCTTGTATTCCAGCCGGCGAAATGCGCGCGAATGAATAATGCGCGCGCGATCGCGCTGGAATTCCGTTCGGTAGGCGTGACTCGACTCTGGAAATTTTCGCCCGCGCGAATCGGCGGACTTCTGCGCGAAAGCCGCGAGCGTTGATCGCTCGGTCGCTTCCATTTGTTCGCGCGTTTTCCAACCGGTCGCATTCATTCGTTGCTTGTCGATCTTGCAGAAGTTTTCATGCTCCCGCGCAAAAATCGTTCCGCTCTTCGCGCTTCCATCCGGACCATCAACAAATCAAAAACGGCCAGCAAAAATGCCGTGAAGGTGAGCCAAATGCAGACGCCCCAAAACAAAATGACCCGCCACGGATGTTCGTGCGGGTTGAGCGAGGACCGCAAAAACATCATCCCGCCAAGCAGAAGGAGGAACGCGCTGCTCAACACGAACAACATCGCTTTGCGCCGCATCGATTGATCGCGCAAAACGCCACGCGTTGCATGAATGACAAACGACGTCGTCTGCAGCGGTTTTTCGTCAGGCGAATTCTCGGTCACTTCGACGCGACGGTCGCCGACGCGGCGCACCGAGGCAAGGCCAGCCGCGGCGAACACGTTTTCTCGTTGTCGATCTTACTGCGCGCGCGAATCCGCTTCTCACCCTTCCGCCGAGATGCTTTGATGTGCCGGCAATGAAGAAGGCGAAGAAAAAAACGACCGTGCGCAAACGCAAAACCGCAACCAAGGCCACATCCAAGGCGCCGCCCAAGAAGCGCGCTACTTTACAAAACCGGCTCGAAATCGAATTCGGCGAAGCGATGAAGAGCGCGAAAGGATACGTGCAAAATCCCTCGCGCTTGCGCCAGCTCGTATCGGAGGCCGCCAAGAAAGCAGCCGCGCTTCCGAAAGAACAATTCCAGGAAACCTGGTCTTACCTGCAAGCCATGCTGCGCTTGATTCGCGCCTATTACCGCGGCGACTACCGCGAAGTTTCTAGCACCGATCTCGTCATCATCATCGCCGCCATCCTTTATCTCATTAACCCGATGGACTTTTTGCCCGACTGGATTCCTGGTCTCGGTCTGCTAGACGACGCTTTCATTCTCGCGCTCGCCGTCGGCCGAACGCGCAAATCGCTCGACGATTTCATGAGCTGGGAAATCGCGGCCAGCTAGTTGTATTACTCGTCTTCTCGACTCAGCAGTCGCGCGTGCATCAACTGCTCGAACACCTCGTAAACAAGGTCACGGCGCTCAGCAAAAATACATTGAATGATTTTGCCCGTCGCCGAATACCGAAAAATAATCCGGTCGTTACCGACTCGGAGTCGGAAGTAATTTTTTAAACGCCCTTCGAGCGGCTTAATCTCTCCGCGCTCCCTCGACAGCTGCTTGAGGGCAACGCGCAGTCTCTGGCGTGGTTCTGGCGAGTGACCGCGGATGAAACTTGCCACCTGCGGAGAAAGCTCAATCCGCTTCATTCAGCGCCGAAAGCGGGCGGAATTTAATCGCGCCGCGTTCATAATTCCGAATCGCTTTCATCGCCTCGGGATTGCCGAGGATCTCGAGGGTTTCAATGATCGCTTCCATCCGCTCACGCGACACCACATAAGCGACAACATCGCCGTGACGACGGATGGCGATCGACCGATGCGAAGCGTCCCGTAATAGGCGGGGTAAATTGGTTTGCGCTTCAGTGACTGAATACGTAGAATTCAATGTCGATCTACGTAGCAGATTCGACGCCGAATTTCAAACCAAAAGCAGCGCCGGATTCTCCAGAAGGTGCCGCAGCTCCTTCAGATATTCCGCGCCGAGCGCGCCGTCGATCACGCGGTGATCGCAACTCATCCAGATCGACATGCGCTGACCGACGCTGATCTGATCGTTCTCGTCCACCACCGGCTTTTTTGAAATAGCGCCGACTGCGAGAATGAAACCCTGCGGCGGATTGATGATGGCGGAGAAACTGTCGATCCCCATCCCGCCAAGATTCGAAACCGTAAACGAACCGCCCTGAAATTCTTCCGGCTTCATCCGTTTGTTGCGCGCGCGACTTGCCAAATCTTTCGCTATCTCGCTGATCTCGCGCAGCGTTTTATTTTGCGCGCCGCGAATCACTGGCGTGAGCAATCCATCTTCAATCGCGACCGCGATGCCAAGATCGACATCGGCATATTGCACGATCGCGTCGCCGTCGAACGACGCGTTCACTTTCGGAACCTTCACCGCCGCCTGCACCGCCGCTTTCAAAACAAAATCGTTCACCGTGATCTTCGAAGTGTCCGCGCCTTCGCCGCCCGATTTCAATTCCGCGCGCGCCGACATAAGCGGCCCAGCGTCGATGTCGATGTTGAGATAGAAATGTGGGACCGGGCCTTTGCTTTGCACGAGCCGCTCGGCAATGCCTTTGCGCATTCCCGACAAATTGACGCGCGCGCCTTCGCCCGCTTTCGGCGCAGGAGTAGATGTCGATCTTGCGGGCGCCGTTGATTTTGATTTCGCCGCGCCGCGAACATCGGTTTCGGTCACGCGACCTTCCGGGCCCGTTCCTTTCACGTTCGCAAGATCGACACCCAGTTCTTCCGCGACGCGTCGTGCGACTGGCGAAGCTTTCACGCGAGCCTCT
>JBDUDM010000173.1:0-2781 GCA_040002925.1 Spartobacteria bacterium | reverse complement strand
GCGCGAACATTCTCTTCCACTTGATCGACATCGGACGCACCCATCAACACGCTGGTGACTTCCGGACGGCGTAACACCCATGCGATGGCGAATTGCGCCAAAGTCTGGCCGCGCGCTTTCGCGAGTTCGTTCAATCGGCCCGCCTTCTCGAGCAACGGGCGGGTGATGCGCGAGCGCTGCACTTCGTCCCACGATTTACCCGCGCGCGAATCTTCCGGAATGCCCTCGAAATATTTATCGCTCAGTAAACCTTGCGCGAGCGGTGAGCACGCGATGACGCCGCACCGAGCCGCTTGCGCCGAGGGCAACACATCCGCTTCGATCCGACGATCGAACAAATTGTAAACGGATTGCGCGGCCACGACCGGAGTAGTTTGGAAATGGCGCGCGATTCCCCCAGCCTCTTCGATCGCGCGACCGGTGAAATTACTCAGGCCAACCCAAAGTGCTTTGCCCTGGCGCACAATGTGATCGAGCGCCGCCAGCGTTTCCTCGAGGGGCGTTTCCGCGTCGGGTCCATGCGCATAGAAGATGTCGATGTAATCAAGACCGAGCCGTTGCAGCGATTCATCGATGCTGACAAGCAGCGATTTGCGCGAGCAGCCGTGACCGTGCGGTCCCGACCACATCGGCGAACCGGCCTTGGTCGAGACGATCAATTCCGCGCGCGGCATTTCGCACAAGACACGCCCCACCACCGTTTCGGCGCGACCGGGATGCTTCCCGTAATTGTTCGCCAGATCGAAGTGCGTGACCCCGAGATTGAATGCGCGGAAAATGCATTCGCGCGCAGTCTCCGGGCCGCGATACCCGCCGAACGTCTCCCACGCCCCTAACGAAATCGCGGGCAGCTTCAATCCGGACGCGCCGCATTTGCGAAACGGCATTCCGTCGTAGCGCGTCGGTTCGGCCGCGAATTGCAGCCAGCTCAAACGATCGCGCTCCACGCCTTTTTGCGACGCGCGCTGCACCGGCTTCACGCCGGCCGGAGTGCGTTTCTCGAACTCAGGCACAAGTTAGGCCGAAACGACCGGCCGCGATGCGACCGATTTCTTCGAGCTGATCGCGGCGCGAACGAAATTGTTGCCCAGCTCCCACATCGGTCCCGGAAACTTGCGGCATTCGGTCAACACGTCGTCGAGCGCATTCACAAACACATCGACCTCGCGTTCGCCGATGATGAGCGGCGGCAGAATCTTAACGACGTCCATGGCGTGACCGGCGACCTGCGTCAGGATGCGATGCTTGCTCAGCAATTGCGTCACCACCATTTGCGCGAAGAGCACCTTGTCGATCTTGTGCAGAACTTTCCAGGCCATCTTAAGTTTGAATTCGGTCGGCTCATGAAACTCGATCCCGATCATTAGCCCTTTGCCGCGCACTTCTTTAATGAACGAATGTTTTTCGCGCAACATGTCGATCTTATCGCGTAGCAACGCGCCCATCTTGTCCGCGTTTTCGACCAGGTTTTCATTGTCGATCACTTCAAGCGACGCCAGCCCGCAAGCCATCGCGAGATTGTTGCGACCGAACGTCGTGGAATGAACAACGCAACGGTCCATTCGCGAAAACGTCTTCTGATAAATCTCGCGCCGCGTCACGATCGCGCCGCACGGCACATAGCCGCCGCTCAAAGTCTTCGCCAGCGTGATGATGTCCGGCTCAAGATTCCAATGTTCGAACCCGAACATTTTCCCAGTGCGGCCAAGACCCGTTTGCACTTCGTCAGAAATCAAAAGCGTTCCGTACTTGCGGCAGAGTTCTTGCGCGCGGGTGAAAAAATCCGTGGCCGGAGTTTTGCAGCCTTTGCCCTGCACCGTTTCGATGACGAACGCCGCGACATCGCGTGAATGTAGATGTCGATCTAACGAGTCGATATCGTCGAGCGCCACGCGCGCATCGAAGCCTTCCATCAATTGGCCGAAACCTTCGGTGAAACTTTCGCAGCCCATGAGCGAGAGCGAACCGAGACTCAGTCCGTGAAACGCACTCTCGAGGGAAACCACGCGCTTTCTTCCCGTGGCTGCGCGCGCGAATTTCAACGCGCCTTCCATCGCTTCGGTGCCGGAGTTGCAAAAGAAAATCGCGTCGAGATGCGGCGGAGTCCGTTTCGTTAGGGCTTCCGCGAGCAAGCCGCTGAGGAGCGAGCAATCCATCTGCACCATGTTCGGAAGATCGAGATCGAGCACGTCGCGAATGGCCTGCTTAACGACGGGATGATTGCGACCGATATTGAAAACGCTGTAGCCGCTCAGAAAATCGAGATAGGCGGCGTTATCCATGTCGTAGAGATACGCGCCCTCGGCCCGCGCATAGACTTTGTCGAAACCGATGACGCGCTGGGCCGCGACGAGCGTGCGATTGATGTGCCGCTCGTGCAGTTGATAATTCTCGCCCAGACGCGAGGCGATGATCTCTTTCAGGTCAAAACTCACGCGGCAATGTTCCCCGATTTGCCGCCGAAACGCAAACGGACCGGTCGTCGGGTAGGTTCACTTCAGCGAGCTACAGAAAGATGATTGCGTACTTTAGTTACTCGTTAGGGCTTCGCCTGCTTCGGCGCCTTCGCGGCGACGATTTTCTCGAAGCGCGGATCGCCGCGGAGCGGCTCCCACAAAGGATTCAGCTTGAGCTGGCCGTAATTGGCGACGCTCGCGGCGCCAGGCGTCGAACCAGCCAGGGCCAGGTAGTGCAAGGCCAGATCCTTTTCGCCTACCCACGCGGCCATGATGGCGAAGTAAATCTGCATTGCCTGTCCGTTGGTGGCGTCCTTCTCCACCG
>JBDUDM010000172.1:0-2788 GCA_040002925.1 Spartobacteria bacterium | reverse complement strand
CGCCAAAGCAGCATCGACGAAGAACTCTTCGACGTAATCTCCGGCTTCGACGCGTTGAACACCGAGAAAAGAACCACGAAAACCACCTGAATTATCGAAAGAGATTTCTGGTTGCCACTGCCGATACTGCATTAAATCTTCCGCCGCGCGTTTGGAGAGGAGAATGTGACCAGCATCGCCGAGATCCATCACGCGCTGGGCGATGTTAATTCCGGCGCCGGCAACGTTGGATCGATCATTGACGTCGGCGACGCCGCTGACCGGACCGGTGTTAATGCCCATGCGCAATTTTAACTGCGCGTTGGCCGGCATGGCCTCCGTTATTTCCAGTGCGCAACGCACCGGCGCTTCCACAGTGGTGAAAAAAACGAGCGCCATGCCGTCGCCAGTCGGTAGGCGCACGAGTTTGTTTTCGGCCTCGGCCGCGCGGAATTGGGCGGTGTTGCGGACGATTCGATTGAGTTGCTCCTGCAACTCGCGCTGATCGTCGATGAGTAACTTGGAATAACCGACAAGATCGACAAACAACACGTGGCCGATCTCCAGACGCGCGTCGCTCGGGGTTTCGGCTGACATATTATTGAATCACCGGCGGCGTGGCCGCGTCGGCGATGATCTTGCCGAATCGCGGGTCTTTGCGAATGTCGTCCCACACCGGATTTAACTTCAGCTCGCCTGCGCTCGGGCCATACGGAAGCTTCGCAAATTGCGCGAGCAATTGTAGCGCGGCGTCGCGCTCGCCCGCCCACACGTAAGCGACCGCGATGATTTGCGCGATGTCCGGGGTCACCGTGGCGTCGCGCGACAGCGGCCACACCTGTAGTGCGTGTTGCGCTTCGCGCATCGCATCATCTTTTCGTCCGAGCGCAGCATCGGCCTCGACAATAAAGGCGAGAGAGCGCGCTTCCCAAATGCTGGCCTGTTCCGGATTTTGCGCAAGCCATCCTTCGGCGGCGCTGCGCGCTTGTTCGAAATAGCCGCGCGCTTTTTCCGGCTGGCCTTGCAACCGTGCGATCCGCGCCAGCATTAGGAACCTTTCCGAGCGAGCGCCGAGATTCTCGCCGCCCTTCGGCAGCACGTTATGTTGTCGCGCGATATCCTCGGCGGTGCGGTAAATTTCTTCCGCCTTGGCGTATTGCCGCTCGCGGAACAAGACATCTGCGACCAATCCATTGAGACCGGAGAGGCCGAGGTTGCGATTGGGATGTGCATCGAGGGCCGCCATGGCGGCTTTGGTGTCGCCCTGCGCGAGCGCGATCCAGTTTTTCTGCCGATAAAAATACACGGTCGACGGTTGCGGGAGGGTCGCCATGGCGTGATCGATCACCTTTTGTGCGTCGTGGTAGCGGCGCAACGCGGTGTAGAGTGTTACGAGACTTGTGGCCGTTTGCGGGTTACGAGGATCGAGATCGGCCGCTTTTTCGCGGTCGTGCAAAGCTTTCTTCCACTGGCCGCGCTGCTCGGCAATGTCGCCGCCGAGCTCGAAAATTTCACCGCGCCCGGGCAGCGACGTAGCCGCGATGGCTAGCTCTTTTTCGGCCGCCGCCGGATCGCGGACGGCGCGATAGAGATAAAGCGCGAGGGTCAAATGGGCTTGCCCGGAATTTGGGGCGATGCGCAAAGCGTTATCGATGGCCTCTTTCGCTTTCGGCAGACGTTCCTTGTTCCAAAATTCAGCGGAGTAGAGCCGAAGTTGCGCTTCACTTAACAAACAATAGGCCAGGGTGAATTTGGGATCCTTCGCGATCGCACTCTCCAACAGCGTAATGGCGCGAGCCGTGTCCGTTTGCGCGACCTTTGTGGTGACGCTGTATTCGTAGACTAAAGCGCGCGCGCGCAGGTAGAGATCGTACGCCTCCTGATCTTGAGTGGGCTGTTCTTCGATGGCGGCTTTCTCTCCTGGCGAGAAAGCGGCTTTAAGTTGGCTCACGATTGATTGCGAGATTTCGCTTTGAATGGCGAAAAGATCGGCCAGGTCGCGGTCATATTTTTCCGCCCACGTTTGCGTCTCCGTGCGGGTGTCGATCAACTGCGCGGTCACATGAATTTTGCCGGCCATCCTGCGCACACTGCCTTCGAGCACATGCGCCACGCCGAGCGCCTGGCCGATTTCGCGAATCGTTTTCGTCGTACCGCGAAACTGCGCGACGCTATGGCGGCTGATCACTTTCAAATCCGCCACTTTCGCGAGATCGGTCAAAATATCATCCTGCACGCCATCAGCGAAATAACTGTTCTCCTTATCATCGCTGAAACTTTCGAACGGCAACACGGCGATGCTTTTTTCGAGAATGATCGACGCGAGATTTGTTGTCTGCCGGCGCAGAAAGATCGACATCGTAATGGGAATAACGGCAGCGAGAACGATGGCGGCGGCGATGAGAATGCGATTGCGACGGCGGCGCGTGCTTTGTTTGCGCCGATCGGCGGTGAGCTTTTCCGGAAGCTTCGAGTTGCCAATCTCGCCGTCGTGATAATTGACGATGTCGATCTTGACGCCGTGTTTCACCTCGACTTCGCCGAAGTTCTGCAAGTGCGGCTGCCATTGGCGATATTGCGACAAATCTTCGGCCGCGCGTTTCGATAAAAGAATATGACCGGCGTCGCCGACATCCATCACGCGTTGCGCGATGTTGATGCCGGCGCCGGCGACGTTCGACCGGTCGTTCACATCGGTGACGGTGCTGACCGGTCCGGTGTGAATGCCCATGCGCAGTTTGAGCTGCGGATGAGCGCGCAAATTCTTCGCGACATCGACCGCGCATCGAATGGGCGCTTCGCCGCTGTT
>JBDUDM010000013.1:0-29947 GCA_040002925.1 Spartobacteria bacterium | reverse complement strand
TCACGCCGAGCGCGGTGAGCGTGGAACGCGTCATGTTCGAACGCATTTGTGCGGCGGCGATCTTCCAGCTCTCGCTCAGTTCGTAGAGAAAACGCTGCATGTTGATCTTAGCTGGCCGTCGCCGATTCAAATTGCGGGAGCGCTCCCATCTCGTCGCTTTCAATCAATCCATCGCGCAAATGCACGGTGCGCCGCGCGTGCGCTGCGATATCACGTTCGTGCGTAACGAGAATGATGGTGTTGCCGCGCTGATAAAGATCCTCGAACAACGCCATAATCTCTTCGCCTGTTTTCGAATCGAGATTACCGGTCGGCTCGTCCGCGAGAATGATGGAAGGCTTGTTCACCAGCGCGCGGGCGATCGCCACGCGCTGGCGTTGCCCGCCGGAAAGCTCGTTAGGCTTATGATGAATGCGATCGCCGAGTCCCACGTCGGCGAGGGTTTGGGTTGCGCGTTCCTCACGCGCCTCCGGGTGCACGCCAGCGTAAATGAGCGGCAGCTCGACGTTGCGCAGACTAGTCGAGCGCGGCAGGAGATTAAACGTTTGAAAAACGAAACCGATCTCGCGATTCCGAATCGCCGCCAGTTCGTCATCGTCCATTTCCGCCACGTTTTTGCCGTTGAATTCGTAACGTCCCGATGAAGGCGTATCGAGACAGCCGAGCATATTCATGAGCGTCGATTTGCCGCTGCCGCTCGGCCCCATGATGGCCATGTATTCGTTCCTATGAATCTGCAGCGTCACCCCGCGCAACGCGCGCACCGTCTCTTCCCCCATCACGTATTCTTTCGTGATGTTCTCGATATCGATCACGACTGCGCCAGCCGGCCGAACTGATTCGCGCGCCTCCATCGTTAGATCGACATCTACTCCTCGCTACTTCGTCGCTTCCTTATCGTAGGTAACTTTGGCGCCGTCTTTTAACTTCCGGCTAATCGCGCTGTAGCTGCCGGAAATCACTTCATCACCTGGCTTGATGCCGCTCTTGATCTCCATGAAAGTGTCGTCCGCGATTCCCGTCGTCACCTTAACGAGCTGCGCTTTGCTTCCTTTTTTGACGAACACCACTTTCGCCAATCGCTCGCGTTCCTCTTTTTGCGTCGCCTTCTCCTGCTTCTCGTTCGTGATGTCCGCGTCGTTATCTGATTTGTCGCGCTGCGCCAGTTTCTGTTTCTTCTTCTCGATCTCTTCCGGACTTAAATTGCTATCGCCCGTGCGGATGGTGACCGCCTGCATCGGTACTGCCACCACATCTTTCACCATGTTCGTCTCAACATCCGCCGTGCAACTCAGCCCCGGCTTCAACATCACATCGTGATCGTCGATGCGAATCTTCACTTCAAAATTAGTCACTTCTTCCTGCGTCCCCGCGCCGGTGGTTTTGCCGGTGTTCGCAATCTGGTAAACGGTGCCGCGGAATTTTCGCTCGCTGTAAGCGTCGATCTTGATGTTCGCCTTGTCGCCGACCTTCACGTTGACCACGTCGTTCTCATTTACATCCACGCGCGCTTCCATGTGCCCAAGATCAGCCACGCGCATGACCTCGGTACCCGCGAACTGATTCGTCGCAACAACGCGCTCGCCCAGTTTGCTATTCAAGACGGTGATGTTCCCGTCGATCGGCGAGTAAATCGTGGTCTTGGATAATTGATCGCGCGCCTGGCTCGACCCCGCCTGCGCGCGCTCGATATCGTGGCCGGAACTTTCGTAGGTGTTCTTTGCCACCTCGAACGCAGCCTGGGCGGTGTTATATTCCTGCGCCGAAATCGTTTTCTTGGCGAACATATCTTCCGCGCGCTTGATATCCTGATCCGCCTTCATCAGCGTCGCTTTCTGCTGAAGATTCGTGGCCTTGGCCGAGCTAATCGCCGCCTCCTGCGCCTCTAGCTGCGCCTTGTAAGAATCAGGTTTGATTCGCAAAAGCAGATCGCCTTTTTTTACCGCCTTGCCGTCTTCCACTGGGAGGTCGGTGATTTCGCCGGCGACTTCTGGAGAAATCTTTACTTCTGTTTCTGGCTGAACCTTTCCCGTCGCGGACACCGTTTGCACGATCGTTTTTCGCACCGCCTTATCCGTCGTCACCGGGATTGGCTTCTCGCGTTTGCCCAGAATGATCGAAACCACGATCCACAAAACGATGAGGCCGAGGACGCCGAAAATGATCTGCCGCTTGCGCCGCGAACGCTTCTTCTTTGCGGTGGCAGGCGCAGCGGTGGCGGAAGGGTTAGCCGGTTGGTGCATCGGTGGGGCGCTCGCTCGAGAGAACGCGTCTGAATTAATCGCAGTTTCGACAGTTGGAAAGTAATTCCCGTTCATACGCATCAATAGGATGCGCCGGGAAACGACTTTGGATTCAACGAGTTATCGTAGATCTCGATCTTATCCGCCTATTGGACGGACGGACTCGCCGTGGCGAGCGCGGATTTGTTCGAGCGCCCACTGGGCATGCTCGGCGATCAACGGTTCCGAATCTCTCGCCGCTATTTCCAACGCCGGAATGTCCGAAGCATCGCCGACATTGCCGAGCGCGACGCAAACATTCCGCAGGAATCCGCGGCGCTTGATTCGCTTGATCGGCGAATTGCGAAACAGGATGCGGAACTCGGTGTCGGTGAGTTTCAGGTAATCGCGCAACGACATCTCCATTGTCGATCTTCGCGCGGCGAATGCGCTTTCGCGGGAAACCTCCGCGAAGCGATTCCAGGGACAGGCGTCCAGGCAATCGTCGCAGCCGTAAATGCGATCGCCGATTAATGGTCGCAGCTCGAGCGGGATCGAGGTCTTGTGCTCGATCGTGAGATACGAAATGCAACGTCGCGCATCGAGCCGATGCGGCGAAGTAATCGCACCCGTCGGGCAAGCGTTGATGCAACGAGCGCACGTTCCGCAGCGTTCCCGCGCGGGCGGGTCGGGCGCAAATTCGAGCGTCGTTAAAATCTCCGCGAGAAAAAACCAGGTCCCGAGTCGTTCATCTACCAGCATCGTACTCTTGCCGTGCCATCCCGTTCCCGCCGCTGCGGCGTGATCGCGCTCCAACAACGGCCCGGTGTCGACGTAACATTTTTGCGTCCCGCCGAATTGGCGAAGGAACATGTCGATCTTGTCCAGCTTCGCCGCGATCACGTCATGGTAATCATCACCCCACGCGTACCGCGCGATCCGACCCTTCTTTCCGGTATCCGGTATCCGCTTTCCGGTTTCGTTAAAGTAATTCAGCGCCAAAACAACCACCGATCGCGCCCCCGGCAACACCAACTGCGGGTCGCACCGCTTCTCTTCCCCGCGCGCCATGTAATTCATTTCGCCGGCCGCGCCGTCGCGCAACCATTTCCGAAACTCCGCGCCGTGGAGTGGGGGAGCGCACGACGTCACGCGGCAGGAATCAAACCCAACCTCGCGCGCAAACGAAACTAACTGCGCTTTCATATCACACTGCGGCTCTCGATTGCTTCCAGAATTACATCCGCAACTTCATCATGCGTTCGCTTCGACGTATCCACGCGAAAGTCGGCCGCCTTTGCATATAGTGGCGCTCGCTCCTGCAAAAGTGTCGCGATGGTATCGCGCGGATTTTCTGTTTTCAGTAAAGGTCGATTTCCGCGCCGGGACGCGCGTTCGAAAAGAGTATCGGCATCCGCCTCCAACCACACCACCGCGCCGAGACGCTTAAGAAGATCGACATTCGCATCTCGCAAAACAATCCCGCCTCCAGTGACAACGACCGCTGATTGCGTCCACGGTAATTCACCGATGGCTTCCGTTTCCGCGTCCCGAAAAACTTCCTCGCCGTGTCGCGCGAAGATTTCCGGAATCGCGAGACCGAATTTCGTCGACACCATTTCGTCGGTATCAAATCGCGCCAGACCGGTGCGTCCTTGCAAGCGACGCCCCACCGAAGATTTACCCGCGCCCATCATGCCGATGAGCACAATCGATTTTCCGCTGCGATCCACCCCGCAATATGCGTCGCAAGATCGACAATGAAAAGTCCGCCGACGGACGGACTCGCCGTGGCGCAGATCGACATCGTTGCTACAATCCCGTCATGGCTGAAACAAAATCTTTGGTCGCGGTGATTATGGGAAGCACTTCCGATTGGGAAACGATGTCTGGCTGCATCAAAACGCTCGACGATCTCGGCATACCTAACGAGGCGCATGTTCTCTCCGCGCATCGCACGCCGGACGCCACCGCCGATTTTTTGCGCAAAGCGGCGGATCGCGGGATTCGTGTCATCATCGCGGCGGCGGGCGGCGCGGCGCATTTGGCCGGCGTTGCGGCGGCCTACACCTGGCTGCCGATTCTCGGCGTGCCGATGCAATCGCAAGCGTTGCAAGGATTGGATTCACTCCTTTCGATGGCGCAAATGCCGGGCGGCATTCCTGTCGGCACCCTCGCGATCGGCTCTGCCGGCGCGAAGAACGCCGCGCTCTTGGCGGCAGCGATCCTCGCGACATCGGACGAAAAAATTCGCGACAGCTATCAAGCATTTCGCAAGAAGCAGACCGAGACGGTGCTGGCGGCGAAGTTGCCGAAGTGAAAACGGAAATTTCGACCGACCGCGACGCGGCGGTTGAATTGCTGCGCAACGGCGAAGTCGTCGCGCTGCCTACCGAAACGGTTTACGGACTCGCCGCCGACGCGCTTAAATCGCCGGCGGTCGTTAAGATCTTCGAAGCGAAGGAACGGCCGCGCTTCGATCCGCTGATTGTTCATCTGCCAAATCGCGATTGGCTCGACAAGATTGTCGATCTTCCCGCGCAAGATCGACAATCGATTTTGGAACTGGCCGACGCGTTCTGGCCGGGGCCGTTCACGATGGTCTTGCCGAAGCGGGAGATCATTCCCGACATCGTCACCGCGGGTTTGGACACAGTCGCGGTGCGAATCAGCGCGCATCCCGTTTTCTCGCAAATCATTCGTGAGTTCGATTCGCCGCTGGCCGCGCCCAGCGCGAATCGCTTCGGCAACATCAGTCCGACAACAGCGCAACACGTGTTCGACGAATTATCGGAACGAATCCCACTGATCATCGACGGCGGCGCCACCGAGCACGGAATCGAATCCACCATTGTCGCGGTTCGTGATGGCAAGATCGACATCTTGCGCCGCGGACCGATCACCGATGAGCAGTTGTCGATCTTCGGCAAAGTCGAAGTGGCTACACCTAAAGAAATTTCAGCGCCGGGACAATTGCCGTCGCATTACGCGCCGCAAAAGCCGCTGCAGTTGGTTGACAATGCCGCTACGTTCTCGGGCGAACGCGCGGGATTGCTCGCGTGGAATGCGGTGGAATCGCCGAAGTTTGTGGCGATTCGTCGTTTGAGTGAGCGGCAGGATTTGCGCGAAGCGGCCGCGAATCTGTTTCGTTACCTGCGCGAGCTCGACGCGAATGAAGATGTCGATCTTATCGTTGCAGAACGAGTTCCGGATCAGGGACTCGGGGCGGCGATAATGGATCGGCTGCGGCGCGCGGCGCACCGCTCTGACGCGCCAGACATGCCGCGATAAATCCCGCGAAGAGCGGATGCGGTTTGTTAGGCTTGCTCTGAAATTCGGGGTGATACTGGCAAGCGAGAAAATACGGATGCCCGCGCAATTCGATCATCTCCGCGAGCGTGCCGTCGGGTGAAGTCCCGGAAATGATGAAGCCTTTCTCGTTCATCCGGTCGCGATACTTCATATTGAATTCGTAGCGGTGCCGGTGCCGCTCCAGCGCTTCGTCCGCGCCGTAAACTTTCTGCGCGATCGTTCCCGGCCCGATCTGGGTCGGCCAAGTGCCGAGCCGCATGCTCGCGCCTTTTTTTCTGACGCCACGTTGTTCTTCCATCAAAAAGATCACCGGCTCGTTCGTTTTCTTGTCGAACTCGGTGCTGTTCGCGTTGTCGATCTTGCAAACGTTTCGCGCGAACTCAATCGTCGCCACTTGCATCCCGAGACATAGCCCGAGATAAGGAACATTGTGCTCGCGGGCGAAACGCGCCGCTTCGATTTTTCCTTCAACGCCGCGTTCACCGAATCCACCCGGAATTAAAACGCCGGCGACATCTTTGAGTTCGTCTTCGACGCCGCCCTGCAATGATTCCGCGTCGATCAGTTTGAGATCGATGCCGCAATCCTGACTCGCGGCCGCATGCGTGAGCGATTCGTAAATGCTTTTGTAAGCGTCCTGCAGGTCGATGTATTTGCCGACGATGGCGATCTTGGCGCGCTTCTTCGGACTAACGACGCGCTCGACGAATTGCGTCCAGCTGGTCAGATCCGGTTCCGGCGTTTTGAGATGGAGAAGATCACAGACGAGTTTGTCCGCGCCTTCGGCGTGGAGCATAAGCGGGAACTCGTAAATGGTGTGCGGAACGTCGCGCGCTTCGATCACCGCTTTTTCCTGAACGTTACAAAACATCGACAATTTCTGCCGCACTTCGCGCTCGAGCGGTTTTTCCGAACGGCACATGAGCATCTGCGGTTGCAAACCAATCTCGCGCAGTTTCGCCACGCTTTGCTGCGTCGGCTTGGTCTTCAATTCACCGGCCGCTTTAATATAAGGAACGAGCGTGACGTGAATGTTGATCACATTCTCGGGGCCGACCTCGAGGATGAATTGCCGGATGGCTTCGAGAAACGGCAGGCCTTCGATGTCGCCGGTCGTGCCGCCGATTTCGGTGATGACCACATCGTATTTACTTTCGTCGGACAGTTCGCGGATGCGGTCCTTGATCACATCGGTGACGTGCGGAATTACCTGGACGGTGTTGCCGAGATAATCACCGCGACGTTCTTTCGAGATCACCGTTTCGTAAACCTGGCCGCTGGTCAGATTGTTGTTTCGCGAGAGGACGCAATTAGTGAAACGCTCGTAATGGCCGAGGTCGAGATCGGTCTCAGCGCCATCGTTCAAAACGTAAACTTCGCCGTGTTGAAACGGGTTCATCGTTCCAGGATCGACATTAAGATACGGATCGAACTTTTGAAAAACGACGCGCAGTCCGCGCAGCTCGAGCAAAGTTCCAAGAGAAGCCGCTGCGAGTCCTTTGCCTAACGAACTCACCACACCGCCGGTGACGAAGATGTATTTCATCGAGACAACTTTCGTCTGGCGCGAGCGAGGTTTTGCTCCAGCGCTTTGGCATCCTGCGGCGTGTCCACGCCGGGCGAACCGTGTTTCGTGACGAGCACATGAACAGTTACACCATTTTCCAATGCACGCAATTGCTCGAGCGATTCCGCGCGTTCGAGTGGCGACTGTTTCCACTTCACAAATTGCAGCAAAGTCTCGCGTCGAAACGCGTAGATGCCCTGATGGCGCAGAATGTTTTCGCGCGAATGCGGAATGGGCGAACGCGAGAAGTAGAGCGCGCGTCCGCTAAGATCGACAACGACCTTTACCTGATGCGTGGAGGAAGCTTCCGCTGGATTCGAAAAGGGATGCGCCGCGGTCACCATGTCGATCTTGCGATCCGAACGCAGCTTCGCGACGAGGTTGTCGATCAAGCGCGGATCGACCAACGGCTCGTCGCCTTGAATGTTAACGATGAAGGCGGCTTGTTTCGTCTTAGCGGCGATTTCGGCGATACGGTCGGTCCCGCTCCGGTGACGGGCTGAGGTCATCGCCACTTCCGCGCCCCAATCCCTGGCCGCGTCGGCGATCCGCCGATCATCCGTGGCGATGGTGACCGAATCAAGCGCTGCGGCGCGACAACAACGCTCCCAAACATGTCGCAGGAGCGGCTTGCCGGCGATGAGGTAAAGCGGCTTCCCCGGAAAACGGCTGGAGCCCCAGCGGGCCGGAATGATTCCGATCGCTTTTCTCATGGGCAAATTTTGGGAACGGTTAAAAAGCGAAAGGCCATGCGGTGGTGAGACATATAAGTCCGAAAAGGATGCTTGCTCCGATTCATCATTAACTCAATATTGCGTTCGCAATCTAAAACTATGAAGAAATACCTCTGCATCCTAACTGGCGCCGCGTTACTCGCGGCTTGTGAACATAAAGACACCACCGTGACCAATCCGCCTGGAGAAAATAAAACGGAAAATAACACCACTGTGGTGAAGGAATCTCCGGCTGCTTCGACTAAGACGGAGACAAACACGAACGTCAATACGACGACTTCTTCGCCCTCGCCCTAATCCAATCGGTCACTAACCATGAAAAAATATTTTTGCATCTTGGCCGGTGTCGCCTTGCTCGCGGCATGTGAGCAGAAGACAGAAACGGTGACGCCAGGCGCGAGCCCAAGCGGAACCAGCACTAACACCACGACAACAACAACCTCACCTTCGTCCTCTCCTTAGTACGGGGACGGAAATTTTAGCCTCAAAAAATTATGAAAAACTACATCTGCATACTAGCCAGCGTCGCCTTGTTCACCGCCTGCGAGAATAAGGAAACAACCGTGACCAACCCGCCTGGGGACAACAAGACAGAAACCAACAACACGGTGGTGAAAGAGCCGGGCGCCGCGGCCAAGACGGAGAACAAAACGGAAACGAACGTGAACACGAGTTCGTCGCCGGGAACGAGCACATCGACTTCGACGTCGACGAGCTCTTCGCCGAATCCGTAATCGCTTCGCTTAGAAGTTTTCGAAACCTTCCCCCGCGGACGCGGGGGAAGGTTTTTGCTGTACGGGCGAGGAGATGGCGATCTTGCCGCATTGTCTTGCTCTGATCGCCCGCATCTGGGAAAACCGGGGATATGAACTGGTTGGCAATTCTATCCGCGGGGGCGGCCTACTGGGTGTTAGGTTACGTTTGGTATTCATTTCTTTTCGGTCGGATCGCAGCGGCGGAGGAGGGTCGAGACGTGAACGCGACTCGGACGGGCGGCGAAATGGGTGCGCAATTAGTCGGCACATTCGTCGCGAATGTGATCGCTGCGGGCGCGATGGCCTACCTGATCAAGCGGACAGGTATCACCGATATGAATCACGCGCTCAAGCTGGCCGCGGCGACGGGAATCGGTTTTGCCGGCACCGCCATCACGATGTCGTCGATCTGGGAAGGGAAGACGACGAAAAATTGGATGGTCGATGCCGGTTACTATTTCGCCGGCGCCATTTTGCTGGCGATGATTTTGATCTCGTGGCGTTGAAATAATCGTAAGCTGCGCGGATGCCGCGCAATCTCTCGTTTCCCAAAGGCCGGCGGTTGATCTACACCGCCGACTTTGCGCGCGTGCGCGACGAAGGGCGCAAAGTCCGCGGGCCACTTTTGTCGCTCGCGGTTTTGGCGACGGGCAAAGGCGAGAAGATGCGCGTGGGATTCATTACCTCGAAGAGGATCGGCGGGGCGGTGGTGCGGAATCGTGTCCGGCGCCGTTTGCGCGACATCGTTCGGCGGCACCAGCACGAGATTGTCGATGGCCACTGGCTTGTTGTCATCGCAGGGCCGGCCGCGGCGAGGGCGAGTTACGCCGACCTCGAAGCTGAGTGGTTGCGTCTGGCAACACGCACTTCTATTCTAGCGCCCTAATGCGCGGAATTGTTCGCATTTTCATTCGGATTTATCAGGTCACGCTTTCGCCTCTGCTCGCGGCGCTGGGTGGCCCGGCGTCCGGTTGCCGATTTGAACCGACGTGCTCGGAATATTTTTTGCAGGCGGTCGATGGGCACGGCGTTCTCAGCGGTTCCTGGCTGGGATTGAAACGATTGGCGCGATGTCATCCCTGGGGTGGCCGCGGGCACGATCCCGTCCCGATGTCGGCCGCTGCTGCGCCATCCGCTGAACGCTGCGTGTGATCAGCCGCGGCCAAAATTTTTATGGATCGAACCGCTTGGATTGCCGTTGTCAGCTGCGCCCTGGGGTTGGTCGTTTGGGAATTTTACATCGTCAAGCAACCCCAGCCGAAACGGGCAATGGCGCAGGCACCGGCACCGGTCGCTGCATTCTCGGCCTCGCCGAGTGTCACACCTGATTCGGTCGCGACGCCCGCGTTAGCGCCGTCGCCATCCGCTCCTCCGCAAGCCGCTGCTTCCGTCGCGCCGTTTCCAGAGGCGACCGAGACACTGCGGAATGCCGACATTGAATTGCACCTAACGAATCGCGGTGGCGGTATTGCCAGCGCAACCCTGCTCAATCACGCCGCCGAAGATAAGAAGCAGGTGGTCCTGAACTCGGGCGAACACACCCCGATCGGTGCGATCATCGAAGATCCGGCTGCGCCCGGTCTGCCGGAATACAAAATCACGCGCCAAGGTGAAGCGGTTCAATTCGAGCACGTCACGGCCGAGCAACTCACCATTCGCAAAAAGTTTTTCTTTCCGCCGACCACGGAAAAGAAGGACAACTTCGTGGCAGAGTTGGATGTCGATCTTGCGAATGGCGGCGCGCAAATCTACTCAAGCCCCGGATATTTTATGGCGTTGGGCGCCGCCGCGCCGATTCATCGGAACGACTACGCCTCTTACACGCGGCTGGTCTGGTGCGTGAATGGAAGCGCGAAGGGGGTTGATGTCGGGTGGTTTGGCGGCGGGAGTGGATTTCTTGGAGTCGGCGCGCGCGCGCCGCAAACTTATTACCGCGAAAATCTGAAAGGCGCGGAATGGGCCGCAGTCAGCGACCAATTTTTCACAACGCTGATCGCACCGATCGGCGACAAATCGGACACGGTCTGGGCGCGACGCTTCGATGTCGATCCAAGCCAAAAGATGTACGGGGTCGAAGGCGCCATGCGCATGCCGGGCTTTCAGTTGCAGCCGGGGCAAACGCGCACCGCGCGTTTCCAGATTTACGCCGGGCCGAAACTCTATCACCGGCTGGCGACCCTCGAGCACAACGAAGCCGAAGTGATGGAGCTCGGCATTTTCAAAATCGTCAGCCAGGCATTGCTGAACGCGCTCAATACCCTGCACAGCTTCCTCGGCAATTACGCCGCCGCCATTCTCGCCCTAACGACCATCGTGAAGCTCGTCCTCTGGCCGATCCAAAACAAAGCCAACAAATCCGCCCGGCAAATGGCCGTGCTCTCGCCGAAGATGCAGGAGCTGCGCACGAAGTACAAAGACGATCCGACGCGCATGAACCAGGAGCTGATGAAGCTCTACAAGGAATATGGCATCAATCCGGTCGGCGGATGTTTGCCGATGGTGATTCAAATCCCGATCTTCTTCGGCCTCTTCACCATGCTGCGCCAAGCGGTCGAGCTGCGTAACTCCAGCTTCCTTTGGATCCGCGATCTTTCCCAACCCGACACCGTCGCGCACGTGCCCGGGCTCGGCTGGCCGATCAATGTGCTCCCGATTTTGATGGCGTTAACCAACGTCTGGATGATGCAGCTCACCCCGAAAAGCGGCGATCCCACCCAGCAGCGCATGATGATGTTCATGCCCATCATTTTCGTCGTCTTCTGCTACAACTTTGCAGCCGCGCTCGCTTTGTATTATACAACTCAGAACCTGTTAACCATTCTGCAGCTCTACCAGAATCGCCGGCAACCGGTGCCGACGCTGAACAAGGTGGCGGCCGCGAAAGGAAAACGATGACACCGATGACGCCGAAGGAATTGCTCGACACCATGCTCGGGTATCTCGGCTTCGTTTTGGAGATCGAGGAAATGCAAAACGAGGCGGGAAACCTCGTTCTGCAAATTTATACCGAAGAGAGCCGCCGCGTCATCGGGCGGAACGGCGAAACGCTCGAAGCCATCCAGTTCCTGCTCAATCGCCTCTTGCAAACGCGCGACAAAGACGCCGCGAAAGTGATTGTCGATTGCGAACATTATCGCTCCATGCGCGAGGACGAGATCGTGCAGCGCGTGCGCGAATTAGCGGAACGCGTCCGGCTGAGCGGTCGCTCGCTCCAACTCGAGCCGATGAATTCCTACGAACGCCGCCTCGTCCACAACGCCTTCAAAGACGATCCCGACGTCGCGACTTGGAGCCCGTCCGACTCCGCTCGCATCAAGCAGATCACGTTGATCAAACGTCAGCCGAAAAACGAACCGGCCGCGCAGCAGGAGTAGATGTCGATCTTGCGCTAGGCGAACGCGCCTTCGCCCGATTCTTTCCGCGAACGCAACTCCGCCAGCATGTCGCGTTCGCTTTCGTCCGCGGCCCATTTCGGTCGCAATTGAAAATGCGGTTCATCCTGGATCGTCTTCCAGTTCCCGCCCCATTCGAGTCCGAGATCCATCCCGAGCACGCCGACTGCCTTGTACTTCGGCGACTCGTCCAGGTATTTTGTTCCTTCGAAAACTCCGATGTCGAATGCGATGCCGAAATTGTGATTGGAGAAACCGCCGCGCGCGTTGGTTACTTTCGGACGTTTCTTGAATAGTTCGTCCTGTTCCTCGTAGGTCCGCAGTCCGCTGATGACCTCGATCTTGATCCCGTCCGCCGCAGCTTTGGAAACGAGCGCACGTGCGTAAGGCCGCACTTCCGGCAACAGCGTCGCGATCACTTTCTCGCTGCGCGCGCTGACCGTCGCATCGAGGGCAGCGTTCGTCTTGGGCTGCTGCGCCTTCGGCACGATCCGATTGTAAATTGCCTCCCAGGTGTCCGTCCCCGCGTTCCCGTCCACGTCAACGCCGAGCTCTTTCTGAATTGCGCGAATAACGTCAGGAACATTCATGTGAAGATCAGGCCACCGGTTGTTCGAATGGAACTTTAAACTTTTCGATTTGCTCTTTGATTTCGTGGACGAAGTTGGCCGCGCCGGCGCCGTTCACCACGCGGTGATCGAAGGTGAGCGAAAGCGTGATCACTTCGGCGCACTCGTTTTTCTTTCCATTCGAGATTGTTTGATGATGCGCCGTGCCGATGAAGAGCGTGCCGACTGATGGCGGCACGACGATGGGCGCAGCCGCGCGAACACCGAACGCGCCGAGGCTGCTGATGACGACCGGCGCGTTCATCGCGTCGACGCGTCCCGTGCGAGTCGCTTCGATAATGTCGCTGTAACTTTTTACGAACTCGGCCCAATCTTTTTTGTTGGCATCGACCATCACTGCGGTGGCTAATCGATCTCCATCGAGTGCGACGGCGACCCCAAGATCGAAATTCTCGTTCTCGATGATGCGATCGTCTTCGAGCATCAAACGCCGAAACGGCGCGTGTTTCTCCATCGCGCGCACAACCGCCCACGCGATCATGACTGAAGGCGACGGCGCGTTCTTGCCGTTTTTCTTTTTCGCGGCGTCGCGAGCTTTTTGAATCGCGGCCCAACGCGCATCGATCTGCAAGTTCGCCGGAATGACGCGACTGAGTTTGCGCGTGATGGTAGGCGAAAGCGCGGGCTCGATTCCGCGGTAGTGGCGACTGTCCTCAGGCGCAGGAGTAGATGTCGATCTTGCGGGAGCGGTCGCGCCATTGTTAGGCTCTGCCGCCGAGACGGCGGCCTCTACAGCGCCTTCGGCGAGAATAGTTCCAAGTTCCTGGCCGATCTCGACCGTGTCGCCCACCTTTGTTTTCCAGTCGCCCATCGTGCCCGCGAAAGATGATTCAATCGGATAAACCGCTTTATCGGTCTCGACTTCGCAAAGGGCGTCATCGCGCGCAATCGCGTCACCAGGATTTTTGAGCAGTGACACAATCTTAGCGGTGCGAATTCCTTCGCCCATTATCGGCACAGTAATCTTTTGCTGGGCGCTTTGTTTCGAGATGTCGATCTTGCCACTGTAGGGGCGCCTGTCCTCAGGCGCAGGCTCGGGTTTGCCGCTGGGGACAGCGGCCTCTACAGGTCCGCGCTGCGATTTTGTCGCCGTCGATTTCTCGATCGCAGCGACGATGCGCGCGACGTCCGGCAGCGCCGCGTATTCGTAAATCGGATTGTAACCGATCATGACGTTGCCTTTGCTCACCAGAATCGGCGGGCTGACCATCGCGTTCCAGAGATCAGGTTGCGCGGCAATGTGCGAAATAATCATCTGGCCGACGCTGCAATTTTCGCTGTCTTCCTGAACGACAACCAGTCGGCCAGTTTTGCGAACGGATTCTTCGATGGCCGCCTTGTCCCATGGCACGATCGATCGAAGATCGAAAAGCTCGACCGACGTTTGCTTGTCGATCTTAGCGAGTGCCTCGAGCGATTTCTCAACCGTGTTTCCCCACGCAACCAAAGTTACATCGCTGCCATTGCGATGTTTGCGGGCGGATCCGAATGGAACCGCGCGCACGGGTTCAGACGATTCGCGTTCCGCCCAGAACATGTGTTTCGGGATCAGGAAAATCACCGGGTCTTCGCTGTGCATCGACGTCCAAAGCAAACCGGCGGCGTCTTCGGGAGTGCTTGGGATGACGACGTTCAACCCGGGATAATGCGCGAGTACCGCTTCGTTAGCCTGACTGTGCCAGAGACTGCCGCCGGGCAAATACGCTCCATACGGCGCGTAGATCACAGCCGGACATTTCCAATTTCCAAACGTGCGCCAGCGCAAGGTCGAGATGTTAGTCACGAGCTGGTTGAAGCCAGGATAAATGAAATCGATGAATTGAATCTCGAAGACCGGCCGCTTCCCGTAGGCGGCCAATCCGCAAGCGACGCCGAGGATAGTGGATTCAGCGAGAGGTGAATTGAAAACTTGCTTCGGGAATTCGGTCGACAGTTTTTGGGTAAGACGGAACACGCCTCCTTTCGGGTCTTCGATATCTTCGCCGAAAAGGATGCGGTTCACGTCTCTCTCCAGCCCTCGTCGCAAGGTCGTGTTGATGGTGTCGCCGATCCGATATTTGCCCGGCGGCAGAACTTCGTCGCGCAGTTCCGGTGGCGCGGCGGTCACGTTCGATTGAAGATCGTTAGGCGATGGGTCCTCCGCTTTTTCCGCTTCGCTGTATTCGCGCCGGATGCGCTCCTTCACTTCGTTGTCGATCTTAGCGAACTCGTCGGCCGTGATGAGGCCTTCCTCGATCAATCGCGCTTGCCAGCATTTAAGCGGATCGCATTTATCGAGCATCTCGAGTTCTTCGGCGGTGCGATAAAGTTTGTGATCGTCGGAGCTGGTGTGACTGGAGAGCCGCTCCATTTTCACCCAGAAAAAGGCAGGCCCGTTTCCGGCGCGAATTTTCGCGATCGCGGCCGCGGCGGCTTCGTGGACCTCGCCGGCATGGCCGCCATCGATCAATTGCCAATCGTTAGGTTGCAGTGCGTCGAGGGAGAGGGGATTAATTTTTCGCGTGGGCGTGCTGATGCCGTAGGCATTGTCCTCGACGACGAAGAGCACCGGCAGTTTCTTCTCTTTCGCGAAACAGATCGCTTCGAAGAAATCTCCCTGGCGCGTGGCGGCATCACCGACGGTGGTGACGACAATATTATTTTTGCGATCGAGCGTGATGCCCCACGCCATGCCGCAGGCCGGAAGCAGTTGCGAGCCGGTCGGTGTGGGCACGCTCCAGATGTGAAGTTCGGCGCTGCTGTAATGCGACGGCATCATGCGGCCCCCGCTGCCGGTATCGCGCTTGGCGAAATATTCGAGGGCGAGTTGCTGCGTGGTCATGCCGCGGCCAAGCACGAGGCCGCGATCGCGATAATACGGGACGATAAAATCGTCGGGCTGCATTTGCATGGAGATGGCCGCGAGCGCTTCGTGGCCCATGCCGGAAACGTGAAAGTGACCTTTGCCCTGGCGATTCAGATTTTGTTCGCGCAGATCGGCGTGCCGGCTCTCCAGCATGATGGTCAGCAGTCGCAGCTTATCTTCTTTGCTTAGTGCCGGCATAAATGCTTTCTAAAATGGACACGCGCGGCGTATCTGGCAATCAACATGTCGATCTTGCATTCCAATCCGAAAGAGAGTGGGGGAGTCATTGAACGCTACCGCACATATCTGCCGGTTTCCGATTCTACTCCGATCGTTTCCCTCGGGGAAGGAAACACGCCGCTAATATTTTCGCCGCACTTAAGCGAACGGCTCGGTCGCGGCTGCGAAGTGTTCGTCAAAAATGAAGGCGTTAATCCGACCGGATCATTCAAGGACCGCGGGATGACGGTGGCGGTGTCGAAAGCTTTGGAGCGCGGCGCGAAGGCTTTGATCTGCGCATCGACCGGCAATACGTCGGCCTCGGCCGCGGCGTATGCGGCGCGGGCGGGGATTCTATGCGCGGTGGTGCTGCCCGCGGGCAAGATCGCGATGGGGAAACTCGCCCAGGCGATCGCATACGGTGCAAAGATTGTGGCGATCGATGGGAATTTCGATGATGCGCTGCGAATCGTGCGGGAGTTAGGCGAACGCGGCGATTTCGCGATCGTGAACTCGATCAATCCTGACCGCATCGCCGGCCAAAAGACCGCTGCTTTCGAAATTGTGGATTTGTTAGGCGACGCGCCCGATTTTCATCTGTTGCCGGTGGGCAACGCGGGAAACGTCACGGCCTACTGGGCGGGTTATCGCGAATTCCAGCTTGCGGCAAGATCGACAATCACTCCTGGGATGATCGGGGTCCAAGCCGCCGGCGCCGCGCCCATCTTCCACAACAAAGTCGTGGCGGAGCCCGAAACGATTGCTTCCGCCATACGCATCGGTAACCCCGCGAGCTGGAAACAAGCGCGGGCGGCGATCGAGGAATCGCGTGGGGCGATCGACATGGTGACAGACGACGCGATCCTGGACGCGCAAAAATGGCTCGCGGAGAACGAAGGAATCTTTGTTGAGCCAGCCAGCGCTGCTTCCATCGCGGGCTTGTTCAAATGCTGCGAGGATAAAAGCGCGGCGCACTCTTTCGTCGAAATTCGCGAAGGAAGTCGCATCGTTTGCACCGTTACCGGGCATGGCCTCAAGGATCCGGATGTCATTCTCAAGCGCGTCGCCGAAACCTCGCCAGTGCGCGCGGAAGCGGCGGAAGTGCGCCGCGCCTTGGGATTTTAATCGACAAGCTTTCGTTGACACCGGCGCGACTTGAGCGAGAACGATTTCGTTCGTGCTTCATTTACTCGTGTTCGATAGCCATGTCTCCGCGCCATGCGCTTAATCGTCCAAAAATATGGTGGAACCTCGGTCGCGAATGCCGAGCGAATCCGAAACGTCGCGCAACGATTGATCCAGACGCAGGCGGAAGGTTGTCGCGTTGTTGCAGTCATTTCTGCGATGGCGGGAGTGACCGATGAACTGATCAGACTCTCGCGCGAAATGTCGCCGCAACCCGAGGCGCGGGAGCTCGATGTTCTGCTTGCGACCGGTGAGCGCGCGGCCACCGCCCTGACTGCGATGGCGGTGAACGCGCTCGGCGGAAAAGCGATTTCGTTAACGGGCGCCGAGGCTGGAATTCTGACGGATCGCACGCATACCAAGGCGCGAATCGCAAACATCAGCCCGCGTCAGGTGCACGATCTTCTGGCGGATGATTACATTGTCATCGTCGCTGGCTTTCAGGGACAGAATCCGGATGGCGAAACGACGACGCTCGGTCGGGGCGGTTCGGATTTGACGGCGATCGCGCTCGCGGGCGCGTTGAACGCCGATGCTTGTCAGATTTTCACCGACGTCGACGGCGTTTTCACCTGCGATCCGCGCGTCGTGACCAAGGCGAATAAGCTCGATGAGATCGCCTACGACGAGTTACTTGAAATGGCGGGCGCGGGTTCAAAGGTGATGCAATCGCGCGCGGTCGAGTTCGCGAAAAAATTCGGGGTGGAATTCGAAGTGCGTTCGAGCATTAAGCCGATAGCCGGCACCATTGCGAAAGAGGAAACCGCGAACATGGAGGACGTCGTCATTCGCGGCATCAGCATCGAGCGCAATCAGGCGAAGGTGACGATCGATGATGTGCGCGATGAACCAGGTATCGCGGCGCGGATTTTTTCGGCTATCGCGAACGCGAACATCATCGTCGACATGATCGTGCAGAGCGTTTCCGAACATGGGACGACTGATCTGTCGTTCACCATTCATGAGGACGATCTCGATGCCGCCCGAAAATTGCTCGTTCCAGTGGTGGACGAAGTGAAGGCCGCGGGCCTGCTCGCGAAAAGCGGTGTGGCGAAGTTAAGCGTGGTCGGGATCGGAATGCGCTCGCACTCCGGCGTCGCGGCCCGGCTCTTCGATTGCCTCGGCAAAGGCGGAATCAATATTCAGCTGATCTCAACGTCGGAAATTAAAATCGCGGTCGTGATCGACGGAAAAGACGTTGAGCGCGCGGCCGAACTCACGCACGAGGAATTCGGACTGGGCTCGCTCTCTGCCCAACGTCCGTCCGGCGCCTGATTAGATTACTTGCGGACGGGATCGACGTAGAACTCGGGTAACCCCGCGATACGCATTTTCCAGCCGAACCCAGTGCGCGACACCAAGGCGCTAGGATGGTCTGGTATTTGGGCAGGATAACGGTCTTCCGGATTAGCTTGTTTCCAAACGGTGCCGTCCTCCAGCCTGATGATGGAATGGCCGGTCAAGGCCGTCATTGTGCCATCCACGCGACTGTCGGTTTGCTCGAGTTTCTTCATCACGGAGCGGCCGGCCTTTTTCTGAGCTTCTACCGTCGCCTTTTCCGTTGCCTTGGTTTCGAACGTGCGCTGATAGCCTCTCAGGGACACCTCGAGATTTTTTTGTTCCTGCGGCGATAATTTGTCGAGTCCGGCCGCTTTGAATTTCTCTCGCCCCATCATTTTCTCCAAGGCTTTCGCCGGGTCCCGCGTTTCTTCGCTTTTTTGCTCGGCTGTCGGGGAGGCTGATGATCGTTCAATCGGCGTCGGCTCCACGGTGACCTCTCTCGATCCAGTTTCCACCGCCTCCTGCGAAAACAGCGTTGGGGTGAATGAAAACAGAGCGGCCCAAAGGGAGAAAAAGGAGAAAGCGAACTTCATAGGTTAAACAGGTGCCCGGTTCAGGCGCACGCTAGCAGGTGTGGAATAGTGGTCAAGATTCCGTGCTAGAACCGGTCCAAATGACGGTATATAATCTCGATTTAAGAGCTTCGTAGACACATTCTTGAAGTGCGTAATAACAAGCAGATAGCATCGATCGCGTGCGTGTTAAGTCCATTCTACGTGTCGCGGCGCACCGCTGAGACAGGGGGCTTCATGACGCGACCGCCGGGAGGTAGTCATCTCACCAAAAACGGCTGGGACAGCAGTAAAATTCTCGTAATCATGTTTATCGTCGGTTAGAAGCACATCCTTATGACGGCAGAGCGATAAGCAGTTGGATCAACATGACATCAGACAATATATGTCATATAAAATCACGAGGGTGAACTGGGGTGTTGAAGCTTCAGAAGCTCTCCTTCGTAGTCGGCGGTGTCCAAAAGGCTGGGACAACCGCCTTCCACTATTTCCTATCTAAACATCCCCACATTGCGCTGCCTCGAGATCAAGCCCTGCATTTCTTCGACAAAGAGGAACATTTCGCCGGCGCCCCCGATTACGAGATTTTACGCGGCAATTTCCATCGCAGTTGGCGGACGAAGATCGCTGGCGAGGTCACCGCGGATTATTTCTATTACCCGCGCGCGGTTGAGCGGATCGCCAGCTACAACCAGGCCATGAAACTGATCATGTCGCTCCGAAATCCCACCGATCGCGCGTTTTCCCACTGGAACATGAGACGCGCTAAAGGTCGCGAGCCGCTCGACTTCCTCGACGCGATTCAACGCGACCGGGAGATGCGTGGTCAGCCGGGCCCGCGCGGAAACGCTCATATCGACCGCGGCCTTTACTTTGCCCAACTCGAAAACGTCTTTGAACATTTCCCACGTAGTCAGGTCCTGGTCATCAAGTATGAGGATTTCCGCACCGATCATTCCCGAACCATGGATGCCGTCTTCGACTTTCTCGGCGTCAAACGCTTGCCAGACCTACGCAATACCGAACGGAACGCCGGCCCCTACTCGCGCCGAATTACCGCGGAAGAACGTGCGTCCGTCTCTCCCATTTTCTCGGACGACATCGCAAAGGTCGAAGCGCTCTTGGGCTGGGATTGCTCAAATTGGCGCTCATAGTTAGGGCTGCTCGAGCGAAATCGCGAGCGCTCAAACGTTGCTGCCGCTCCACTTCAACTTCTGCCTCACCACGCTGAAGAAAGACACGCCTGGCATCACCGCTAGCGGTAGACTCTTCGTCGCCTTGGCAATCGTGACCACCGATCCCGCTTCCAGTCGCAGCGGATCGCGCCCGTCCACCGTTAAATAAACCGGATAATCCGGCTCGCTCGCTTCCACTTCGATGCGCGCTTTCTCGCTCACAATGATCGATCGATTCGTTAGGACGTGCGGACAGATCGGCGTGATCACAAAAACGCCCGAGTCAGGGGCGAGAATCGGCCCGCCTGCCGATAACGAATACGCCGTCGATCCGGTCGGTGTCGCAACGATCAAACCGTCGGCGTTAAATTCCGTAAGGACCTCGCCATCCACGCTTGTATGCAGTCGAATCAGCCGGGAGATTTCGCCACGGCTCAGCACCGCGTCGTTCAGTCCGATTAATTTCGCCCGCTCCTCGCCCGATCGGCTCACGCGCACATCAAGCAGCGTCCGTTCACTGAAATTCATGCGGCCAGCGACGATGCATTCCACCGCCTGCCGATAATCAGCCGAGCTCAGGCAGGTCAAAAAGCCTAACGAGCCCACATTGATCCCGAAGATTGGCTTGATCGCATCGCCGAGTTGCCCGGCCACGTTTAGGATCGTGCCGTCGCCGCCGAGCACGACTAACAAGTCCGCTTGCTCGCCTAATGCCGCGATAGTGTGGTCAGATTGTCGGGCGACCAGAGCGGCCGTTTTTTGCTCGATCAAGATCGACATCGACAAGCATTCGAATTCCTTCGCCACCGCGTCCACCAGCTCGGGCACGCCTTTCTTTTTTGTGTGGGCGATTAGGCCGATCGTTTTCGGGCGCATATAAAAAACTCCTGATTCCCCTCGGTGCCGGTGATCGACGACGGGACAAGATCGACAACGATATGTCCGGCGGCGTTGACAAAGTCTGAAATTTTTCGCTGCGCCTTTTCATGCAGCTCCGGCGCGAGCACCAGTCCGCCGCGGCCGACATCGGTCCGCTCCAGCTCGAACTGCGGCTTGATTAACGCGAGCATCACCCCGTCTGCACTTAGCAACTCGAAGGCGTTGGGCAAGATCAAAGTCAGCGAGATGAACGAAACATCGATCACGCAAAGATCGACATCTTCCGGCACTTGCTCGCGCGAAAGCGTCCGCGCGTTCACTTTTTCCTGCACGATCACGCGTGGATCATTTCGGATTTTCCAGGCCAGTTGATCGTGGCCCACATCAATTGCGTAAACCTTTTTCGCGCCGCGCTGCAACAGACAGTCAGTGAATCCGCCGGTCGAAGCACCAATATCGAGCGCAACCTTGTCGCGAACATCGACCTGAAAAAAATCGAGCGCGCCTTCCAGTTTCAATCCGCCACGTCCCACAAATCGCGGCGCCGATTTTACCGCGATCTCCGTCTCCGGCTCCACCGTCTCTGATGCTTTCGCCGCGACCCGCGTTCCTACTTTCACCTCGCCGGCCATGATCGCGCGCTGCGCCTGCTCGCGGCTCGGAAACAATCCGCGCGCGACCAAAAGATTATCGAGACGCGATTTTTTCGCCATGCAAGATCGACAATCGCATTACGCCGATTGCTCTCCTTGATTCACTCATCGCGTTGTCGATCTTTGATCAACTTATCGAGCGCCTCCACGTCTTCGGACGAAGCGCGCCGGCGCTGATATTTGCGGAAAACAATGTCGCGGACCGTCAGCAAATCTTCCATCAGCGGCACATCGAAGTAAGTCCACTGCTCGTCCTCCTTAAACTTGGCCTGGAACTTCCAATTACCGCCAAATTTAATCACGCGCACTTCCCGCTTCCGGCCCTCCTCATTTTTCTCCGTCCATATGTGTTGACTCCGCATCGCCTGGAAATCTTACATTAGGGACATTGAAAGACGCACTCAGATTGCTCGTTTATTTTGCAGCCGTCCTTCTGGTCGGTGCCCTGCTCGCGCCCGTGCTCTTCTGGTCGGCCCAACCGCTGGTCGGAATGGTCCCGGCACTCGCGAAGGTCGATTTCGAAAGCTTCTTTCATCGTGCGTTGCTCGTCGCCGCGCTGGCGTTGTTGTGGCCGCTTCTTCGCGCGGTCCGCGTTCGCAGCATCGCGGATCTCAACTTGGAAAAGAATCCCGCCTGGCTCCGTCACGGTACTCTCGGTTTTCTTTTCGCGGCCATCCCCCTGCTCTGCTGTGGCGCGGCGGCGATCGCGTTCCACGTCTATTCGTTGCGCGGGACGGTGGACTTCGCGAAAATCCTGCAAGTAATCGGCGCCGCCGCCGTGGTCCCGTTTCTCGAAGAAGCCTTCTTCCGTGGACTTTTGTTAGGCGTTCTCCTGCGCTCCGGCCAGAAGTACATGTCGATCTTGATCACATCGGCGTTCTTCTCGATCATCCACTTCCTCAAAGCACCCGAACAAACATCGACCATCGTGACGTGGACTTCGGGATTCCATTCCATCGCCAATTCGCTCGCGCAGTTTACCGATCCGATGCTGGTCGCCGCATCATTCACAACGCTCTTCCTGCTCGGCTGGATTCTCGGCGACGCACGCGTTCGCACGCGCTCGCTCTGGATGCCGATCGGACTGCACGCGGGCTGGATTCTTTCCGCCGGCGTCTTTAATAAAATCGCGCGCCGGCAAATGCTCGCCCTGCCTTGGTTAGGCAAAAGTCTGCTCGTTGGGCTCGCGCCGCTGCTGGTTGCTCTGATAACCTGGCTACTCGTTCTGGTTTGGCTGAAGTATGAACGCACTCGGAATTATTAATCGCGCCGGCGCAATAGCCACGCTGCTGTATCCGCCGGCCTGCTCGGTTTGCGTAGCAACGGTCGAGCGTGGCGAATACCTATGCGGCGATTGTGACGAAAAAATCCCGCGCATCGTCCCGCCGTTTTGCCAGAAATGTTCGGAACCATTCGAGGGCGCGATGAGTGATGCATTCACCTGCGCGAATTGCGCACATCGCACCATTTATTTCGACGCCGCGGTGGCGGCATATCGCAGTCGCGAAATCGTCCGCCGCATCCTTCTCGATTTTAAATACGGCCGCCAGATTCATCTGCGCCATCTTATTGCGCGCTGGCTCTTCACTGCTCTCGATGATCCGCGAATTCAGGGTCGCGAATTCGATCTGATTGTTCCGGTCCCGCTGCATCCTGCGCGCGAACGCCAGCGCGGCTTTAACCAGGCCGACCTCATCGCCGAGCTGCTCAGCGTGCGGATGTCGATCTTGTCCGTGTCGATCTTGCAACGCGTCCGTTACACCACCACCCAGACCGCATTCGACCGGGCCGAACGCATGGAAAATTTGCGTGATGCCTTTCGTTTACGAAAAAACCGAGACGTGCGAGGGTTGCGCGTGCTTCTGGTCGACGACGTCCTGACAACCGGCTCAACATTGAGCGAGTGCGCGCGCATTTTGAAAGACGCGGGCGCCCTCAGTGTCTACGCCGCGACCGCCGCCCGCGCATAACTCATGGCTATCTTTCGCAAACCAACGATCAAAGCGCAGGGCCGCAAAAAGCAGCGCGACATTCCGCAGGGCCTGTTTCAGAAATGTCCCGGTTGCGGCGAGGTCGTGCACGAAATCGAGCTCGTGGAAAATCTTCGAGTTTGTCCGCGGTGTGACTATCACTTTGCTCTTTCCGGCAAAGAGAGGATCGACAATCTGCTCGATCCCGAAACGTTCGTGGAGATGGATGCCGATCTAAAATCGGTCGACACCCTGCGCTTCCAGGGCATGGCCAGCTACAAGGATCGCCTGAAAAAATATCAGGAAAGCACGGGCCTGGTCGACGCCGTCATCACCGGACATGGCATGATCAACGGCTACACAGTCGCGATCGCCGTGATGGATTTCAGTTTTCTCGCCGCCACCATGGGTTCGGTCGTCGGCGAACGAATCACGCGCGCGATCGAATACGGCACCGCCAAACGTTCCGCCGTCATTATCGTCGCCGCGTCCGGCGGCGCGCGCATGTACGAAGGTATGCTTAGCTTGATGCAAATGGCCAAAACGAGCGGCGCCCTCGCCCGTCATGCCGACCAACGTCTTTCTTACATTTCCGTTCTGACCAATCCGACCACCGCCGGCGTCATGGCCAGCTTCGCCTCGTTAGGCGACGTCATCATCGCCGAACCGCATAGTATGATCGGTTTCGCCGGTCCGCGCGTGATCAAGGAGACAACGCACCAGGATTTGCCGGAAGGATTTCAGACCGCGGAATTTCTCGAGGAACACGGCTTGATCGACATCATCGTTCACCGCAAACGGATGCGCGATCAGATCAGCGAGTTGCTCGGCTACGTCGCGGTGCCCGCGTGAATCGAACCGGCGGGAGCCGAGTGAGATCGACGGGTAAGCCCGAGAGGGTTGGCGCGTCGGGAGACCCGACAATCAAATACCGCGAGGCGCTCGCCTGGCTTTACCAGCTTCAGCGCTTCGGCATTAAACTCGGGCTGGAAAACATCCAGCGCCTCATCGCGGAGTTGCATGTCGATCTTGCGCAGTCGCGTGTGATCCATGTCGCCGGGACGAACGGCAAAGGTTCGGTCTGCGCCATGATCGATTCGATCTGTCGCGCCGCGAATTACCAGACCGGCCTCTTCACCTCCCCTCACCTCGTCACCTTTCGCGAACGGATTCGCGTGAATGGCGAGATAATTTCCGAAGACGCGGTCGCCACCGGCCTAACGATCATCCGCGATCTGCTTCGCGATTGGGACCCGCATCCAACCTTCTTCGAGATCACCACCGCGCTCGCATTGAAACATTTTACCGGCGCTAAGATCGACATCGTCATTCTCGAGATCGGTCTGGGCGGACGATTGGATGCGACCAACGCCGTTCAATCGACTGTCGCGGTCATCACCCCGATCGATCTCGATCATCAAAAGTGGCTTGGAGAAACCCTGGCCGAGATCGCGAGCGAAAAGGCCGGCATTATCAAACCGAAAACGGCGGTGGTCTCTGCCTCGCAACTTCCGGAAGCAGCGAAAGTCATTCGTTCGCGCGCCGCCGAATGCGAAGCGCCTTCACAAATTGTGGAGGAATCTTACGAGCAATCACCCATCGCGTTGCGCGGCGCGCATCAAAAACAAAATGCCGCTCTCGCCATTGCTGCGATACGCGCGGGCAAGATCGACATCGACGACGCGGCGATTGCGCGCGGGCTTTTGTCCGTGGAATGGCCAGCGCGTTTTCAATGCTGGGATGACCGCATCATCATCGACGGCGCGCATAATCCCGCGTCTGCGCGAGTTTTAGCAGAAACCTGGCGCGAGAACTTTGGCGAACAACGCGCCACGCTCATCCTCGCCGTTCTTTCCGATAAGGATTTGCGCGGAATCTGCGAGGCACTCGCGCCGATAAGCGATTTTATTTTCCTTCCGCACATCCGCAGCGAACGCGCCGTCGATCCGAAGGAGCTCGCGAATGTACTTGTCGATCTTGCGATGAAGCACGAAGTCTGCGCCGACATCGCAGAGGCTCTCGCCAAGGCGCGCGCCCTCCCCTCCCCAATCTTGCTCACCGGCTCCCTACATTTCGCCGGCGAAGCCCTCGCACATCTGCAAGGCCAACCCGCCGCCTTCGAAGAATGCGCTCAGTGAGTTAAGCGCTCGTTTCAATTCGCGGGAACAAAGGCACCGGCTTGCCGACGACATGTCCGTCCGGCAACCCACCCCATTCCGCATCCTTCAACGAAAAGCGTTCTTCCTTCCCACTCAACTCCATCTTCCAATTCAGTTGATCAAAAATTCCGTGCGCCGAGTTCGGCAACACGGGGGAAATCAAAATAGCCATGTTGCGAAGGGATTCGGCTAAATGATAAAGAATCGCGTCGAGGACGGGCCTCTTGTTCGGATCTTTCGCCAATTTCCAAGGCTCAAATTCTTCCACAGCAACGTTGCAGAAGCTTGAGTATCCAAAGATCTTCCCAAGGGCAGCCTCGATAGAGCAAGCATTCATCGGGTCTATGTAATCCTGGCCGAGCCCAGCTACGGCGCGTTCCGACCACTTGCGTAGATTGATGTCGTCGACTTCGCGATTTGCCAATGTGCTCTGGCAGTATCTATCCGACATGTTGAGTGCGCGATTGAGTAAGTTACCCATCGAGTTCGCAAGGTCTGAATTATAACGCGTAACAAGACGTTCTTCAGAGAAGTCCGCATCTTTTCCCGTGACGATGGCGCTCATTAGATAGTAGCGCAGCGCGTCCACACCGTATTTATCGGCGAGCGCATTCGGATCGATGACGTTCCCCGCGCTCTTGCTTATTTTCGCGCCGCCGAGGTTCCACCAGCCGTGGACTAACAATTGCGGCATCGCGTCGTTGGGGAAACCGACCGCGTGCAGCATGATCGGCCAGTAAATTCCGTGCGCAGGAATCAAGACGTCTTTGCCGATGATTTGGAGAGTATCCTTCGTCCAGCGATCGCGGAATTCTTGCGACTGCGCTTCGTAGTTGTCGATCTTCGGGTCGTAGCCGGCGAAGCTGATGTAGTTCGTTAGCGCGTCGAACCAAACGTAGGTGACGAACGCTTGGTCGAAGGGCAACTCGATTCCCCAATCGAGCCGCGATTTTGGGCGCGAGATGCAGAGGTCGCCGCTCAGTTTCTCTACCGCGTTGCGGAGCTCCGTTTGGCGGAAGTCGGGAATGACGGCGTCTTTGCGATTGTCGATGTAGCGCAGCAGCCAGTCTTTGTGCTGATTGAGTTTGAAGTAATAATTTTCTTCTTCGCGCTCTTCGACCTGGCCCCACTCCGGTCCGAACTCGCCGTTCGAGTCTCGTTCTTTGTCGGTCAGGAATTGTTCCTGGCGAATCGAGTAAAATCCGGACTGTTTGTCTTTGTAGATCTCGCCTTCGTCGAAGAGGCGCTGCAAGATCCCCTGCACGACTTTTTTATGGTGGGGATCAATCGTTTCCGCATAGACATCGTATTTTACATCGAGTTTTTTCCATAGCTCGATGAACTTGTCCGTGGTCGATCTGACGAAGTCGTTAGGGGCAACCCCCGCTTTCTCGGCCGATTGCTGCACCTTCTGGCCGTGTTGATCAGCGCCGGTTAGGAAAAAAACTTTTTCGCCTTTGAGGCGATGATAACGCGCGATGACGTCGGCCAGCACTTTCTCGTAGGCGTGGCCGATGTGCGGCGCGGAGTTGGTGTAATCGATCGCGGTCGTGATGTAGAACGTCTTCGACATTTTTTCTCGACCAAAGTGACGGACGCGATGGTGAAACGCAAATGTAGCCGCTTCGCTCTGCGAAGCGTGGACGCGTCCCAGAGGGACGCGGCTACAGCTTAGGCGGAATGGAGATGTCGATCTTGCCGAAAGTTCAAAAACCCAAAAACCAAGCCGCAACGGGGAGTTAACGGCGATGGCTCGACCAATGGATCGTTCGAATAAGCCAGGCCGATTCGGTTTTGGTAAGCACCATCGATTCAACACCGACGCTGTTTATCTCGTGGCCGTTAAATTTACCGACGGACTCAGTCGATGCGGTCGTCCAGGCAACGTTCCCTTCCTGTTTAACAACAACTTTCGAACGCGTTCCCGGCACGCCCTTCACGAAAGCGATATCTTCGGCAAGATGTTCGCTTGCGTATTCCTCGCGCGTTTGCGCGGACCCGCTTTCGAGGACCATTACGTCGGCCGCCAGTAGCGCGAGCGCGGCGGCGCTGTCGCCGCGACGCAGCGCGCCGTGAAAAGTTTCCACGGTGCGCGTGACAGCATCGGTGTCGGTCTCGGTTAGAGTTTGCTCGCACCGCGCCGAGATGCTGAGGACGAGGCTCAATATTGTCGTGGTGCAGGTTATTTTTTTCATGGTGGAGTTATCCATTACAATTTGACGGACCGTAATCTGAGAGCATTTCCGATGACGGAGACGGAACTAAGGCTCATGGCGGCGCCGGCGATGATCGGGCTGAGCAGAATTCCAAAAAATGGATAGAGGACGCCGGCAGCGATGGGGATACCGAGCATGTTATAGATAAACGCGAAGAGCAGATTCTGGCGGATGTTACTCATCATGGCGCGACTGAGCGCAATCGCCTTCTTGATTCCGCGCAGGTCGCCTTTCACGAGGGTAACGCCGGCGCTTTCCATGGCCACATCGGTGCCGGCGCCCATCGCGATGCCGACATCCGCTGCGGCGAGAGCAGGCGCGTCGTTAATTCCATCACCCGCCATCGCGACGATTTGATTTTGCGCGCGAAGTTTTTTGACGTGCTCGCTCTTTTCGCTCGGCTCCACGCCCGCTTCGACCTGGTCGATGCCGAGCGGCTTCGCGATTGATTGCGCGGTGCGCTCGTTGTCGCCGGTGAGCATGATGACTTTGATTCCAGCCGCGTGAAGCTCTTTGATGGCTTCCGGCGTCGACTCTTTCACGACATCGGCGACTGAGAGCAGACCGGCAGCGCGGTTGTCGATCGCGACGAGGACGACAGTTTGACCCTGGTCTTGAAACTCGGTCGCTTGCTTTTCCAGATTCTCCGCGCCGCTGATGCGCGCACGAATAAATTTCGGTTTGCCGATCAGGATGTCGCGACCATTTACTCTGCCCGTTACGCCGCCGCCGGTGATCGATTCGAAATTCTCCACGGGTCGCAAGGTCACGTTGCGCTCCTTCGCGCCGCGCACAATTGCTGCCGCGATCGGATGTTCGCTTTGTTGTTCGAGCGAAGCGACGAGCGCGAGCAACTCAGTCGCATCGATGCCTCCGGCTGGAACGATCTGAACAAGTCGCGGCTTTCCTTCGGTGAGTGTTCCGGTTTTATCCACGACCAGAGTGGTAACTTTTTCCATCAACTCCATCGCCTGCGCGTCTTTGATCAGAATGCCCGATTGCGCGCCGCGGCCCACGCCAACCATGATCGACATCGGCGTGGCGAGCCCGAGAGCGCAGGGACAGGCGATGATCAAGACTGCGACCGCATTGACGATCGCGTGCGCAAACCGCGGCTCCGGCCCGACGGTAGCCCAAACGATAAACGTGATTACGGCGGCGATGAGCACCGCTGGCACAAAATATCCTGCCACTTTGTCAGCCATCCGCTGGATCGGCGCGCGGCTGCGTTGCGCTTCGGCAACCATTTGCATGATCTGCGAGAGGATGGTCTCGCTGCCCACGCGTTCCGCCGTCATCAAAAAACTTCCGGTCGTGTTGATCGTGCCGCCGGTCACTTTATCGCCCGTGATTTTTTCAACAGGCATCGGCTCTCCGGTGATCATCGACTCGTTGACGCTGGTTTTTCCCTCAACCACTACGCCATCGACCGGGACTTTTTCTCCGGGGCGCACGCGCAATTGGTCGCCCTTCGTCACTTCATCAAGTGGGATTTCTTTTTCCTGACCGTCGCGCAGCAAGTGGGCTGTGCGCGGCGCGAGATCGAGCAACGCGCGGATGGCGCTGCCGGTACGACTGCGCGCTTTTAACTCGAGCATTTGACCGAGCAATACCAAAACGGTGATGACCGTCGCTGCTTCGAAGTAGAGCCCGATTTGTCCGTGGGCGTCACGGAACGAAGCGGGAAAAACATTTTGGAAAACGACGGCCACAGCGCTGTAGAGAAAGGCAACCCCGATCCCCATCGCGATCAGTGTAAACATGTTCAGGTTCATCGTGCGCAACGAGCGCCAGCCGCGCTGAAAAAACGGTGCTCCACCCCAGAGCACCACCGGAGTGGCGAGTGCAAGTTGAAGCCAGCGCGAAAAATCGCCGGTTACCCAGTGCGGCACGCGAGGAAACATGTGCGCCATCCCGAGCAGAAAAACTGGTAACGTTAGAGCGGCGCCAATCCAGAACCGCTGCGTCATGTCCATTAGCTCGGCATTCTCTTCGGTTGCGTCGGCCACGATGTTCTTCGGTTCCAACGCCATCCCGCAAATCGGGCATGGACCCGGATGATCCTGCTCGATTTGTGGATGCATCGGGCAGGTGTAGATGATCTTCTTCGCCTCGCGATGAAGCGGGTTGCGCTCCAAGGCCATTCCGCATTTCGGGCAACTGCCCGGCGTGTCGCTCTGCA
>JBDUDM010000001.1:0-77017 GCA_040002925.1 Spartobacteria bacterium | reverse complement strand
CAATCGCGACGAAGACACTTCCGACGGTAAGACAGTGGTAGACGGCAAGGATCTGGGTGATGGCAAGGACATCCCGGCCGAAGGAGAAAATGCAGATTCGCCCGCCGAAGGGCCGCAATCAGCATTGCCTCCGCCCTTTACCTTTATTCCCGAGCTGATTCCTACAAGCCCGTAAGAGACTCGTTTTAATTAGCCCGTCCTTCAGCAATGAGGGACGGGCTTTTTTTTAGGCAATCCCGCCGACGCTGAATTTCAGAGCTGATCCTGAATGATTCGGAAAACTAAAGTGTTCTCGATCACTCCTTTGAGCTGTTCGGTGCCCGGTCCTGTTCCGAAAGCGATGACGTCCTCGGCCGTATTGGATGCTGCTTTGGCAAACACCACTCCTGGTTCAACCGATTGAATAGCTAATTCGGATACGTCTTCGGCGGCTTCCGGTTTCGCCAACTTTGTCGCTCCAAAGGATTTCAAGCCAGTCGGGCCGGTCGCCCAGGTGATCCACGGTTGTCCGGCCGAATTCAGTCCGAGCAACGCGATGCCGCTATCTCTGCGGAACGGATGACCGCTAATTGTCATTCCGCCAATTCCCACATCTCCACACACAATGATTGTCGATCTTTCCCCGGCATACCGCCGTGCCGTACCCACCGCGCGGTCCAGCTCCGCCGCCTCAGCCAAAGTTCGTTCGCCTTCATTCTGTTGAGCTGCTTTTCGCGATAATCCTGCATCTACGATCAACAAATAACCGCGCGCGTTGTACTGCAGAAGTTGGACGGCATGCCGAACCATGTCGGAAAGTGTTGGCTGGTCCTTGCCAATATCGATCTGATTTTGAAACGCTAGCTCACCTTTCGCAAAAGCGCCGATCAGTTTTGATTTTCGCCATGCCGGAATGGCTTCCAATTCTCCTCGTGTTTCGACCACGTCAAAACCGTTGCCGCGCAAGGCCAGGATGAGATCTCGCCCGTCTTGCCGAAGCCCTTGCTTCGCAACCGGGAGGAAGTACCCGCTACCGCCGCCAAGTGCGATGTCGATCTTTTGCCCGTCCACCAGTTCCTGCGCGATGTGCTCGGCGTCGTTCACGTCCGGCGCATGCGAGTAAAATGCAGCGCAGGTTGGATCGGTCAGCCGCGCATTAGTAACCAGGCCGGTAGCGCGTCCCTGTTCACGCGCAAGTTCGAGCAATGTCGGAATGGGATTTCCATTTTGATCAAGCGCGAACGATCGATTGTTAACTTTTACGCCACACGAGATGGCGGCTGCGGCTGCGGCCTGATCGGGAACGGCGAAATCCTTCGACGCATTCATGACCAGCGCCGCGTGGCTCATTGAATCCAACGACAACCTCGCATCGGCGCCACCGAGATAGAGTCGCGTCGCGGCCGTTTGTCGCGGGGTGAGTCCCTCCCCGATAAACAAAATAATCGCGAAGGGTTTTTGTACGACCCAGTGCTGAAAGTACAACACACCGAGTCCGGCAAAAACGAGCAGGCATAACAGTGCGAGCAACTGGTTACGCCACTTCACGAGGGCGAGCTACGTGCGCGTCCTTCGCGTTGTCAACGAAAGAACCCTTGTCGATGTACCGAATCGTCGGCAAAGTGCGCGCATGTCCGGCCCCGTCATGTTGATGATCCGCGACGGTTGGGGGATTAATCCAGGCGGGCGCGAGCAACGCGAGAGGAATGGCGACGCGACCTTACTCGCGCGGACTCCATTTCACGATGGGATCTACGCCGCATATTCCGGCAGCAAATTGAGCGCGAGCGGACTCGACGTCGGCTTGCCCGCAGGTCAGATGGGAAACTCGGAAGTGGGCCATCTTAATCTCGGTGCGGGCCGCGTCGTTTACCAGGATCTGACCCGGATCAATAAGGCAATTGCGGATGGCGACCTCCCGCGGAATTCCTCCCTAACAAATGCTCTCGCAGCGGCGCGCGGCCATCGGCTGCATTTGCTTGGATTAATTTCCGATGGTGGCGTTCACAGTCACTATCTCCACATGCTCGCGCTTGCGCGGGCCGCCGCTGTCGCGGGCGTAACTGAGATTTTCGTGCACGCGTTCACGGACGGGCGAGATGCCTCGCCCACCGGCGGCGCGCAATATCTCAAAACCTGCGAAGAAGAATTGAAGACGATCGGCGCGCAAATCGTCACCGTGATCGGTCGCTACTTCGCCATGGACCGGGACCAGCGTTGGGATCGAACGAAGAAGGCGTGGGACGCGGTCGTTTTAGGGCGAGGGGAATTCTGCAGCACGCCCCCATCAATCGCGTTAGATCGACAATACGCATCCGGGAAGACAGATGAATTTATTGCCGCACTCATCCTCGCTCACGCGAACGAACAGCGCGTCCAAGATGGCGATACTGTTTTGTTTTTCAATTTCCGCGCCGACCGCGCGCGCCAGCTTTCCCGAGCCTTTCTGCTGAAAGACTTTGATGGATTCGATCGCGAAGCGTGGCCGCAGGTTCATTTCGTTACGCTGACTCAATACGACGCCACCTATCCTTCGCCCTTCATTTTCGGCCCGGAAAATCTTGCTCATATTCTGGGTGAAGTCGTCAGTGCCGCCGGCAAGACGCAGTTACGCATCGCCGAAACCGAAAAATATCCGCACGTAACTTATTTTTTTAACGGCGGCGTCGAGCCACCCTTTCCAGGCGAAGATCGAAAAATTATCCCGTCACCGAAAGTAGCCACCTACGATTTGCAGCCGGGGATGAGCGCGGAACAGGTCACAGACGAAGTGCTCGCGCGCATGGCGAACTACGACCTCATCATTTTGAATTTCGCGAATCCCGACATGGTCGGTCACACCGGCGTGGTGGATGCGGGAGTAAAAGCGGTCGAAACAATCGACGCCTGTGTCGCCCGCATCATTCCCGAACTTCTCGATCTTGACGGCAAATGCCTGGTCACGGCCGATCACGGCAATTGCGAACTCATGCGCAATCCCGATGGCTCCCCTAACACCGCGCACACCACTAATCTGGTCCATTGCATTTACGTCGCGAACGATTCGGCGAAGTTTAAATGCCGCGACGGTATCCTGGCAGACATCGCGCCGACGCTTCTATTCCTGCTCGGTCTGCCGCAACCGAGCGAAATGACCGGCAAAAATTTACTCGTGCGGTTGTAAGATCGACATCAACAAGATCGACATCGTGTTGCCTGCACAGCTCGAAAGTAATCTCGAGCTGCTGATTAAGCCGGCGTGTTCCGACGCGCGCGATGCGCTTCAGTCTCGGCACGAGTGATTGTCGATCTTGCGGGCGAATCAGAAATTCTCACTCGCTAATCCACTCCGCCAGCGCCCGAGCCCAGTAGGTCACGATCATGTCCGCGCCGGCGCGTTTAAGCGACGTCATGATTTCAAAAACAGCCGCGCGTTCGTCGAGAAAGCCTTTTTCGGCGGCCGCTTTGACCATGGAGTATTCGCCGCTCACGTGAAACACGGCCATCGGTTTTCCGAAGCGCTCGCGCATGCGCCACAAGATGTCGATGTACGGGAGCGCCGGTTTTACCATCAACACATCCGCGCCTTCCTCGACATCGAGGGCGGCTTCGCGCAACGCTTCATCGGCATTGGCGCAATCCATTTGATAGGAACGCCGATCGCCGAATTGCGGCGGACTTTCGGCCGCATCGCGAAACGGTCCATAGAAAACAGACGCGAATTTCGCGGCGTAACTAATAATACCAGTGTCTTGGAAGCCGGCCTCGTCGAGGGCGTGACGAATGGCGCCGATCCGTCCATCCATCATGTCGCTCGGCGCTACCATATCGGCGCCAGCGGCGGCGTGCGACACCGCCGTCTTTACCAAAAGATCGACAGTCTCATCATTGAGCACATGAAAATGATCGCCGTCGATGCGCGTCACACCGCAGTGACCGTGGCTCATGTATTCGCAGAGACAGACATCGGTGATGACGACGAGGTCTGGGCATTTCGCCTTCACCGCGCGCGTCGCTTTTTGCACGACCCCATCTTCGGCATACGCGCCGCTGGCTTGCTCATCTTTGTCGGCGGGGATTCCGAAAAGGAGAACAGCTTGCAAACCCGCATCAGCGGCTCGTTTCGCTTCGTCTGCAATTTCGTTAGGCGAGAATTGCGAAACGCCGGGCATGCTCGCGATCGGCCGTTCCTTGTCGATCTTTTCACTAACGAAGAGCGGTTGCACAAAATCGTGCGCAGTCAGGTTCGTTTCGCGCACCAGATTGCGTAGGGCGGGGGAACGCCGCAGTCGACGCGGACGCTGAACAAGTTTTCGCACGGAGCGAGAGTACGCATCCGCCTAATCACTCGCAAGCTTGACGCGCTGCGGTGTTCACGGTAGCGCGCCTCATGACTCGCGCGCGTAATTTTCTCCTTATCGACGTGAGCAATTCATTCACGAAGATCGCGTTTGCCAGCCGGACGCGCATTCGCCGGCCGCGGCGCATCGCGACGGAACGATTAAACGCGGCCTATCTGCGGCGAACGATCGGGAAACATAAGACCGACATGTGGGTGGTTTGTTCGGTGGTGCCGCAAAAGAAGAGGGAGATCACCAAAGCGGCGGGCAAGATCGACATCTTATGGGTGAGCGCGTCGGTGAAGTTGGGCGTGGGCGTCGATTATCCTGAGCCGAAAACAATCGGCGCCGATCGACTGGCTAATGCGGCTGCGGCTGCGGCGCTCTATCGCTGTCCCGCCATCGTGGTCGATTTCGGAACAGCGGTGACATTCGACATTATCTCGGCGCAAAAAAAATACATCGGCGGCGTGATCGCGCCGGGACTGGAAGCGATGACGAATTTTTTATATCAACGGACGGCGTTGCTGCCGCGGCTGTCGCTCAAGGAACCACGCAGCGCGATCGGAAGATCGACAATCAGCGCGATGATGGCGGGCGCGGTGTTCGGGTACCGCGGACTGGTGCGCGAAATCATCACCCGGATTAAAGAGGAGCGCTTCCGCGGCCGCGACGTGGTGGTGGTCGCGACCGGGGGTTACGCGAAATTAATCGCGCGGCAAATGCCGGAGATGGAGGCGGTGAATCCGCATTTGACCTTGGAAGGGCTGCGGATCATCGCGGACCTAAATTCCTAGCTTCAGGGAGCCTTTTTCCCTCGATTTGCCCGGGAGATGTCGATCTTGAGCCGCATGATTGGGGTCGGCGCAACTCCTGCCAAAAAAACTTCTGGAAAATTACGTTTGATCCAGAAATTTAGCTTGTCACCGAGGCAAGCCGAAGGCTGTAATGAAGGCGGCATGAAGATCCGAAAATTCGCGGCAATCATTGTCCTGGTGCTGAGTTCCTTTGCGGCAAGCAATGTCGCTCCCTCCAAGGCCGAACTCGAAGCAATGTATGACAAGGCGTTCCGCGAGTTCGATACTAACAATTTTGTCGAAGCGTTGAAAAGTCTCGACGCGATCGATGCGCGCCAGCCGGATCTGGCCGAGTCGCAAAATCTGCGTGGCGTGATTCTGATGCGGGAAGGAATTTACGACAAGGCGGAAGGGGCGTTGCAGGAAGCTCTCCGCATCGATCCGAAATTTTGGAATGCGCGTTTTAATCTCGCCGAGATCCCGTTCCTGCAAAAAAATTGGGCGGAAGCGCGCAAGCGATTTGAGGATTTTCTGTCGAACAATGTTTCCGAATTGCAGGGCGAAGCGGCCCAGCTGATTCAATACAAGGTTCTGCTTACTTTTCTGCTCGAAGGAAAAGAGAACATGGTCGATTCGATTCTGGCCAAGTTCGAACTTTCACCTGATACACCGGCCGTTCACTACGCTAACGCGGCTATTGCGCTGCAGAAAAAAAATACCAAGGAAGCGAAGGATTGGATGACGGCGGCGGAAAAGAATTTTTCTCCGCAACTCAATAAACTTTTTGCAGAGTCGTTATACGAAGTGGGTTGGCTGGAGAAGCAGGCTGGCCAAAGCCGTGCCGCGATCGAGTTAACGACCGCGACGGAACGTGCGGCGAAGTCGGCGGCGTTCTCGCGTTCCCGCTTTGAGCAAGCGCAACAGGCTTTTCTCCAGCGCGACTTCGCGACGGCGAGAAAGTTCATCGATGAAGCGGACGCGGCTTCGCCTAACCAAGTGGCGACTCTCAATCTGCGCGGCGAGATTTTGATGGAACAGAAAGAGTTCGATGACGCCGAAGCAACATTTAAAAAGGCGTTGAAGGTCGATCCGAAGTTTCGCCAATCGCAATACAATCTGGCGCAATTACCGTTTAAGAAAAAGGACTACGCCAAGGCGCGGGAGCGTTTCGAAACGCTCTTCAGTCAGACTCCGGGCGGAGACAAGAATCAGGCAGCGCAGGTGATTAAGTTCAAGATTTTCATGACACTTTTGCTCGAAGGCAAAGAGAGCCGCGCGCAAAAGATGATGGAGCAGTTCCAGTTTACTGGCGACACACCGGCGTTGTATTACGCGCAAGCAGCCTGGGAGTTTAAGCACAATAATCCGAACAAAGCGACGGATTGGATCGCGTCGGCCAAGAAGATTTATTCGCCTTCGCTCAACGTTGTCTTCTCCGATTCGTTCTACGATTTGGGCTGGATGCAAAGTCCGGCGTTGGCCGGGTCGCCTGCTCCGGGCTCAGAAGTCGCGGCGGTGATGTCGGCCCAAGCTGACTCGAGTCCAGCGATCGAACCGAGTCCGATTCCGGGAACGACGGTCGCGCCGAAAACAGCGAGCAAGTCCGATACGGCAGCCTCGTCCAGTTCTGTTATTGCCGGAATGGAAGCGACTTCTTTGCGCGTAAATGAAGCGCCGGCTGCGCTTGGCTCCGCCCCCGCGATCGCCTTAAGCGAATCACTGGCTGCGGGAACTCCCGCTCGACCCGAAGACGTGCCTGCCGCAGCAGCGCCAGAGCTCGCTCCTAAAGTTGAAACTTCGGTTGACTCGGCGCCGCCGGTCGCGTCTTCCGCAGCCGTGCGCGAGCGCGAACAGCCGGTCCAAGCGCAGAACAAACCGGCTACGCAAAAGGCTCAGCCCGCTGCCGCCACTCGATCGAGTTTAACAGCCGCGGCTTCTGAGACTCCCGCAACGGTCTTGGCCCCCGCGCGCGTTCGGTCCGTACCCCGCCCGGGTGTGATGGAAAATCTGAGTCGATGGATCGATACGCGAAGCCTGATTGTCGCCGCTCTCGTGGTGGCAGGATTGGGACTGTTGGCCTGGGTCATTACTCCCGAAATTCGTCGCCGTGGATTGAGTGTGCCGATTTACCGCAGTGTCGCTCCGGCCACCGGGCCTTCGATTGCGCCTTCAAGTGCCGTTACCGCCCCGGTTGCGGCAAAAAGCCAGTTGGTAGGAGGACCGAGACAGATTTCGCTCCAACTCAAGGCATCCGAACCTTCGTTGCGGCGAAGTGTTCGACCAGCGACAAAGCCCGGTCGCAGCAGTTTTGGATCCGCCGCTCCGGTCATGACCGCCCCAGCGGTCGAGCCGCAAATTCAAACGATCGTCGAACCTGAGGTGGAGTTGCCCGCTTTGATCGAGCCGAGCTTCGACTCAACGGTCGGGCCCGTGATTGAACAAGGCGAAGTATTCCATTTTGACCCCGTGGTCTTCCAAGAACCTGCCTTCCAAGAACCTATTGTGCAAGAAGCGATCATTTCGGAAGTGCCGGCGCCGGTTCAATGGGAAGAACCCATTGCGGCCGCGGAAGAGATTATCACTGCGCCAATGGCCGAAGTAGTGAGGCAGCCCGAGCCCGCTTTTGAAACTGAGTTCGAGCCGATTGGCCAGGGTCAACCGATCCCTTACCAAATGCCCGTCTCGGATTTCGAGGTCTCCACAACAGAGATGACAAACGCTGAGGCGGACGATACAGTCCGGCCAGCATCAGCGGAACTCGCCGCGGGCGCAGCCATCGCCGGTCTCGGCATGCTCCGTCAAACGGTCGAGACCCCCGCTTTTGAAGTTGTTTCAACCGAGCCTTCAATTCTCCAACCAACCACACCCGTAATCATGCCTGAACTTGTTCAAACGCCAAACGCTCCCGCTCCCGTGATCAGAACTCCGACCGCCGGAGGCGCACCTCAATCGCAACCTGCCAGCAGCACCATGCACACCGCTGTCGAGTTGACCTTCTCGTTCGAGATCGCTTCGATGCAATTGACGCCAACTTTCAAGATGAACGCACTGCAACTGCGACCGAGTTCGAAAGTCGTCACCATGCGCCTCGCGCCTTCGCAGCAGCCGCAACCGGCGATGAATCTGCAAGTCACGTTCGAGATTTCGAAGATTCAACCGACGGGCGGTGGACTCGGCACGGTGCGGCTCACTCCTTCGACGCAACAGCGGCCGCAGATGACCGGCTCACCTTCATTTACGGTGGGTGGATTGCAGCTCGTTTCTAACTTCGCCGCTGCACCGGTCCAGTTGACTCCTTCGCAATCCGCCGGGGTGCTGGTCACCAGTTCATTCCAGATCGCAACGGTGGAATTTTCGCCATCGTTCGAAATCGCCTCCATCGTTCTCAACGCCAACTCCAAGCGGGTCTCCGTGCAACTGCCCGGCGCTCCCGCCCAGGAAGGCGCCCCGACGTTCGAGATTTCCAATGTCCAACTCGGCACCAGTGGCGACGTGGGCATGATGCAAGTCAATCTGCTCGGCCAGGAGCCGAGCCGCGCCTAACCAACGCGCGACAAGATCGACAAAGAAAACAGCCGCCGATTTGGCGGCCGTTTTCGTTTACTGGCTTGGCGCTAAGATCGACATCTACCGCTGCGCGCGTTTGCCGGCACCGGTGCGGTTAAGGGATCGCAACTGCTTCGGCAGAAACTCGCCATCGCGCCGGATGAGTTTGCCGTCGAAATAAATTTCGCCGCCCCCGTATTCCGGACGCTGAATGCAAACCATGTCCCAATGGACCTGGCTGCGGTTTCCGTTGTCCGCTTCTTCGTAAGCCTGTCCTGGCGTAAAATGAAAAGAGCCGGCGATCTTTTCATCGAAAAGAATATCGCGCATCGGCTGCAGAATCCGCGGATTAAACGCCAGCGAAAACTCACCGATGTAGCGCGCGCCCGGATCGGAATCGAGAATCTTATTCAGTTTTGCCGTTTCGTTACTGGTCGCTTCCACGACTTTGCCATTGCGAAAATCCAGACGGATTCCATCAAAGTTCGTGCCTTGATAAATCGTCGGCGCATTGAAGGTCACATGTCCCTCGACTGAATCTCGCACCGGGCAGCTGAATACTTCCCCATCGGGTATGTTGCGATCTCCGCCGCAGATGACGGCAGAAATTCCTTTGATGCTAAAACGAAGATCGGTCCCGGGCCCCTTGATCTCCACCCGGTTCGTTTTCTCGAGCAGCGCTTTGAGCGCTTTCATGCCGGGTTGCAGCTTGCGGTAGTCCAATGTGCAAACATCGAAATAAAAATCCTCGAACGCTTCCGTGCTGGTTCCCGCCAGTTGCGCCATCGCCGGTGTCGGCCAGCGCAGCACCACCCATTTCGTTTTCTTCACCCGCTCGTCCGTCACCGGTCGCATTTTTTTCATGAGCAACTTCATCCGATCGACCGGGACATCCGAGAGTTCGGTGATGTTGTTGCTGCCGCGCAGCGCGATGTACGCGTCCATCTTTTTCATTCGGGCGAGCTCATGGGCGACAATTAAATTGAGCTGACGCTCGCTTGCTTCCAGGGCCAAAGCTCGGCTTACGATCGCCTTCTGGATTTGCACGAAAGGAACAGCGCCGACGTTTCGCGCGGCGCGCACGAGCGCGATCGCCATTTCATCCGGAACATCGAAAGCCTCGATCAAAACGTTTTCGTCCCGTTTCAAACGAACGGAATATTCCAACAGGAGCTGAGCGAGTCGATCGAATCGGGCGTCGTGCATAGACGTTTACGATTCCACCGTCGCTTTTGGATGCAAGCCTAGGAAACGGTGAGGAAGCGCGCGACGAACGCGCCATCGAAACCATCTCGGAAAGGAAGGCAGTCTTGCTCGCGCTCCAAACGCAAGATCGACATCTCCTTTAGCAGGCGTTGCACGACCATTTGATTCTCTTCCGGCTCAAGACTGCACGTGCTGTAAACGAGCGCCCCGCCGCGTTTCAACAACGGCAACGTCGCGCGCACGATCGCGATTTGCTGTTCGTGCATGCGCTCGAATTCATCGGCGCGCAGTCTCCAGCGCACATCGACTCGTCGCCGCATCACTCCGGTATTACTGCACGGCACGTCGATTAAAACGCGGTCGAATGGTGCAACCGAGGTGATCTCGACTGGAACCTCGCCACCAGTCCAATCGTGCTGAACCGTTTGCACAATGGTTACTCCCAGCCGCTGCGCGTTTTCCTGGACAACGTGTAAACGCTCAGCTTCCCGATCACACGCGATGATGGTTCCCCGGTTCTCCATCATCTCCGCGATATAATTTGTTTTGCCGCCGGGCGCGGCGCACGCGTCGAGAATGGTTTCGTTAGGCCGCGCTTCCAGAAGTTCGCAGGCCAGGCGCGTGCTTGGATCTTGAATGTAACATTCTCCGCGCGCGAGTGCGTCGGTCGGGAACGCATTGAACTCGACAAATTGAGGAAGGTCAGGGAGCGCGCGGGTGTTGGAATTTTTAGTTAGAAATTGCTCCGGCGAGATTTTCAGCTGGTTGATGCGTCCATAAACGGGAGGTGGCTGATTATTCCACGAACACAAACTCGCGGTATTGTCGGCGCCAAAATTCTGCTGCCAACGCGCGACCAGAAATTCTGGATGCGACATCTTCAGCCAGACTGGCTGCGCATCTGCTCGCGTTAGGAGAGCCTCGCGCTGTCGCACCGCGGAGCGAAGGATTGCATTGATTAAAGCCCGGTGCCGCTTCGGCGCCAGCTCCACGGATTCATAAACGGCGGCGTGCTCCGGCATGTGCGCGAGTAGAAGTTGATACAGTCCCAGACGCAGAATGTCGGCAAGATCGACATCGACACGTGAGGGTCGCAGGCAGGATATCCAGAAATCGAGCAGGGTAAGATTTCGCAGAACTCCGTAAAAGAGCTCCATCACGAATGCACGATCGGTCGCGCTCAAGTCGCCGTCGTTTAAAACGCCGGCGATAATTGAATCGGCGAACTGACGGCCCGATCGCCAATTTCGCAGCGCAGCGGCCGCAGCTCCACGAGCAGAGTGCCGCACGATTTGGTTCAGCGCGGCGCGACGCTGGCCCGGCCAATGGAATGATAATTGAAACCGAGCTGCGCCATGGTTCCGGGATCGAAAAGATTTCGGCCGTCGAAAATAATCGGCGTCGTCATTCGCTCTTTGACCAGCGCAAGATCGACATTGGCGAACTCGCTCCATTCCGTGGCGATGATGAGCGCTTCCGCGCCTTCGATCGCTTCCATCGGCGACGAGGCAAACTGCGCACCGGAAAGCGACTTCAGCTCCCGCGCTTTCTCCATTCCTTTCGGATCGTAAACAGAAACGTGCGCGCCTTCGCCGAGCATGTCGGCGACCAGATCGATCGCGACCGAGGAACGGATGTCGTCCGTATCCGGCTTAAAGGTGAGTCCCCAGACCGCGATTTTTTTCTCGCGCAATACCCAGAGCGCTTCGCGAATGGTTTTCAAAAAACGCTCCTTCTGGGTCGCGTTGATTCGCTGCACTTCTTTCAATAACTGAAAAGGGACGCCGAGCTGCTCGCTGATGGTAATAAAAGCGGCGATATCTTTCGGAAAACAAGATCCACCGTAACCGATTCCCGCATTCAAAAACGTCCGCCCGATCCGTCGATCCATCCCGATGCCGTCGGCCACTTTCTCCACGTCGGCGCCGCTGGCGGCACAGATGGCTGAGACCGCGTTGATGTAAGAAATCTTTAGGGCGAGGAACGAGTTAGCGGCGTGTTTAATCAGTTCGGCGCTGTTGATATCGGTCACGAGAATCGGCGCCATGAATGGCTCGTAAACTTTTTTCATCAAGTCGATTGCGTGTTCGCTTTGTGCGCCGATAACGATGCGGTCCGGATGCATCAGGTCGCCGACGGCGCAACCTTCGCGGAGAAACTCTGGATTGCTGACGACGTCGAATTTTGCTCCGTGGCGATTGTAGCGCTTGATCGACTCGGCCACTTTCTCACCCGTTTTTACGGGCACGGTGCTTTTATCGACGATGACGCGGTAATCGGTCAGCACACCGGCGATCTCGCGCGCGACTTTCTCGATGTAGCTAAGATCGACATCTCCATTCGGGTGCTGCGGCGTGGGCACGGCGATGAAGATGACCTGCGAATTATCCACGCCTTCCTTAATGCTTCCGGTGAAGCGCAGCCTTTGCGCGGAAACATTTCGATGAATGACTTCTTCAAGCCCGGGCTCATAGATCGGCACTTTGCCGGCCTGGAGCGATTCGACTTTGCGCGGATCGTTATCGACGCAAATAACGTTGTGGCCCACGTCCGCGAAGCACGCGCCGGTGACGAGGCCGACATAACCCGAGCCGATGATGGAGAGATCCATAGTTTAGCAGTTGCAGCGGCTTAGCGGAGAAGCAAGCCGCTGGCCATCAATTATCGCTGGCGCCCGCTGGATCGAAATTGAGATCGAAACCGAATTTCGGAAACGCCTTCAGGGTGAAGGTGAGAAGGACGCCGTATTCTTTGATTCCGCCGTTATCGCGGATGACCGCGCCGAGCGAGGCAACCCAGCTGGTTAAATCGCGATAGATCGAGTAACGCTGCTGTTCGAGCACGCCGTTCGCCGCTTCGTATTGCTCCTGCAGGCCGATGCCCCAGTTATCGTCGAAACGATAATAGCCGCCCACGACGAAGAGGCTGCTGTTATTGAAAAACGGATTCGAATTCAGATAACGATGGCCGACGCTCACTTGCATATTGGCGATGGGTTGAATGATAACGTTGGTATTTACTTCGGTGAAACCCTTGTCGAACACCGGGATTTGCGAATTGATGACCAAGCTGGCCCAAGGCAGCGGCGTGAATCTCAACCGGTTAAACAAATTTGAATACGGCGTGCGGTCGTAGGGATTGTCGATGTTCGCGTCGAAATACGTTTGGAGATCGAGCCAGCTGACAGTGAGATCGTCTCGCCGCGTTAGCAGGCGATTGCGCACGCCGACGCGCCAGACCGTCCAGCGATCGATCGAATCGATCGAAGTAAATTGCGGGAAGTCGATCGGGCGAAGTTGCGTGGAAGGTTCGTAGCGATCGAACTGCAGGATTTCCCGCGGATCCGGGCCTCCGTTCGAAACCCAGGAAAAGTTTGTGAAAGGCTGAATGATATGGCGCAGGCCATCGAGTCCGAGGGTGCGGCTTTGCGCGTTTTCCCATTCGCGCGACATCTTGAAGGACGCTTCGACGCCAAGATTGACGACATCGCGAAATTTATCTCCGCCATTTAGGATCGGCATTTCCAAGGTCGGCTCTGGAAGAAGGAATGCGGGAACGAGCGGATTTTCGCTCGGCTCGAAGATGGTCTGCCCTAAATCTCGCGTCTTGCTGTAATACGTTTCGCGAAATCCGGCTCGCGGCACGATCGAGAGCCAGTCGAAGTAAGTGTTTGGATAAGTCAGTTGATGGAACGAGTCGAAGCGCCACGAGCCGTAGTCTTGAAAATCCGATCCACTGGCAAAGTTTCGATGGAGATCAGCCACGCCGGTTTCCCCTTCGTAAAAAATCGGGCCGCCGAAAAGCGCGTGGCGCTTTACGTCCAGCACGACTTCCGGGAGCCGCTCCGTCTGTTCGAAAAACTCGTTCGCCTGGAAACGGGCAATCGCGGTCAGCGTGTAGAACGGATTCGTTTTCGCGAGCGAGACCACGTTGTCGGGGACGGGATCGATGCGGAAATCGTTGTGATAAAAATCCTGCATCACAAACGGATCGCTCAGCTTCGTGATGTCGATGATTCCGTAAATATCGTCCGTAAACTGAGTGTGATCTTCCAGCGTGACGCGATAGCGCCCCGCTGAAACAAGCCCGCGCGGCACGTCCGTCCGGTTCAACAGCGGGTTCTGGTCTTGCAGGTAATACGTTTTGAGATTTACCCAGCTCTTCTTGTCCTTTCCGTACTCGACGTCCGAATCGAAACCCACCGCGACTCCGCGCCGTGTCCGATAATCCACGTGCAATCGCCCCTTAATGTTTTCTCGTATGGGAAAAGTAATTTCCGTTAGCAACGACGGTCCCCACGAGCTGAGAAACGCCGGCGAAATCGAAAAACTGAAAGCGTCGTCGAGTCTTTGGTAAACGTAGGGCCACCAAAAAATAGGAACGCGGCCTACAAAAAAAGTGACGTTCTGAAACACGACGTGATCGTTTTCGTAAACGCGAACGGTCCGTGCGCGTAAATGGAAATCCGACGTGGGCGCGTCGTGCGTCGTGAACGTGCCGTTCTCGATCAAGTAGGCGTTTTGTTCCGAGAGCGACGAAATCTTAGCGCCCGAAACAAAGTAGGGGAAATACTCCGTTTGCATGTTCACGGCGCGAATCTGTTTCGTCTCCGTGTTGTAAATCGCCTGCTCGCCCACATACATGCTCACGTCGCGGTAGATGCGCGCGTTGCCTTGCACCAGAATCTCGTGCTTTTGCGAATTGTACTGCGCGTAATCGGCGTAAATGTCCGTGTCGCCGATATGAATCGCGACATTATCGCGCGCCGTGGCCAGCCCACCTTCGTAGGTCGTCTCGCCTGTCGAAGTGATCTCGACCGGCTGATCCTTCGGAGCATTAATAGCCGCGCCAGCGAAATTGAACGCCAGAAAAAGGCTTAAAATAAACCAAACCGGTTTTGCCATGGCGGACGCCGAACGTACCGCACCCGTCCCTCGTTGCAAAGACAAAAGGCCAAGATCGACAATCCCTTAGATCGACAAGCGCATTCCGGCCACTTGCTGGTTCAATCCGCAGCTCGAAACCAGCGCGCTCTGCAATTTAGCAGCGTCGCGTTTCACCTCCGCACCCACGTGAAGCAAAGGTGGCAATTGTTGAGTCCGCAACGCCTCCGCCGCGACAATGATTTGCCAGACCGCGCTCGCACCCACGCTTTCGCCCAGCGCCGGCTTCACCGTGTAAATCGTAGCGTCGGGGACGAATTGCGAGAACGCGCTCGCTTCGAGTGAATCGACGAACGTCCCGTTCGCGCTCGCCACTGCGAGTTGCAGATCCGGCGTGGCGAGTTCCTTCACCACCCGACCGACCAACTCGCGCGCCTGGCGGCGTCCGGCATAATTTCCGCCCGCATGTGTTTGCTCGATCTTCACTTGGCCGCTACGTCCGATGAGAATTGCGCCGGCGCCTTCGCTCAGGATCATTCCTTTAGCAGACGAATGAAACGGCTCGATCGGCGGCGTTGGTCGCGCCATTCGCCAGCGATGATAGGCATCGCACAAAAGCCAGTCCGCTTCCTCCGCGCCGACGACCAGGCAATAATCCAGCGCATCCGAAGCCAGTAAATCCTCCGCCATTTTTACGGCGAGAATGCCGACAGCGCCATCGCCCACCAGCGTGTAGCTCGCTCCTTCACTTCCGACGATCGCGGCGAGATGACTCGCGGGCGCATTGAAAACCGTTTCGGGAAAAAGCAACGGGCTGGCCGATTGCGCACCGGTCGCCACGATGTCGTGATAAAAACGTTTCGTGTAAATCACGCCGCCATTCGAGATCGCGAAGATGAGCGCGACTCGTTGCATGTCGATCTTGCCGATTGTCGATCTTGCCTGCTCGAGCGCCGCTAATCCGGCCGCGGCGGCGAAACGAGATATCGCGCTGGCGCGACGCAGCCGCGGATGACGCGGTAGATTGCTCAACGCGCTTTCTGGAACACGAAAAGCCGGATAACTCACATCGCTGACGATGTCGGAAATTTGTGCGACCGCTGCTTCCTCGCCTGCGAGCAAACGCGTCCAGACTTCAGGAACTCCGCTACCGAGTGGCGTGGCCCACCCAAGGCCTGCGATGCAGACGCTCATTCGCGATATCGCTCGATCACGATCGAAGCATTGGTTCCCCCGAATCCAAATGAGTTCGATAGCGCGATGTCGATCTTAGCCGAACGCGCGGCGTTGGCGACGATGTTAAGATCGACATCTTCATCTGAGCTGCGGTGATGGATATTCGGCGGCAGAAGCTGCTGTTGCAGGGCGAGGATGCAGAAAACCGCTTCAATCGCACCGGCCGCCCCTAACGAGTGTCCCATCATCGACTTGGTCGAACTGACTGGAACTTTGCGGCCGAACAATTCGGCGATCGCTTTTCCTTCGGCCGCGTCGTTGAAGATCGTCGCCGTTCCATGCGCATTAATGTAATCGACCGCCGCCGGTTCGATGTTTGCGCTACGCAATGCCTGAGACATCGCCGCGCGCGGTCCGACACCCGAAGGATTAGGTTGAGTGAGGTGATGGTTATCCGTGGAAATCCCGTAACCCGTGATCTCTGCCAGGACGTTCGCGCCACGTGCGCGCGCTCTTTCGAGATTTTCCAGCGCCAAGATGGCGGCGCCTTCTCCCAGAACCATTCCCGTGCGTTGTCGATCAAACGGACGACATTTTTCCGGGGTCGAGGCTTGTAACGAATCGAAACCAACAAACACCAGTTCTGAAATCGCATCGTAGCCACCCGTGAGCACGCGCTCGTAACGACCAGACCGAATGCATTCGAAAGCATGGCCGATCGCATTTGTTCCCGATGCGCACGCATTCGCGATGACCTGCGAAGCGATATCTAATTGAAATTTCTGCAGCGCCTCGATGACGGGTTTTTGTGGCGGATAGTTCGCGATCCAGGCGGGGGATGGTCGCAAGTCACCGTGTCGATGGAGGGCGCGGTAGTAATCTTCGCCAAAGGACATTCCGCCGCTGGTGGTTCCGATCACGGCTACTTCCGGTTTGAATTGTCGATCTTGCGCGAGTGCTTGGTCCAACGCGCCGATCATCATCCGCGATGCGCGATGAATTCGGTCGCGACTTCTGCCATTTACGGCAGGGAGATATTTTTCGGGAACCTGACCGGCCGTTTTACAGCGACAGTGATCGACCCGGAAGCGCTCGACTTCGGTGACACAATCTTTCGCCTCGGCCAACGCCTCGCGGTTATCATTTAAACCCGACCCGAGAGGAGAAATGAGGCCGGCAGCGACCACGGCCACGCGGGAAGAGGTTGTTTTTCCGTTTTGATCAGTAAATGTCGACATCTGGTCGGTTTTTGGGGCTCTGCTTTGCTATTGCTTTCTGCTTTGAAGCACCTTACTAATGAGCCCGAAAAAGAAAACGGCAGCTCGGAAGTTGGTGAATTGTCAGTTGAGTTTATTCAGTGGCGATTTGAAATCCGATAAGCGGGAACAGTGACCAGGCGACGTTTTCATCAATAAACTCGATGGGTACTAAATTATACGTTGGCAATCTTTCCTTCAATACGACGGAAAACGAACTGCAGGAGCTTTTTTCATCCGCTGGCGCCGTCCAGGAAGTAATGCTCATGCAAGATAAATTCACCGGCAAATCGCGCGGCTTCGCGTTTGTAACGATGGGCTCGGATCAGGACGCCCAGAATGCTGTTACAAAGCTAAATGGCCAAACGGTCGAAGGTCGCCCTTTGACTGTAAACGAAGCGCGTCCTCGTGAAGCACGTCCGCCCGGTGGCGGTGGAGGAGGCGGCCGTGGTTACGGCGGCGGCGGTGGTGGCGGCGGCTACGGTGGCGGCGGCGGTGGTGGCGGCTATGGCGGCGGCGGTGGTGGTGGACGTCGCGATGGTGGCGGCCGACGCTAAAGACAACTTTTCACGAAAAGCGGTCGCTCCGGCGACCGCTTTTTTGTTGTCCTCGCCCCGCGATGTTTTTTTGATTTCGCACGGCTACGACGGTGCTGTCCTTCGAACTATTGATACACACCAAACTAAGGAGCTCTTCATTTTATGGCGGACGATCAAAAATTTAATCAGGATCAACGAGACATCGAACTTCCCTCTATCCCGAGACAGACGGCGGGCGCAGTAGCGGGCGCGGCCCTCGGGAGTGTGGCCGGTCCAGTCGGCGCGGTAGTCGGCGGCGTGGTCGGAGCGCTTGCGGGCAGAGCCTCGGCCCGGAGCAACTCCAGCGGTCGGAAAGCGGTCAAGAAAGTTGCGCAAAAAGCGAAAGCGGTCGTTAGCACCACTGGCCGCAAGGCAGCTTCTCGCAAATCAAAGAGTTCTTCTCGCGCCAGTGCCGGAAAGAAGCGCTCCTCAGCCGGAAAATCGTCTGCTCGCGAATCCGGCGGTGCCGTGAGTGAGGCAAAGGGGGGTAAAAAGGCGAGCAGCCGCGCGAGCAAAGCACGCGGCAAAGCAAAAAGCGCGAAGTCTTCGCGGAGCGCCGGCAAGCGCCGCGGTGGCAAAAAGCGCCGTTAAAGAAAAACTGGGCAGGGCTGGATTCGAACCAGCGAAGGCGTAAGCCAGCGGATTTACAGTCCGCCCCGTTTGGCCACTTCGGTACCTACCCGGTGCGTGCGCGTTGATATAGGCTCGCGCGGAATCGGCTGCAACTATTTTGCCGCCCGCCGTCCAGTGATTGTCGATCTTAGCGGAAGAATTCCGCGATGGTGTCGACCACGTAGCTTTGCGCTGCGCGAGAAATTTCCGGATAAATCGGCAACGCCAGGATCTCCTGAGCTGCTCGTTCAGTCTCGGGGAAATCGCCCTGTTTGTAGCCGAGATAAGCGAAGCATTTCTGCTCGTGCAAACCGAGCGGATAATAAATCTCGGTGCCGATCTCGCGTTTAGTCAGGTGCTCCCGCAGAGCATCTCGTCTGGACGTGCGAATGACGTATTGATGGTAAATGTGATGACTTGTTAGGCCCGACTTGCGATACGGCTCTGCCGGCAGCGTGATCGTCGTGGTCAATCCACTTCTGGTAAACTCTGCGCCGTAATAATCGGCCGCTTCGCGTCGGCGCGCCGACCAATCGTTCAGATGCGGCAGCTTAACCTCGAGAATCGCAGCTTGGATTTCATCGAGCCGAAAATTTCCGCCGATGGCATGATGAAAATAACGCGGTTCCATTCCGTGCTGTCGATAACTGCGCAGCTTGTGAGCAAATTCTTCGTCGCGACAGACAACCAGGCCGGCGTCGCCAGCGGCGCCGAGGTTTTTCGATGGGTAAAAGCTGAAGCAGCCGACTTCGCCCAACGTCCCCGCCTGCTTCGTTCCTGAATGAAACGGATACGCGGCACCGATCGCTTGCGCGGCATCTTCGATTACTTCGAGCTGATATTGTTCCGAGATGCGATGGATCGCATTCATATCGCAGCACAAGCCGTAAAGATGGACTGGAATGATCGCGCGGACGCGCTCATCGGTTTTGCGGACCTTCAATCGATCATCAGCACGTTCGCATTCGCCATTGAGGAACTGCTCGAGGGCGCGCGTGGAAATGTTGTAAGACGTCGGATCGATGTCGACGAAGATGGGTGTGGCTCCGACGCGCGCGATGCATCCAGCGGTGGCAAAAAACGAGAAAGGGGTCGTGATGACCGCGTCACCGGGGCCTATCTCCATCGCCATCAACGCCGCGAGCAGAGCGTCTGTTCCGGACGAAACACCGATCGCGTGAGGCGCGCCGGTGAAATCGCACATCGCCTTTTCGAAACTTTCGACGTGCGGTCCGAGAATAAAACGATGGCTCGACAGGACCTTGTCGATCTTGTCCCGAATGGGAGCGGCCAGTTGCCGGTATTGTTCAGTTAGGTCGAGCAGTGGCACACGCATAGCTGCAAAAAAAGCATGGCAGTTTCAATCGCCGGTTCAATGCGAACTTTTACCCAAGGAAGCGCCGTTGACCCCACCTTCCGAGTGAGATACCCTCACTCCATATGGGCCTGATCCGCACCCTTTTCTGGGTCGTTCTGTTTCTATTTTTCACTTTTTGTTTCGTCGTTCTTTTCGAGTACGGCACGCATGATTTCACCGTGGGATTCAAAAAGGAATTCGCGCGGGTTGAAGCGTTCGTGAAGCAGGCGAGAGAGCCCGAGAAGAAGAAGTAGCTATTCGACGAATTCCAGCTGCGGCGGGGTGTCGATGTACCCGCCCGCGCGCGCGTCGTTTAGGAATCGCGTAATCGCTGCGCGCCCAGTGTCGCCGTAATCGCGCGTGAAATCGTTCACATACATCCCGATGAATTTGCCGGCGAGATCTGCATTCATGTCGCGCGCATATGGCATTGAGTGAGCGACCGCGTCCGTGCGATGCGTTAGCGCGTAATCGATGCTTTCGCTCATGATCTGCGCAATGTCCGAACGGATGGGCGATGAAATATCTTTGCGCACAACGTTGCCGCCGAGAGGTAGCGGCAACCCGGTCTTGCTTTTCCACCATTCACCAAGATCGATAATCTTCCGAAAACCGGATTTCGCGTAGGTTAGCTGGCCCTCGTGGATAATCAGGCCGGCTTCGGCGCGGCCACTTTCTACTGCCGCGAAGATTTGGTCGAACGGCACGACGATGTGTCGGAATTCGCCGAGATAAAGTTGCAACGCGAGAAATGCGCTCGTCATGCGTCCGGGAATCGCGATCAGGCATTTGCTAAGATCGACATCTTCATTTCGCGAAATGACCATCGGTCCATAGCCGTCGCCCATGCTCGCGCCGCACGGCAGCAGCGCGTATTTATCCGACACGAACGCGTAAGCATGAATCGAAATGGCGGAGATATGCAATTCGCCGCGCAGCGCGCGTTCGTTCAACGTTTGAATATCTTCGAGCCGGTGTTCAAAGCGATAACCGCGCAGGTCGATTTTATTTTCCGCCATCGCATAAAACATGAACGCGTCATCTGGGTCGGGTGAATGACCCAAAGTGAATACGTCCGGCGTGGCTGACATGTGCGCACGCTAGCCGCGCCCTCGCCCCGCGCAATGCAACACCTTGTTGTTTGCGTTGAGCATACGCTTCCGGTACGCTGCACCCATGGCGAAAACCGGTCTCGGCAAAGGCCTCGGCGCATTGATCGGCACCCGGCCTGCCACTCCTTTGGCGGCGCCGGATTCAGGCGAGAAAATTCATCGTCTTAGCCTGGATGCCATCGTTCCCAGTCCGCTCCAGCCGCGAAAAGAATTCGCACGCGAAGCGTTGCAGGAATTGATCGATTCGATTCGCCAACACGGAATCATTCAGCCGCTCATCGTCCGTCGCGTTAACGGCGGGCACGAGCTCATCGCCGGGGAACGCCGTTGGCGGGCAGCGAAAGAAGTGGGATTGAGCGAGGTGCCGGTGATCATTCGCAGCGCCGGCGATCTCGAAGTGCTCGAGCTTTCGCTGATCGAGAATCTCCAACGCGCGGACCTGAATCCGATCGAAGAAGCGCAAGGTTACGCGCGACTGGCTAACGAATTCGGCATGCGCCAGGAAGATATCGCGACGAAAGTCGGCCGCAGCCGCGCCGCCGTCGCGAATGCGATGCGCTTGCTCGATCTTCATCCGCAGCTGCAAACGTGGTTGAATCAGGAATTACTTTCGGTCGGTCACGCTAAAGTTTTGCTTGGGCTAAAAGCGCCCGAAGAACAACTGCTCGTCGCCGAAACGGTGTTGCGCCGGAAGGCGACCGTGCGGCAGACCGAGAGATTGGTCGCGCGCCAGCTCGGGTCGAATCGACCACGCCGAAAGGCAAGATCGACATCTACTGATAACCCGGCGTCGATCGAGGATTTGCAGAACCGATTGCAACAGCATCTCGGTACGAGGGTGGCGATTCACCACGGCGCGAAACGCGGCCGGATCGAGATCGAGTATTACGGGAACGACGATCTCGAGCGCGTGGTCACTGCTCTCGGATTGACCGTGCAAAACTGACGGTCCGTCGCAAGATCGACAATCGCATGCGCGCGATCCTGTCCGCAGTTTTTCTGAGTGCTCTGCCCGCTTTGGGCGGCGCTTCGCCAAAGATCTGGGAAGAGTTCTCCGGCGAAAAAGCGCGGCAACACATGCAGCACCTTGTCGATCTTGGGCCTAGGCCGGCCGCATCTGAAGCGATCGAAAAATCGCGCGCTTATATCGAGAAGGAACTTGCGAGTTACGGCTGGAAGCTGTCGCGGCAAATGTTCAGCGATGAAACGCCGCGCGGAAAAATCACTTTCGTTAACCTGATCGCGCAGTTCGAAGGAAAAGAAAAACGCACGTCACCGCCGTCGTTTCTCTTGTTGTCGCACTACGATACGAAAACGTTTGATACGTTCGCATTTGTCGGCGCAAACGACGGCGGCTCGAGCACGGGTCTTCTATTAGAGATGGCGCGGGTGCTCGCGTTGCGACCGGAGTTGGCCGCGAAGATCCAACTTGTTTTCTTCGACGGCGAAGAAGCCTACGAGAGTTTCACGGCGACCGATGGTCTGTATGGCAGTCGCTATTTCGCGAAGCAATTGGTCGAGAACAAAACGGCGGGACAATTCCGCGGCGGGGTGTTGTTCGACATGGTCGGCGATCGTTTGTTGAACATCACGCTTTCACCGAATTCGCCGCCGCAGATCACTGAACAAATCTTCGCTGCGGCGACCGCGCTGAAGCTGCGAGAATATTTCACCTATTTCCAAGGCGACATTACCGATGATCACACGCCGCTGAACGGCATCGGCATTCCGACAATCGATCTAATCGATTTTGATTTTCCGGCGTGGCACACGGCCGATGATAAGATCGACAAGGTGAGTGCGGAGAGTTTGCAGCGCGTCGGCGCGGTAGCGGCGTACTACCTTTCGGAGCTGGCTTTCAAGTGAACAGGTTGTCGTTCGCGATTTTAATCCTCGTCGCGGGCGTGGGCGGAGCGTTTGTCGGTCACAATGTCGCTGACTCGATTCGCTGTCGCAGCGCCATCGGGCAGTTGTTAGCCCGAGGCGCGCTGGTCGTCTTGGTCGGCGAAACCGGCATCTACGAACAAGACGTTCAGCGCCGCGAAGGAGAATGGCGAGAGCGAGCGACGAATGGATCGGAACGCTCGGCACTAACGAGTTTGATCGCCGATGCGTCGCTGCGTGACGAAGCGCGCCGGGAAAAAATTACCGACGCAGAACTGGAGAAGGAATACGCGGCGCTGACGTTTCAGTTGCCGGACGTCCTGGCGTGGGCGGCTGCCCTGAAGGCGAATGGTCTTTACCCGCTCCTGTTTAGAAGAGATGTCGCGGCAAATTTGCGCGCGACCCGCTGGTTAGATCGACAACTGGCGAATCAATCCGCAATCGGCGAGCAGGAAGGTCGCGACTATTTTGAGAAGCACGCGCAGGACTGGGCGCAACCCGCTCGATATCGCGCGGCCCATCTCTTCCTGGCGGCGCCGCCGGACACCGCTAACGAAATTGTAGAGACCAAGCAGCGCATTATCCAAGAACTCGCGGCGCGAATCGGCCGTGGCGAAAAGTTCTCCGAACTAGTGCCGTTGTTCTCGGAGGATGAAGCGACCAAGAAACAGGGCGGCGACCTCGGTTATTTTTCTGAATGGCGGATGCCGCCGGATTTTATGATGTCGATCTTGCGAATGGGCGTGGGCGAGATCGCTTCAATCCGCACCGAACTGGGGTTTCATCTGGTCCAACTGATGGAGATCAAGGGCGTAAGGCAGATGAAATTTGAGGACGCACTCAGCGACGTCAAAGCAGAGTTGGAAAACGACAAACGCCGAATTGCGGTGGAGAAACTGGTGGCTGATTCCGCGAAGCGCGCCCCGCAGATTCCGGGCAAGTAGCCAAGTTCGGCATTGCGCGATAGAATGTTTAACTTCACTCTGGACGCGCGCCGAGTCGCGTATTCAGACGTGGCGCAGATTTCATGTCCCGGCGAAGGCGAAAAAATGTTGGCATTATCGGTCTCGGCATTATCGGCAGCCGGGTGCGGGAGGTTTTGCGCAATAAAGGCTTTCACGTTTTTGTTTGGAATCGCACGCCGCGTCCGGTACCGAATTTCGTCGGGGCGCCGGAGGAGTTGGCGGAAATGTGCGATTACATCCAGCTCTTCGTCTCCGATGACGACGCGCTGCTCGATGTCGTGAAACAACTTTCGCCCGGATTGGGCGCGCAACATATCGTGATCGCGCACTCGACGGTGTCGCCGCACACGATGATCCTGGCGGGAGAAATCGTGGCGCGCCGCGGCGCCCGTTTCATCGAGGCGCCGTTTACCGGAAGTAAGGAAGCGGCCGAGAATGGCGCTCTGGTGTATTACATCGGCGGTGACGAAGCGGCGATCGCAGAAGCGCGTCCGATTCTGGAGGCGACGAGCAAGGAATTGATGGTGATCGGCGAAATCGGACACGCCACCGTGATTAAGATCACGACGAATATGGTGACGGCCGCGACGGTGCAAGCTGCGGCCGAGGCGCTCGCTCTCATGCGCAGCGCAGAGTTGTCGCTCGAAAAATTTGTGGCGGCCATGGAAGGCAACGCCAGCAATTCAAAAACGCTTGGGCTGAAACTTCCGAAAATGGTCGATCGCAATTTCGAGCCGCATTTTTCGGTCAAACACATGCTCAAGGATATGCAGATCGCGAGTCGGATGGGGTTGTCGCATCATCTCGAACTTGGCATCACCTCGGCGGCGCGCGACCGATTGCTGGAGCAAATGCAACGCGGTTATGGGGACGAAGATTACTCGGCCGTCGCGCGAAAATATTTTGGAGACACGCCGAGTGGCGGAACAGAATCAGATCTTGAGCTATTCAACCCGCAGCCGCCAGAAGTAGACCCACCGTGGGTCGACCTTCACTTACCTGCGGAATCAACCGAAGTGCCGCCGCAAGTCGAAACCACGGCGGAGCCAAATGTCGCTGTCGATCTTGTCCCCGCGGCGGAAGAGCCGTTGATCGCGCCGAGCGAGGTAGTGGCCGATGTGATCCAGGAAGAGCAGCCGACAGAGATGAACTTTCCCGAGGAGCCCGCTCCACTGGAAGCGGAAGCCCTCGAGCCGGAACAGGCGGAACGCCGCGGATTTCTCGGCCGACTTTTGCGACGCGAGAGCAACAGCTAAAAATTGCACGACGGCCTGTTTTTCGATCTGTCCGCCCGCACGAAAATTCGGGTGACCGGGCAAGATCGACAACGTTATCTCAATGGGCAGCTGACCAACGACGTCCGCAAAGCGACGGAGTCGGAAGCGATCGCAGCATGTATCCTGAACGCGAAAGGAAAGATGGATGCGCACGCGATGGTGGCGAGCGACGGCGAAGCGTTCATGCTGGATGCTGATCCGGTGTTGCGCGAAACGCTGCCGTCTCGACTGGAGCGCTATGTCATCGCGGACGATGTGATTCTCGAAGATGTCACTGAGCGATTGTCGATCTTGCACGTGATCGGCGCGGCTTTGCCGGAATTACCAAATTGCCGAACGATCGCGGCGAATCGTTTCGGCGAAGCCGGAAAAGATTTGTGGATGGAAGCATCGGTGCGGGACGAAACTTTCGCGCGCCTCGCCGAGACAATTTCGTTTTGCGACGAAGCGCAGGCGGAGGTTTTTCGGATCGAGCAAGGAATTCCGCGTTGGGGCGCTGAGCTAACGGCCGATGTGATTCCGCCCGAGGCCGGTCTCGAAAGTAACAGCGTCGATTATGGGAAAGGGTGTTACATCGGGCAGGAAGTGATTTCGCGGATGAAGATGTCGGGGCAGCGGAACAAGGCGCTGTGCGGTTTGGTTTCGGATTCGCCGCTCGGGGCGGGTATGAGATTGCAAAACGATGAAGGCAAGGAGGTGGGCTGGATTACAAGCGCGGCGCGGAGTAAACGCGTCGGAGGGGAGATGGCTTTGGGCTACGTGAAGCGCGGTTTCAATGCTGCGGGAACGCAGCTGAAGGTAGTGGCTGCGGAGGGGACCATCGGGGTGGAGATTGTCGATCTTCCGTTTAAGGTCGGTGAATAAGAGAGGGCTGTTTTTGCCTCGAAGATGTTTAATTTCCTATGCTCCCGCTACTTGCGTAATTTTGACGTTGCGATTTTAAATGGAGCCGCGTATAAACTGCCCAGCTAACCTTCCTTACCGCCATGAACCAACGATTGCTTGCTGAGATTGGCCGCACCCAGCGGCTGGAGATTCTGAACTCGTTGAAGCGCTCGAAGGGGCTGTCGGTTAATGAGTTGGTGCGCAAAATGAAGATGAGCTACATGGGCATCAAACAGCATTGCCTAACGCTGCAACGCGACGGTTATCTCGATACCTGGCGACGCCCGCAAAAGATGGGTCGCCCGGAAATGGTGTATCGATTGACCCAGCGCACGCACGATCTTTTTCAGTCGGATAGTAATCAATTCACGCTTGAACTCCTGAAATCGATCCACGAAATCCACGGACCGAACGCGCCGGAGAAGCTTCTCTATAATGTGTTCGAGCGGAAGACAGCGACGCTGAAGGCGAAGGTCAAAGGCGATACCATCGCCGACCGGGCCAAATGGTTGGCGAAGGTGCGTGATGGCGAAGGCCATATGTCGCAATTCACGACCGAGGAAAAAGACGGTGGCCCGCAGATCCTGGAATGTCACTCACCGATCGCGAATCTGCTCGATCAGTATCCGATCGTGCGCCGTTTGGAGCAGGATTTGGTGGAAGCCGTTCTCGGCACCAGTGTTCGCCGGGAAGAGACGCGCAATTCGGGCAATTACGAGTGCGCGTTCTATTTCGCGCTCGAACCATCCGCCAACGGTAGTTAGCGCGAGCGGAGTTTCCGCTTTCGCACACCGGGAATATCAGTTGATTGAAGGCCCATGATTCGGGCTTTTCCAGCCGTCGTTATTGAAAATTTGCAGCCGCTGATCGACGGCGGGCGTTATCCGGTCAAACGAGTCGTCGGTGAAGACCTCGTCGTCGAAGCGGATATTTTCAAAAATGGCCGCGACGTGGTTGCGGCCAGCCTAAAGTGGCGGACGGTCGGTGAAAATCGCTGGCACGAAACCGCGATGACGTTTGTCGATAACGATCGCTGGCGGGGCGTGTGCACGTTTTATGAGAACGCCATCTACGAGTACACCGTAGAAGCATGGACGGATATCTTTCGCGGCTGGCAACACGAGTTCGCCAAAAAATTCGAGGCCGGTACCACCAGCCTAACGACCGAGGCGCTGGAAGGAGCTGCGCTTTTCGACGACGCGGCCCAGCGCGCGCATGAGCCCACCGATGCGAGCCGGCTTCTTGAGTTATCGGAGCTGATCCGCACCAGCGGAAACGCGGAGATTAATGCCATCACCCATTCGGCGGAGGTGGATGTTTTGATGGCCAGTTATCCCGATCGGGCCGCCGCCACGCAATACGCGCCGGCTCCACGTGTAATTGTCGATCGAACGAGAGCGCGGACAGCTGCGTGGTATGAGTTTTTCCCGCGTTCCGCTGCGGGACACGCCGATCGCGGCTCGACCTTGCGGGATTGTTTGCCGCGGATTGACGATGCCCGCGCCATGGGCTTTGACGTTATTTATTTTCCGCCGATCCATCCGATCGGTCATACCAACCGCAAAGGACGCAACAACTCGGTCACAAGCGAACCATTCGAGCCGGGAGTGCCGTATGCTATCGGCAACGAGTACGGCGGGCATAAAGCGATCGATCCTTCACTCGGAACGCTCGAAGATTTCGCCTGGCTGGACGAGGAAGTGCGCAAGCGTGGAATGGAGATCGCGCTCGATTTCGCCATCAATTGCTCTCCCGATCATCCTTATGTGCAGGAGCATCCGGAGTGGTTCTATCATCGGCCAGACGGCACGATCAAATTCGCCGAAAATCCGCCGAAGAAGTACGAGGATATTTATCCGCTAAATTTCCACTGCGCGAACTGGCGCGAGCTTTGGGCGGAGATGAAGAGCATCATTCTCTTTTGGGCGAGTCACGGCGTGCGCATTTTCCGGGTTGATAATCCGCACACCAAGCCGCTGCCATTCTGGGAATACTTGATCACCGGCGTGCGCGATAAATATCCGGATGTGATCTTCCTATCCGAAGCCTTCACCAAACCGAAAATGATGAAGGCGCTGGCCAAAGCCGGATTTACCCAGAGCTACACCTACTTCACCTGGCGTAACACCCGGCAGGAACTCGTCGAGTATTTCACGGAGCTGACCCAGACAGAGATGACGGAATATTTTCGCGGCAATCTCTGGCCGAACACGCCGGATATTCTGCCGCTTCATCTGCAGGAAGGCGGTCGTCCTGCTTTCATGATTCGGGCGGTGCTGGCTGCGACGCTCTCGAGCGTTTACGGCATCTACAGCGGATTCGAGCTTTGCGAGAATGCGGCTTTGCCCGGTCGCGAAGAGTATATCGATTCGGAAAAGTACCAGTTTAAACAACGCGACTGGAACGCGCCCGGCAATATCAAGGATTGGATCACGCGGTTGAATGAGATTCGCCGCACGAACCGCGCGTTACATTTCTACGAGAATCTCCGTTTCTATCCCGCGGAGAACGATTCGATTATTTTCTACGGCAAAATGACGGCCGCTGGGGAAAATATCGTTTTGGTTGTGCTCAATCTCGATCCGCATCGCAAGCAACATTCCTATGTCGATGTACCGATCGAGCTCTTCGGATCTTCCGAAGGGATGCCGTATCAAGTTCATGATCTGCTCAGCGACGCGCGCTACACCTGGTCCGGCCGCCGCAATTACGTAGAGCTCGATCCGCAAATCCAACCGGCCCACATCTTCCGCATTCGGCGCGCGGCCGAGGATCGCTTTGTCTAGCAACTTGCGGCTCTTACCCGGGTTTTAGCTGATGGCGGCGTTTGCATCGAAACCCACTCCGCCTATCGTAGCCAGACCTTCCGCATGAAAATTTTGCTCTCGCTGATCGCCGCTGCGATCGCGTCTCCGCTGCTCGCGCAAACCCCCACGCCATCGATCGCGCCCGATCTTCCACGGACGCGAACCGTGCTCGACGCCATTCTCACGGCTGGCCCGGTCATGTACGCATTGATCGCGCTGTCCGTCTTTTCGCTCATGCTCGTTATCGTTTATTTGATGACGATCCGTAAAGGCGCGGTCGTCTCCAGCGGATTCATGGCTACGGCCGACGCCTTGCTGCGCAAACGCGATCATCTCGGTTTACTCGCGGTTTCTAATCGACATGGCGAAGCGATTGCTCGCGTCGTGCAAAAGGTCCTCGATTTCACCACCAAAAATCCGAGCGCCGATTTTCAACAGGTGCGCGACCTGGCCGAAACGGAAGGCACCCGCGTCGCCGCGAATCTGAACAATCGCGTCACCTATCTCGCTGACATCGGCATGATCGCGCCGCTCATTGGATTGCTCGGCACAGCCATCGGTATCGTGCGTTCGTTCTCCGCGCTCGGCGCCGATCTCGGGACAGCCCGCTACGCCTTGCTTTCAAAAGGAGTGAGCGAAGCTCTCCTCAACACCTGCGGCGGTCTCGCCATCGGCATCCCGGCGATGATCTTCTATGCGTTTTTCCGCGGACGCGTGCAACGACTCATCTCCGATCTCGAAGGAGCCGTCACCCACATCCTCGCGTTGCTATCGATTCATCACGGCGAAAGACGATCGGAACGCGCGCCGGTTTTGCTCGAGGATGAATTTTGATCGATTGTCGATCTTAGCGAGCGTTTCCGTTTTCCCACCATGAACCTCCGCGGCCGCGCCATCCCTCATCATCCCGGCATTCAGCTCGCGCCGCTGGTCGATGTTCTTCTCCTGTTGCTCATTTTCTTTTTGATGACGTGGAACGCGGCGCGTAACGAAAACGAGCTGGATGTCAAAGTGCCGAAGGCGAACGCCGCGAAAGAAAAAGCGGCGCCGATCGGCGACGTCGTCGTCAACGTGAAGAGCGACGGCAATGTCGTGGTAAATCGGCGGATGTTGTCCGGTCCGGAACTGAGCGATCTGCTCCGGAACCTCGTGCAGCTGAATGCTGAGCAGGCGGTCGTTATCCGCGGCGACGAAGCCGGGGCCTACCGAAACATTGTCTCGGTCCTAAATCTTTGCAGCGAAGCCGGCGTCACGAACGTCGCGTTTGCCACGGCAAAATGAAAATCGCGCATCGCGCGAATGGCGTCGTCGCCTTTGCTTTAATCATCACTTCGGCTGTCGCGCAGAATCAGCCGGTGCGCCGCGCTCGACCGGCGGAAGACCCTCCCGTCGCCCGCGCACTTCCGCCGGATGCACCGGAACCGAATGAAAGATCGACATCTTCTTCTGCGGAATCGGCCGAGCCATCAGCGGCGCCAACTGAACCGCCGGCGCAACGCCAGCTCGAGTACGCTGAAGGTCTCTTCCATCAGAAGTTGTACGACCTCGCGATTCCCGAGTACGAAAAATACATCGATCAATATCCAAATGGCTCCGGGCGCGCCACCGCCTATTTTTTTCTGGGCGAGAGTTACCGCGCCCTAAATAAGAACAGTCCCGCGCGCAAAGCGTTTCAGGCTGTCCTCGACAATTATCCCGAGAGCGATTTCGCCGGACCCGCCGCCTATGTTCTCGGCGAGACCGCCTTCAACGAAAAAAACTTTGGCGCCGCCTTACCGCTGTTTCATCGCGCGGCGGCGAAGTCAAAGGAGCCATCCATTGCGCTTTCCGCGCGTTATTTCGAAGCGCGCTGTTTCGAGGCGCTCGACAAAAAAGACGAAGCGTGTGGGATATATCTACAGGTCATCGACGCGAAAGGCGCGAACCCGTACCGCGATGATTGCCGGTACGCCGCCGCGTCGATTTTGTTTTCGCGCGGGAAAAAGATCGACGCGTTGAAGCAATATGAGGCGCTGGCAAACGAAGCGCAGAAGCCCGCGTTGAAAGCGGAAGCAGCGGTGCGTGGCGGCGTGATCGCTGTCGATCTTGTCCAGGCTGAGAAAGGCAAGGTCGATAAGGGAATTATCGATAAAGCGGCCAGCCTTTTACAAAAAGGCCGAACCATGCCGGAGGCAGGAAAATTCCGCGCGATCGCGCAAGTCGGCTATCTGCGTCTGCAATATTACAGCGGCCAATACGCGCAATTACTCGTCGATTACAAAAAAGAGCAGCAGAAAATCCCAGAAGAAGCGCGGGCTGAAGTGATGTTGCTGGTCGCGAACGCCGAGCGGCAATTGAATCACGCCAGGGAAGCCGGCGTTATTTACGACGAGATCATCGCCAAGTATCCCAGCCGCGATGAAGCGAAAGACGCGCAATACCAGCGCCTCATCAATATTTACAACTCGGACCCCGGTCATCTCCTGGTCGCAGTCGACGAATTTTTAAAAACAAACCCGACCGCCGAACGCGCCGATCAAGCCAAGCTTTTGAAAGCCGAAGCGCTCTACAAACAAAAAGCGTGGGCGGATGCAGCGCCGATCTATGCGGAATTGCGCGTCGGTCAGCTTTCACCAAAGCTGCGCGCGGAAGCAGCCTACAAGCTCGGTTCGTGTCAGCTGCAGTTGAAGGATGAGAACGGAATCATCGAGGCTTTCACTTATTACGTCCAGGCCTACCCGGATAACGCGCAGGCTCCTTCCGCTTTCGCGCAACGCGCGCTCGTTTACGAACAAGCCAAAAACTACGACGCCGCCTTAGCTGACCTGAACACGATTCTGTCGAAGTATCCGCAAGCGCGCGAACGCGAAGCCGCCTTGCAACAAAAAGCGCTTGTCCTCGGCCAGCAGGAAAATCGCAAAGGAATGAGCGATACCTTTCGCCAGTTGCTCAAGGAATACCCGAAAAGCTCCGTCGCCGCGCAGGCGCAATATTACATCGGCAAAGCCGCGTTCGAGACGAAGGATTTCAAGGCGGCGATCCTGCTATTGAATGCGGCGCGGCAGTTAAACAAAGAGCAGTACTACAATCCGGCGACTGTTCGCATCATCTCGTCCTACTTTGGTCTGCGCGACCGTCCCGCGGTCACAAAGGAAGTCGATAATTTTATGACTGCGCCGAACGCGACCGTGCCGCCGGAGATCCTCGAGTGGCTCGGCATCGAGTATTACAACGAGAAAAATTATCGCGCCGCCGAAAAATATCTGAGCGCGCTCGGCAAGATCGACAATCCCCCCAACATCAAACCGGATTTCTGGTTCTATCTCGGCGACGCCGCCATCAAGCTCCAGAATTTTCCCGAAGCGGAAGAAGCTTACGGAAAATATTTGCAAACCGCGACCGACCCGGCCGGCAAAGCCAAAGTATTGCTCGCGCTCGGCGCGGCCAAGGTCGGCGCGCATAAGGCCGACGACGCGCAGAAAATCGCGGAAGAGATTATGCGGCTCCAGCCAGAAGGCCGCGTTAACGCCGAAGCGCGCTTACTTGCGGGCGAAGTCCAGATCGAACGCGGGAATTTCGATGAAGCGGGGAAAGCATTCATGGGTGTTGCCTTGCTTTACGACGATCCCGCGGTGACGCCGCGCGCATTGCAAAAAGCCGCTTCCGCCTACCAACGCGCTGGCAAAGGCAGCGAAGCAGATCGCGCGGCCAAGCAGCTCCACGATAAATATCCTAACTACGTCGGCGGTTAGACCTCTTTCTGGGGAGCGCACGCGCCTCGCGTGCTGGCGATTGCGCCCTCGCGATCGCCATCTTTTCGCAAGACAAAGTTCGTTGCGGCGAGGGCGCCGCAACAGCACGCGAGGGCGCGTGCGCTCCCCAGAGTCCGTCCATCGCGCTGACCTTCGTTAGATCGACATCTCCATTGTCACGGCGCCCGCAATTTGATTCCATCGGGGCATGAACAAATTTCGGCCCTGTCTTGCTGAATTCATCGGAACCTTCGCGCTCATCTTTGTCGGCATCGGCGCCATTAAAACCGCCGGTCACGACACCCTCGCCGTCGCGGTCGCGCACGGCTTAACCATCGCCGCATTTGTCTGCGCCACGCTGCACATTTCCGACGGGCAATTCAATCCGGCCGTCACCTTCGGTCTCTACTGCGGCGGGCACATGAAAATCGGCGACGTCATTCGTTACTGGATCGCGCAGTTGTTAGGCGCGACCGCCGCAGCCTTCATTTGTCTCAGTTTGTTCGCGCGCGACGTAGTTGTCACCGGCACACCGCAATTGGCGATCAATCTCACGCCGGCCCAGGGGATTCTGGTCGAAGCATCCTGACTTTCTTCCTCGTCTTCGTCGTTCACGGCACCGCCGTCGATGAACGCGCTCAGCGCGCCGTTGCCGGCCTGGCCATTGGATCGACAATTACTCTCGATATCTTATTCGGCGGACCGCTCACCGGCGCGGCCATGAATCCCGCGCGCGTTTTCGGTCCGGCGCTCGCCGCAGGTTTCTGGAAAGATCACTTGGTTTGCTGGATCGGTCCGTTTCTGGGCGCAGGACTGGGCGGATTGGTTTACCGACTTTTGATCGAGCGAAAACCAGAGCCAGCAATTTCTTAAAAGCGCAACAGACAAACTGTAGGGGACCCTGTTAGCGTCCCATCGAATTTACGGGAAGCTGGCAGCTTCCCCTACAGAGATGGCGTAAGCGCGAGCGTTTCGATCGGCAACGGGCCGAGAAAATCTTTCGCGTCGTTCACCTCCAACACCGGTCGCGCCAAATGGGCCGCGAGAAAACTCGTGTCCGGCGTCCGCGCGATTGCGGCCTGCGCTTTGATCTCGCATTCGCTTAATTGCTCGATCACGCGCAGAACTTTGTGGCATGCGCTTCCAGCGCATGAATCATCGGCAAGATGCCGATGCCACGCAGTAAACCGGACAGTGGCGACTCCGGGCGCGGTCGCTTCCACATACGGACTAAGCGTAAAGGCGGATTGCAGCAGCATCTCCTGCATCGATTGCTCGTTCATCGCCGCCCGCGCTTTAATCACGACGTGCAAATATCGCGCTAACGCCTGGCTCGGCGTCATTCCTTTGCGCACGCCGACCGCTTCCGCGGCTTCGTTCAATTGGATGATGACCGGTTTCTTTTCCTGTTCCTCGATCAACGCCGCGGGTTTGTCCTGCGATTCCGATTGATGGCGCAATGCGGCCTGCAGATAAAAGTTCGGCAGATAAATGGTGGCGAACATCAGCTGGCCGCTTCCGTCCATGTCGATCTTGCGTGCGAACGTTGAATGCGAACGCGCAGCCGTGCCAAGGCATCATCGGCCTCAAAGCTCGAAAGCGTCCACGCGTTTTCGAGAACGAGTTTAAGTTGCGCGCTCGCCACCATGCTTTGCCGACTCAAGACCAGACATGCGCTGGAAGTCGGCTCGACCAAACGTTGCAATCGGTACCAATTCGCCTGTGGAATTTTTCGAAGTTGCTCCGCCGGATTGAGGACAAGATCGACAATCACCAATGGAAAATTGCCATCGCGCAAGAGCAGATCAGCCGCTTGCATGGCCGTGCGCGCTGTATCGCAACGCATCCAGAGCAAATGACGCAAACAATTGTTTCCGAGCGGCTGCGGGTCGAACGAATCGCTCCCATCGATGAGCGCGACAAAGTAACGATCGCGTTGCGCTGCTTGCAGCAGAGCAGCAATAAGAGTCGCGCTGCCGGCGCTGAGCTGCGGGCTGATTATCTCGGTAATCGCACCTTTGCATAACCCGCCCGCGATGGCGGCGTCGAGAAAAGCCAGCCCTGTCGATAAATGTGTGGGGCGCGGCGTGAGCGCGGCCGGAAATCTTTCGGCGAGCAGGTTCCTAAGATCGACAAGCGGATTCCGCGCAGCCACGCGGAGACATTGGCATGTTCTGAGTTTATGTTCAAGTGAACATTAAACTCGTTTCTTGCGTTGTCGACCAATATGTTTGCGCACGAGCGATACCATCACCCCCTGAATGAGCAACTCGCGCGCGGGAATCAAATTGGGATACTGCGGGTTCTCTGCTTTCAAATAAGGCCGGCCATGTTCCGTCACAAATCGCTTCAGCGTTGTCTCCCCATCGATCAATGCCGCCACGATGTCCCCGTTCTGCACATCTTTGCGGTCTTCCAGAATGACGATGTCCCCGTCGAGAATGTGTGCATCGATCATCGAATCACCCCGCACTCGCAGCGCAAATGTCCCGGCGCTTTTCGATGCGTTAACGGAGCGACTGTCGAGTGAAATATGGCCTTCGATGCTTTGCTCGTTCAGCGCTGACATGCCGGCCGGGATTTGCCCGTAAATCGGGATATCGGAAATACGCACCTTCTGCACCGGGGTAATGAGCGCGCGCGCTTTGCGGGCGTGGCGGTTAAGGAAACCTTTTCGCTCCAGGGTGGCGAGGTATTGCATCACCGACGTCTGGCTAGCGAAGCGAAAATGTTTTTGGATTTCGCGCGTGCTCGGGGTGAGTCCTTTCTCACGCTGCTCGCTTTGGATGAAATCGAGAATGCTTTTCTGCCGATGCGTGAGCATGACATCAGCATCGCAGGCTAACGAAACCAGCGCAAGTTCAAATGAACATCTTAGATCGACAACTGAAAACGGCGTTCTTCGAGCAACTCCAACCAGCGACTTAAATAACTAATGCGGCGATATAGTTTCTCGATCTCGCTCAACCTCTTGTTCCAATTCGCATCGATTGCGCGCACATCCGCCAGCGTTTCTTCATTCAAATCTCTAACTTGATTAATCAGCTCGTCGACGTGCGTTGCATCCACCATGTCGATCTTGTGCAACGTCGGCGCGATCGCCATGAAGAGGTCGGCCAACTCCTCCGGGATTTCCGTGGATGAAGCCGACGGCGGCGCGCCTTCCAAAGTCAAAAGATGTTGCAGCCGCAGCTTCGGATCGACGAGGACCCGGTAGGCTTCGTTGACATTCTGGTCCGGCTGGCTGCGACGCGCGAGCCCGTGATATTTTTCCTTCAGCTCTTGTGGATCGAGCCAGGGTTTTCTCTGCTGTTCCAGAACCGTGAAGTAATCGGTCACTCGGAATGGAATCCGATCTTTTTTTTTGTCCGCGGTGGGGGCGTGATGAGCTGTTTTATTGCGGCAAAGACGACAGAGAATTGTTCGTCGTATTTATTTTCAAGTGCATTGATTTTTCGAGCAAGCTCCTGGTTGCCGTCCATTAATCGCCGGAGTTGCACAAAAGTCCGCATGATCGCGATGTTTACCTCACCGCGCGCGAGCTGCGCAGAACGCTCGATAGCATGGCCACGCCTTGTTCGGTGAAGGCGTATGGGCGATAGCGACGACCTCCGCGGCCGCCCTTTGAGGTCACAATTTGTGATCTCAAACGCGATGCATCGCCGGAAGTTGGTGGTTTTGAGATCACAGTTTGTGATGACTTAAGCTTTTTCCCTCCGGATGTGGTCACAGATTGTGACCGGATGTCTTCGTATTCTTTCTCGGAAAGTTGAAACATGAAATCAGCCGGAAAGCGCTTGTGATTCCTTGCGACCGCTTGGTTTAGGCTACGCGCTTCAACGCCATAAAGCATGGCGAGGTCGGAATCGAGCATAACCTTCTCACCGCGGATGAAGAACACCAGCCGCGCGACATTCTCAGGCTTCAACGCGATCTTCATGCCGACTATTTGCCCAGAAAGTCGGTCATGCCGCGAAGCTTTCGCCACACGAGCAATGGGCGACTGCGTTCGGATTCGTCACTTTGAATCCGCCTTTTTGCAGGTCGTCGCTGTAATCGAGGACGGAGCCGCTAACGAAGAGCGCGCTTTTTGGATCGACCACGACACGGACGTTCGCGGTCGGGACCATGATGTCGCGATTCGCGGGGCCGTCGACGAGGTCCATTTTGTATTGCAAACCGGAGCAACCGCCGCCGATGACCGCGACCCGGAGCGCGCCTTGCGGCCGCCCCTGTTTTGTCAGCAGCGAAATTAATTTTCCGGCGGCGGCCTCGGTCACTTTAACTAGACGCTCGTTACCGATCTTGTAGTTAGGCGTGGCTACGGTTTCCATCGATCAAGTGGCCAGTGCGGGTTCGAACGCCATCTGCAAATGCGCATGCGCGATTTCTTCAAGCTCAAGCAAGGTGGAGACGTGCTGGAATTTCTCGCGCAATAATTTGCTCGCCGGAAATCCTTTCGAGTAAGCCATCAATCGCGCACGCATCGAGCGAATGGCCGGCTCTTCCTCGCCCCATTCGTCGACCGCTAAGCGGCAATGTTCCAAGATCACGTCCCACTTTTGCTGCGCGTTCGGTGGATCGACAATCGTATTTGTGGCTAGAAATTCTTTGATCTGTTGGAAGATCCACGGCGCGCTCATCGCGGCGCGGCCAATCATCGCCGCAGCGATTCCGGTTTCGCGCCGACGCTTCGCGACATCCATCGGGGTGAAAAGATCGCCGTTTCCGATCACTGGAATCGAAACCGCTGCGGCCACTTCGCCGATGACATTCCAATCCGCTTCGCCGGAATAACCTTGCGCGCGAGTACGGCCGTGGACGGTGATGGCGGCGATGCCTTGATCCACAAGGATATGTGCGACCCGGACGGCGTTGATGGAATCGGCATCCCAACCAATGCGAATTTTCGCGGTGACCGGCAACGGCGCGACCGCGCGAACAACTGCGCCGGCGACGCTCGCGAGTGTCGGACAATCTTTCAGCAACGCGGAGCCGCCGTTCTTCGCGACAACTTTGTTGACCGGACAACCGAAGTTAAGATCGACAAAGTCCGGCACGACCCAGTCGACGACCTGGCGCGCGGCTTCGGCCATGTGTTCGGCATTGCCGCCGAAAAGTTGCACGCCGAGGGGCCGCTCGATTTCATCGAAGTCGAGGTATTCGCTCGTGCGATCGTTGCGTCGAAAAATTCCTTCGGAGGAAACGAATTCAGTCGTTAGAACATCGGCGCCGTAGCGTTTGCAGATTTGCCGAAAGATTTTGTCCGACACTCCTGCCATCGGCGCGAGATAGAGCGGAAAGCCGTTCGAAAACCAAGGCAACGAGTGATTGATTGATTCGGCTCCCGCCTCATCAACCCTCTCGCGCTTCCCCGTCCATGTCGCTCGCTTCCCCGCGGTTCCATTGTCGATCTTGTCCATGTCGATCTTAGCGGGGGATTCCGGCTTGGAGCAGATTTGCGACCTCGCTCTGCACGTTCTGCAATTCATCCAGGCGCAGGCCGGGATCGCGCACGATGAAGACGTCGCCGTTTTCCCGATGCTCGTAAACCAAAACGCGGCCGTCATCGGTCTTCTCGGTCTTAATTTGTTTCAGCACGCGTTTGCGCTCAAGCATGGCGGCCAGGACGTAGCATGCATTCGCGGGCGCGTTTTCGGATGCCACCAGGCGACGAAATAATTCTTCGGCATTTTCTTTGGCCAAAGTTTCAGGCGGAGCGGGCGGCGTGGGCTCGTAGCGGCTTTTCCAAAATGAAAACGGCCGAATGTTTTCGTTACGGCTTTGCCAGGCTGCTTCGCTCAAATCTTCCCTGCGAAAACCTTCGGCTTCGTGAAAGAGCAGGGTGTAGAAAAATTCTCCCTCCGCAAAAGGCCGTTGCGTGGCCGCGCAGACATCCGAGCGATGTTTGATCGCCCATTCGTTAGCCAGAAGACTCATCGCGCAACTATACGACGCGTCGGCAGCAGGCGAAAGCCGAAGCCTTCGCGATTGGTCGCCCGGAGATAAAGCAGATACAAGCCGATGACGGCGAAGATTGCGTTCGGCGTCCACGCGGCGGCCCACGCCGGAATGCGATAACCCTCGCCAAGCGCGAGAAACAAGTGGGTGAGAAAATTCATGGAGAACACGAGAACGATGGATGCGGCGACGCTGGAGAGGACGCCGCGGCGCGAAAAGCCGATGCCGAGCGGCGCCGCGATGAAAACGACGACGAGACATGTCCAAGGCAGGGCGAGTCGATATTGCAGATGGGTTTTGAATGGCGCGAGCAGAGTAGGAGGGAAGTCGGAATTAAAATGCAAATACTCACGCAGCTCCGGGACGCCGAGTTGCTCGGCGCGAACATTCGCGCTGCTCAAGCGGTAAGGCGTTTCGCTCCAGTGCAAGATCGACATCGTCGGCTGAAACTCTTCGCGGAGAATATTTCCCGCGTTGTCGTAGTGGACGATCTTGGCCGATTCGAGTTCCCACGCTTTTGTTTCGGGCCGGAACACTGCGCGTTTCGCCATGTAACTCATGACGATGTTATCCTGCGCGTCCTGTTGCAGCACCTGCACGTTATTGAAAGCATTTTGATGGATGCGAAAACTTTGGATGAACCAAGTGCGGGCGTCGCTTCGATTACGAAAAATTTGTCCCTCGACTTGCGAGGCGCGTCGCACGCGCTCGGCCGATAACACATTTTTTTTCGCGAGATCGGCATGCGGCGCGAGTTCGTAGTTAAGCGCCAGCGTCCCGATCGCAGTCAATCCGCCGATGATGATGAGTGGAAGCAAGACGCGCGGTACGCTGACTCCGGCGGTCAACATCGACACGACTTCGTTCGCGCGTGACATCCGTCCGAGACAAAATAGCAACGCGAGCAGCAACGAAACCGGCAGGAGAATGACCACGATTTGCGGAACCTGCGTTAAATAGTAAAGCGCGACGCGGCGCACGCCGAGGTGCTGATCGATGAAGGTGGAGATGTTGTCGCTCACATCGAAGACGAGCCAGATGGAGATGAACCCCGCGATGCAGTAAATGTAGGCCTGCAGAAAATTGCGGGTGACGTAGCGATCGAGCAGTTTCACGGAAATTAGGGATGAGGCTTCGGCAGGATCAGTTTAACGTAACGGCGTGATTTCGCACGCTGCGCGAGTGATTGAATGATTGCGCTCAAGGACTCTATCGGAACTGAGCTGGTCGAGCGTGTCCGCGCGATCTTTTCTGAAACCGGTTTGCTGTCGAAGGCGAAGAATTTCGAGTTTCGTCCCGAGCAACAGGAGATGGCGGTGGCGGTGGCGCGCACGCTGGAGGAAGATCGACATCTTGTCGTCGAGGCCGGGACGGGCGTAGGCAAATCGATCGCCTATCTGGTGCCGTCGATTCTGTTCGCGCTCGAGCAGAAAAAGAAAGCGATCATTTCGACGCACACGATCAATCTGCAAGAGCAGCTTCTCTATAAAGACATCCCGATTTTAAAGAAGACATTGCCGGTCGAGTTCGAGGCGGCCTTAGTGAAGGGTCGGCAAAACTATCTTTGTCCGCGCCGGCTCGAGCGCGCGCTGCAACAGGCGAACGATCTCTTCACCACGTCGGAGAAGGAGGAATTGCAGCAACTGGCGGAATGGGCCGCGAAGACGCAGGACGGGTCGCTGAGCGATTTGAATTTCGAACCGGACTCGAAAGTTTGGACGCAGGTCTGTAGCGAGGCGCACGTCTGCACCACGAAAACGTGCGGACAACATCACGGGTGTTTTTATCAGCAGGCGCGCAAACGTTTGCTCGTCGCCGATGTCCTCGTCATCAATCACACTTTGCTCTTCAAGTTGTTCGGTGATCCAGAGGAGCAGGCCGCACGCGAGAGCGGGTTTTTGTTCCCTAACGACTTCATCATCTTCGACGAGGCGCACACGATCGAGCAGGTGGCTTCCCGTCAGGTCGGCCTCGGCGTTTCGCAATACGGGCTAAGATCGACAATCCAACGGCTCTACAACGCGCGGAGCCGCAAAGGCCTTTTCACGGTCACGCGCGAAGCCGCTGGCGTGACGCTGGCCGCATCCCTTGCCGATGAAGTCGACATCTTTTTCGAGAAACTGGAGACGCATTGCAACTTCACCAAAGGCCGCGAGTTCCGCGTCCGCGCTCCGGACTTCGTGCCGGACACCATCACCGGGCGATTGATTGCGCTGCAAGCACGCGTGGCCGAGGTCGTCCGTAAAACCGAGGATGAATTTCTGCGGGCGGAATTGCAGGACATCGGCGGAAGAATTCGCGATGCGCGCGATGGCATTAAAGTATTCCTCGAGCAAAGCGCGCAGGAGCCGCACGTCTACTGGGTCGAACGCACCGGGAAAGCCGGTCAGTTTCTTTCGCTGAACGCATCGCCGATCGACATCGCGCCAGTGCTTCGTCGCATGTTGTTTCGCGATTCCTGCTCATGCGTGATGACGAGCGCCACCCTTTCGGTCGGCCGCGCCGACATGGCGTATTTCCGGAATCGCATCGGCGCGAATGACGCGGAACCGTTGCAACTGGGGAGTCCGTTCGATTTTCAAAACCAGATGAAACTTTTCATCGTCCAAAAAATGCCCGACCCGCGCGAGGCCGGTTACGAAGAAGCGCTGGCGAAATGGATTGCGCATTTCGTCGAGGAAACGGAAGGGCGCGCCTTTATTCTTTTCACCAGTTATCGCGGGATGCAGCAAATGGTGGCGCGATTGCAGCAGAGTTTCATCGACAAGAATCTGAACCTGTTCGTCCAGGGTGCAGGGATGCCGCGCGGCAAATTACTTGAACAATTTAAGGCGACTCCGCGCAGCGTCCTTTTTGGCACCGACAGTTTTTGGATGGGCGTGGATGTGCCGGGCGAAGCACTTTCAAACGTCATCATCACCCGTTTGCCCTTCGCGGTGCCCGATCATCCGCTGATAGAAGCGAAGCTCGAATTAGTGCAGGAACGCGGCGGCGATCCTTTCACGGAATACTCGCTGCCGGAAGCGATCCTGAAATTGCGTCAGGGAATCGGACGCTTGATTCGGACAAAGAGCGATCATGGGATCGCGGTGATCCTGGATAATCGCATTGTGACGAAGCCGTATGGCCGCGCATTTATGCAGGCATTACCAAAATGTCCGGTCACAATCTTATAAGTTCATTTGAACATATCAACGATTTGCCGTAAGAGGAGATTATGAATCGCGCCACCATTACGATCGGCAGCGCGGTTCTGCTGTTTTGCGCTGGGCTCCTTGTCGGACATTACCCAAATCCATTTTCGAAACCGGCCGTCGCGCCACCTAAACCGGTCGCGATGCTGCCATCCACCCCGCCTGTTCCGGCAAAGATTGTTGCTGCGCCAGAACCAGAACGCGCAAGATCGATAATCGATGCTTCGGTCGATCCGCACGCGCCGCCCGAAAAAATTATCGGCTCGATCAAAGCGGCGCTCGGTCAGCGCAACACTCGCCGCGCTAAAACCGAATTCACTAAACTGGTCGACGCGCTGGACGAAAAAAATGTGAACGACGTCGTCGCGTTCGCCGAAAGTTTGCCGGGTTCCCAGGAAAAAAATGTCCTCGTTGCGGCGATCGTGAACCGTTGGGCCGAGTTCGATGCCACGGCCGCGATCGCTTATGCGGAAAAACAACCGCCGGGCCCAGCTCGCACCTCGGCGATGACGAGCGCGGCGAAAGGTTGGGCCAGTCGCGATGCCAACGCTGCCGCCGCCTGGGTGCAGCAACTTCCGCCGGGACCGGCGCACGATCAGGCGATGCAAACCGTCGTTACCGCGATTGCCGAAAATGATCCGCAACGCGCGCTCACGTTGGTGCAGGCTCTGCCCGCGAGTCGTGCGCGCCAGAATCTCTATTGGCCCATCTTCAATAATTGGGCAGCGAATGATCCTGCCGCCGCTGCCGCCATGGTCACGCGCCTGCCGCCGGATGCGAACCACGACGCCGCTTGCCAGGCCGTTGGATCGACATGGGCAAATCAAGATCCGGAAGCGGCATTCGCCTGGGCGAACAACCTGCCGCCTGGACGCGGCCGCAATAACACGTTGCAAAATATCCTAACGAGCTGGGCGGGTAAGGACCCCGCGAAAGCGGCGGCGCTGGTGGTGACGCTTCCGGGCGGCACCGTGCGAGAGCAATCGTTAGGTAATATTGCCCGGCAATGGGCCCAGAGCGATGTGCGCGCAGCACTGAGTTGGGCGCAACAATTACCGATAGGTGAAGGGCAATCCCAGGCGGTGCGTGGTGTCCTCGTCGCATGGGTTCAATCTGAGCCGGCTGCGGCGGCAGATTATATTTCCACTTTGCCTCCCGGAAAAACGCAGGAAGAAGCGATCACCGCGATCGCTACGCAATTGGCTGGGAGCGATGTGCAAAGCGCCGCGGCTTGGGCGCAAAAACTCCCGCCGGGGCAGGCCCGCCAAAACGCCCTGAGCAACATCGTGGCGCAATGGAGCGATGCGGATCCACGGGCCGCGGCCGATTTCGCATTGCGCCAGCGCAGCTCGAATGCGGGCGGCAATTTACTGGATCACGTTGCGCGACGTTGGGCTCAGTCTGATCCAACAGCCGCGCTCACCTGGGCGGAAAATCTTTCCGACACCGCCGCGCGCGACGCCATGCTTCCCGGAATTGTCGCGAGCGTCGCAGAAAATAATGTCCGCGAAGCCGCGCGCCTTATTTCGAAAATTTCTTCGTCAGACGCGCAAGCGAATGCTGCCGGCACCATCGGGTGGCAATGGGCGTCGCAAGATCCGCGCGAAGCGAGCAAGTGGGCCACGTCCTTTCCGGAAGGTGTCGGTCGGCAACGCGCGGTGGAAAATGTGGTGAACCGCTGGGCCGAAAGCGATCCATCGGCGGCCGCGACTTGGTTAGGCAGTTTGCACCAAGGGACTACGCGCGACGCCGGTATCGCGGTTTTCACTCGTCGCATCGCGGTGTCCGATCCGGAAGCGGCCGCGCAATGGGCGTCGTCGATCGGGAATGAAGGAATGCGCAACAGCCAGGTCGAATCCATCCTAACGAATTGGCTCAAGGTCAATCCCGGCAGCGCCGCCTCGTGGATCAATAACGCTACGCTGCCCGCCGAAATAAAAACACGTTTGCTCTCGCAACAACGGTAATGCCTGACCCCAGGAAGACAGCGGGGGAAGTCGGGCGCATCATGTCGATCTTGCACAAATGGGGCGTGCATACCGTCGGCGATTTCGCTGCGCTAGATCGTAAAGACATTAGCGCGAGGCTCGGCCCGGAAGCGGTCCGGCTTTGGGAACGCGCTCAGGGCAAATCAATGCGGCTTCTCAAACTGATCGAGCCGCCGGAATCATTTGCCGAGAGCTTTGAGTTCGAACACGAAGTCGAAACGATCGATCCGTTGCTCTTCATGCTACGAAGATTCTTGGAACAAATCGCGATTCGTTTACAGGCGATTTACCTCGTCGCGCAGGAACTCACCCTTCGCATCACCTTCGATAATCGAGAGCAATACGAACGCTGCTTCTCCATTCCGCAGCCGACGAACGATGTCGATCTTCTCTTTCGCATGCTGCACACGCACTTGGAGAATTTCCAATCGGAACATCCCATTATCGCCATCGCGTTGGAAGCGAAGCCAACCAAACCGGCGCCGCAACAGTTCGGCCTTTTCGAAACGGCACTGCGAAATCCCGCCCAACTTTCCGAAACGCTCGCGCGCCTCGTCGCCTTACTCGGAAGCAATCGAGTCGGCACGCCCGTTGTAGAAGAAACGCATCGTCCCGATGCTTTTCATCTTGAACCGTTCGCGTGGAATTTTAGTCCGCCATCTACTCCGGCCGAACCGAAATCTGGTGCTGCCTTACGTCGCTTCCGGCCAGCAACCAACGCCTCCGTTTTGCTAGAACAAAATAAACCGCTCCATCTCCGCAGCGCAAAAGTGAGCGGAGCCATTTCGAAAAAAAACGGACCGTATCTGGCATCGGGAAATTGGTGGGATGTGCAAACTTGGTCGCGGGCGGAATGGGATTTGGAATTGAATCCGGGCGAGCTCGTCCGTTGTCATGCCGATGAGTCCGGCTGGCAAATCGACGGTGTTTACGACTGATGATTTCGCGAGTTGCGCCATGTCTTACGTTGAATTGCATGCCGGCAGCGCATTCAGTTTTCTGCGCGGTGGTTCCTTTCCTGAACAACTAGCCGAGACCGCCGCCGAGCTCGAGATGCCGGCAATGGCATTGCTGGATCGCGACGGTGTTTACGGCTCGCAACGTTTCGCGATGGCCGCGCGCGAACAAAATGTTCGGCCCATCACTGGCGCCGAGTTGACCATGGAAGACGGCGCGATTCTTCCGGTGCTGGTCGAGAATCGCGCCGGCTACAAAAATTTATGCGGGCTGCTCACGCAAGCGCATCTGCGCAGCGAAAAAGGAAAATGCTCGGTGCAATGGAGCGAGCTCGCGGAGTTCGCGGATGGCTTGGTCGCGCTTGTAGGGGAAGCAGTTTGCTTCCCTCGCGACGCTAACAGCGTCGCCTACAGTTCAGAAAATCGCGCGCAGTTTCTCATCGATGCGTTCGGCTGCGAAAATGTGTTCGTTGAAATCCAGCGGCACTTTCTCCGCGGCAAAGAACGCATTAACCGGCCACTTGTCGATCTTGCCGCGCATTATCGATTGTCGATCTTAGCGACCAATGGCGTGCAATACGCCAAACCGTCCGGTCGCCAGGTCGCTGATGTTTTCACCTGCATCCGCGAGCACACCCATCTCGATGCCGCCGGCAAATTGCTCACGCAAAATGCCGAGCGTCATTTGAAGAGCGACCGCGAAATGCGAGAGCTCTTTCGCGATTTGCCCGAAGCGATCGAGAACACTTCGCGCCTGGCCGAGCGCCTTACTTTTTCGCTCGAAAACATAGGCTACGAATTTCCATCCTTCCCCGTGCCGAGCGGTCACAGCATGGATTCTTTTCTCCGCACCATCGTCTGGTTCGGCGCGCAACAACGTTACACCGCGGTCAGCGCCGCGGTGAAACGTCAGCTCGAGGAAGAACTCGCGCTCATCAGCAAACTCGGATTCCCGGGATATTTTTTGATCGTCTGGGATATCGTTAACTTTTGCCGCGAACACGATGTCATGGTCCAGGGTCGCGGCAGCGCGGCCAATAGCGCGGTCTGTTATTGCCTCGGCATCACCCCGGTCGATCCGGTCAGCAATCATCTCGTCTTCGAGCGTTTCCTGAGCGAGAGCCGCAAAGGCTGGCCCGATATCGATCTCGATCTTCCGAGCGGCGATCGTCGCGAAAGCGTGATCCAGGAAATTTATCGGCGCTACGGCAAACACGGCGCGGCCATGACCGCGAACGTCATCACGTATCGTGGCCGCAGCGCCGCGCGCGAGATCGGCAAAGCGCTGAATTTCTCGCCGAGCATTCTTGATCGGTTCTCGCACTTGTTTGCGAGCGGAGATTTTCCGCACACGCTCGACCTGCAATCGCAAATCGAGCAGGCCGGTTTGCCAAAGGAACACCCGCGCATGCCGGCGTTCATCGATCTTTATCAGGCGATGTACGGATTGCCGCGCCATCTCGGCCAGCACTCCGGCGGCATGATTATTTGCCAAGACAAACTCAGCTCCTTCGTGCCGCTCGAAAATGCGTCGATGCCCGGTCGCGTCGTCGCGCAATGGGACAAGGACGATTGCGAAGATCTCGGCATCGTCAAAGTGGATTTGTTAGGCCTGGGCATGATGTCGGTGATGCAGGACGCGCTCGAGCTTTGCCGCGAACGCGGGCGACCTCTCGATCTTGCTCACATTCCGAAAGACGACGCGGCCACTTTCGAGATCATGCAGAAGGCCGACACCATCGGCGTTTTTCAAATCGAGAGCCGCGCACAAATGGCCACGCTGCCGCGGATGAAACCGAAATGTTTTTACGATGTCGTCATCGAAGTCGCGATCATTCGCCCCGGGCCGATCCAGGGCGACATGGTGCATCCTTATCTCGCGCGGCGCGCCGGCCGCGAACCGGTGACGTATTTCGATCCGCGATTGAAACCGATTCTCGGCCGCACGCTCGGTGTTCCGCTATTTCAGGAACAGATGTTAAAGATTGCGATGGTGATGGCGGATTTCTCCGGCGATGAAGCGGAAGAATTGCGGCGCGCGCTCAGCTTTCATCGATCCGAAGTCCGCATGAACAAGGTGAGTGTAAAACTGCGCGCGGCCATGCAGCGCAAAAACGTAGCGCCGGCCGTGATCGACAAAATCCTGCAATCGATCACCTCGTTCGCGCTTTACGGATTTCCCGAATCGCACGCGATCAGTTTTGCCATCCTCGCTTACGGCAGCGCGTATTTGAAAGTGCATCGCGCGTCCGAGTTTTACGCCAGCCTGCTCAACAATCAGCCGATGGGTTTTTATACGCCGGCGACCATCGTGAAAGACGCCAGCCGCCACGGCGTGAAAACGCAACCGGTCTGTGTGCAAAGATCGACATGGAACTGTGCGGTTGTTTCCGATGAAACGGTGCGACTGGGATTTTGTGTGGTAAACGGACTTCGCCACGAACATGCGGATGAACTCGTGCGGCAACGGCAAGATCGACAATTCGATTCGCTCGATGATTTCAAACGGCGCGTCGCCGTTTCGAAGGAAGAACTGCGAGCGCTTGCCGAACTCGGTGCGCTCAACTGCTTCACCGATCATCGCCGCGCCGCCATGTGGCGCGTGGAAGAAGCGATGCACGACGATCTCCTCGCAAGATCGACATCTTCATCTCCGTTGAAGCGCATGAACATCTCCGAGCGGGTGCAGGCGGATTACGAAACGATGAACCTGACGATCGGACCGCATCCAATGAAGTTGTTACGCGAACGTTTGCCGAATGTTTGGCGAGCGATCGATCTCGCGCAGGCGCAGCCCGGCGCGTCTGTGCAAATCGCCGGCAATGTCATTTGTCGTCAGCGTCCCGGCACGGCGAAAGGTTTTGTCTTTATCAGCCTGGAAGATGAGACCGGGGTCGCGAATGCGATTGTCGATCCTGACGTATTCGAGCGGTTTCGGCTGATGATTACCGAAGAATCATTTTTGCTAATCGAAGGCGATGTGCAGAATTCTGAAAACGTCGTGTTGATTAAGACGCGCGATATCCGGCCTCTCGCGCACGAACAACTCGTCGGCAGCGAGTCGCACGACTTTCATTAGTGGCGCGAGCCTCTGGCTTGCGTTCGGGAAAGATCGCAACCGGGACGGTTGCGCCACTCTACTCGCCAACATGCCGTCGCGTCGGCGTTTTTTCCTCGGCCGGTTTCTCCACCGGCTTCGTCTCGGATTCCATCCATTCGGTGTGAAACACGCCCGGCTTGTCGACGCGCTCGTAGGTGTGCGCGCCAAAGAAATCGCGCTGGGCTTGGAGCAAATTCGAAGTCAATCGCGCGGACCGATAGCTATCGAAGTAACCGAGCGAAGCGGCAAAGGCCGGCACGGCGACGCCGTGTTCGACCGCAGTCGAAACAGCAACGCGCCAGTTGTCCTGCGTCTTCGCGATAATGTCGGTAAAATAGGAATTGAGCAGCAGATTGTGCAGCGCGGCGTCCCGCTTGTAAGCATCGACAATGCAATTAAGAAACTTCGCGCGGATGATGCAACCGCCCCGCCAAATGGTGGCGATGTCGCCGAAGTTCAGCTTCCATTTGTATTCGGTACTGGCGGCACCGAGCAGTTCCATTCCCTGTGCGTAGGAAACAATCTTCGATGCGTAAAGGGCATTGCGAACGGCGTCGATGAGTTGCCCACGGTCGCCCTCGAATTTTTTCGGCTTCGGCTGCGGTAGAATTTTCGACGAAGCAACGCGTTCGTCTTTGCGCGAGGAAATCACGCGTGCTTCGACCGCGGCATTAATCGTGGAAATGACGACTGATCTTTGTATGGCCGATTGCAGCGTCCAAAGGCCGGTTCCTTTTTGGCCGGCTTTATCGAGGATAACATCGACAAGTGGTTTACCCGTGTCGGGATCGATCTTCCGAAAAATCTGCGACGTGATTTCGATCAAGTAGCTGTCGAGCTCACCGCGATTCCATTCGGAAAATGTGCCGGCGAGCTGCGACGCATCCATCCCGACAACGTCTTTTAAAATCGCGTAGGCTTCGCAGATCAATTGCATGTCACCGTACTCGATGCCGTTGTGCACCATCTTCACGTAATGGCCGGCGCCGTCGGGGCCCATGTATCGGCAACACGGTTCGCCATCTACCTGCGCCGCGATTTTCTGGAAGATCGGCGCAATGATTTCCCAGGATGCGCGCGAGCCACCGGGCATGAGCGAGGGACCTTTCAGCGCGCCTTCCTCACCGCCGGAAACTCCCATGCCGACAAAATGAATTCCTTTTGGTTCAAGCTCGCCGCAGCGCCGCTGGGTGTCGGTGAATAGAGAATTGCCGCCGTCGATAATGACGTCGCCTTTTTCCAGCAACGGCGAAAGTTGGCCGATCACCGCGTCCACCGGCGCGCCCGCTTTAACCATGATCATCGCCTTGCGCGGACGTTTAAGTGCGGAAACGAATTCCTCGATCGTGCGCGTCGGCTGAATGTTTTTCCCTTTCGCCTTTCCGGCTGCGAATTTATCTGTGACCTCCGTCGTGCGATTGAAGACCGCCACGGAGAATCCCTTGGATACCATGTTCAAAACCAGGTTCTCGCCCATCACGGCGAGACCGATGAGTCCAATATCACATTGCTTCATGCTCATTTTGAGTATCTCCTGTGGTGCGCCGTCCCCACGGCGAACCGCAATCTAGCGAGCATCCCGACTCCATGGCAAACCCAGTTTGTGACGTATCACTGAGTGAAGAACCGATCGGAGAACCAAAGGCGATTGTCGATCTTGCCTGCGGCGCTGAGGTGGTTTTCCGAGGAATTGTCCGGCAACTTGAGGATGGCCGCGAGATTGAGGGAATCGAATATGAAGCGCATCAAATCATGGCAGAGCATCAATTGCTCTCCATTGCGCAACGCGCGTTGGCGCGATCTCCACTGCGCGCCGTTTTGATTCATCACCGAATTGGTTTTGTGCCGGCTGGTGAAGCGTCGCTGCTTGTTTGCGTGAGCAGTGGGCATCGCGCGGAAGCATTCGATGCGAGTCGATGGATGGTGGACGAATTGAAAAAGAGTGTGCCGATTTGGAAACAGGTGCGTTACAAGATCGACAATCACACCTCCGGCCTGCCGTTGCCGATTGTCGCGGAGGTTTCGGCGTGAATTGGGCGAATCGCCTGACCTTAAGCCGGCTCCTGCTTACGCTTTTGTTCGTCGGCGCGCTGAATTCCTCCTGGGAGTACGCCCGGACCTGTGCCCTCGCGTTATTCGTCGTGGCCGGCCTAACGGATTTTGTGGACGGCGAAATCGCTCGTCGCTATGCCATTGTCACGAACTTCGGCAAGTTGATGGATCCATTGGTCGACAAGATCATGATGGCGGCGGCGTTCATTTCGCTGGTGCCGTTGAAGGTGATTCCGGCGTGGGCCGCGGTCGCGGTGGTGGCGCGGGATTTTTTGATTACGGGATTGCGCATGATGGCGACGGCGAGAGGTCGGGTGCTGCCGGCGGAGCGACTCGGAAAGCAAAAAACATCATGGCAAATCATCACGGTGATTTTCTTTCTGGCGTTGCTAGCCGCGAGTGAATTGCGCTACGCCGATGAAAGATCGACATGGTGGTTGCGGGCGCGGGATCAGGCGGGTCCGATTCTGGTTTGGATCACCGTCGCCCTGACGATTTATTCCGGCCTTGGATTTGCCTGGCGAAATCGCGGATTGATCGCGCCGGACCAGTGAGACGTTAGAAAAACGTCTGCGGAACTTCGACGCGGTCGCCCGGCTGCAATTTCACATCCTGCGAAGGGTCGCGCCGGAATTGCCGCACATCGTACATCTTCACCTCGCTGCCGCGCAAAAGACGCACGCGTTTTTGATCCGCGAAATCGTTGAAACCGCCGGCGGCGTTAATCGCAGCGAGCAGAGTCATGTCTTCGGTGAACGGAATCCGCGAGGGTGTGCGAACGGAGCCGCCGACGTTCACGAAACGCGAAGCCGGCTGCATCAAAATGGTGATGTTCGGATTCGTGTAGATCTTGTTCGACCGGTACATCTCCTCGATGGAACGCGCGAGCTGCGCGGGCGGCAAACCTTCCGCTTTGATTTTGTTGATGTAAGGGAGGTTGATGAAACCGGCGGTGTCTACCGTGTAGGTGTTGTTGACCTGCGCCTGCTCTTCGGCTGGCACTCCGCCGATCTTCAGCTCAATCGGATCGCCGATGCGCAAAACCGCCTGTCCGAAGGCCCCGGCCGCGAACGCGAGAAAAATCGAGAGGAACAAACAGACCCGCATTAGTAATCGTCCGTATTGCCGTTGCGCGTGCGCGCCGGTTCGGCAGCGTCGGGGGCGCGGGCCGGTTCTTTGTCGCGAGCTTGGTAATAGCTGTAGTAGTTGGTGTAGTAGTAGTAATTCTGATCGTGTTTAAGATCGACATTGTTCAACACGACTCCGAGAACGGTGCCGCCGACTCCGAGCACCGCCTGTTTTACCCGGGTAAGCATGGCGCGCGGGAATCTCCGATGTTGCACGACGATGATAGTCTGATCGACTTCGCTCGCCAGAACGGAAGCGTCGCTCACCCCGAGCATGGGCGGTGAATCGAAGAAGACGATGTCGTAGCGCAGTTTCAGTTCGGATACCATGTCCGACATGCGCTGCGAATTCAGAATGCCGACGGCATCGGATGGTAAAATACCGCTGGGCATGATCGACAAGTTCTCCACCGCGGTCGGGAGAATGACATCGTCCAACTGCATCTCGGTGGTGAGATAGTTCGTTAGACCGATATTGTTTTGGACGTCGAAAAGACCGTGTTGCACCGGTCGACGTAAATCGGCATCGACAACCAGAGTGGAGTAGCCGCCCTGGGCGCAAATGAAAGCGAGGTTGGCGATAGTGGTCGATTTTCCCTCGCCGGGCCCGCCGCTCACGATTGAAATGCTGTTTGCCTGGGGATTTTTTCGGTTGAACTCAATGTTCGTGCGTAAGATTCGATAAGCTTCCGCGTCGGGGGAATCGCCCGCTTCCTTATGCAAGACGCGGATGCCTTGTGGGATAATGGCGAGAACGGGAACGCCGAGCAGACTTTCAACGTCTTCCATCGTCTTCACACTGGTATCGAGATACTCGATGAAAAAGGCGAGACCGAGGCCAACGACCAGACCAACGAGCGCGCCAAGAGTTAGATTAAGACCGACGCGCGGTCTCGCCGCGTAGCTGGGCGGTTCAGCCACCTGTTTTACGCTGACGGCAATTCGCGGCATCGCCATTTCCATGGTCTGGGTCTGCGCACGCGTGCGAATTCCATCGAGGAGCAATTTTTCCTTGATGTATTTGTTCTTGGCCCGTGTGTAAGTCGCGCTGGTGTTCTTAGTCTGGACCTGCTTGGCGTTGATCTCATCGAGGCGCTTGCGCAGTTCGTTTCGGGTGGCCTGGGCTGTTTTTAGATTTTTGTCGAGCGCGCTGCGAATACTGAGCACCTGCTCCGCGAGCTGTTTCGAATAAACTTCCTTGGTGGCGCGAGTGGCCTTCACCTTGGGATGATTTTCCGCCAGACCGGAATTGAGCAGTAACGCTTCCTGCGCGACGGCGTCCTGATAGTTAGGCAACGTTTTCTGAATGGTGGGGTCCTGAACGTTGAGCGTCGCGAGCATCCGCGTCAGGTCCTCGCCTTTCAGCTTCTCGATTTCGTCCAATCTCGAAGATAGGGTAGCAACCTGCGCTTCGGCGTCGTTGACCTGGCCTTCCTGCTTAATGACCATGTTGTTAACCGGCGCCTGAGAATCTTCGGTTCCCTCTGGGTTAAGATCGACAATGTGTTCTTCGTCGCGAATGCGAGCGACCTCAGCGAGGGATTCATCGACTTTATTCTGCTGCTTCGAAACCTCCTCGTTCATCGACGAGACAGCACGGTTGAGGATCTCTCTTTCCTCTTCCACGCGTTTGTCCTGATACACCGCCACGATCTTATTCGCGATGTCAGCGGCCAGTTGCGGATTCGTGTCGTAGACGCTGATCTGCAAGAGATCGGTATTACGCACTTCATCGACATCGAGCTTGCTCCGCAACCGGGCATAGGTTTGCTCGCGCGACAGACGCGTTCCATCGCGGCCCCACTTATCCTGAAGCTTCAGTTCCTCGATGACCGGGTAAAGAATACCGGTTCGTTGAATGACCTGGAAGACGGTGGGGGCGAGTTGAGGATCGTGAATGGGAACGTTCGGGTCGCCCTGCGCGAAAATCCGCGGGTTAGCAGCGGTGGACCTGACTTCAACGAAGACGGATGATTGAAATTCCCGGGGCTGGAAATAGGTGACGACGGCTGCCGTGATGACGACCAGAAGAAAGGCAAGAACGATTAATATCCAGCGCACACGAATGACGCGCCAGTAATCGAGAAAATGTAACTTAACTTCTTCCGTTTGAGCCATGCCAAGTCCCTTTCGAAGGGAGCAAAATGTAGCGGAAAATCCGCCCGAGTAAAACGCCGGTTAGGCGGCTAGAATACTACGTTCAGTCCGCCCCAGTAGCGATTCCGCGAATACTCGCGCAGGGTGATATCGGACCAAATTTCGGTGTGGTTGTAGCCGGCTTCGACAGCGAAATGCCGCGTGATCGCATACCGCAGACTGACCGCGGCATCGAACGCCTCTTCTGAGAAAGAAGGACTGAACGCCGTCGACGTATCGACACCGTCGTATTCGTCGTTTTCGTAATAGGCCGCTGCGTTCATGGAGATCCGTTGAGTAAAGTTGTGCTTTAGGCGCAACCCCGTCCGGAACGTCGTTCTGCTCGGATTAATAAGAACATCCGATTCTTCGATGGCGTAACGATTCGTCCAGGAGATAGAGGTGTCTTTGCCCAGCGCGTAGTTGAGGGTGCCTTCAAAATAGGGCGAACTTTGATCTCTGGTTTCGCCTTCGTAATCGCGAAACTCGGCGCCGCCACGAAACGACGCGCTGAAGCGGGGGCTAAAGCTATGATCGAAACCGCCGAGGACGAAATGGGTTGTCGAATCCCGGTCGATGTTTTCATCGTAATTCACGATTTGAAAACGGTATTCCGCCACGAGCGAAGTGGTCGGCCACAGCAGAAACTTAAATTCGTTTCCAAAAGTATTTTCAATCCGATCCTCGAAAAATCCGATATTATTGTCGTCGTAGCGGAGGGCGCCAAAGGTATAGCTCGTCGCGGTCGCAAAACGTGGCGACCAAAGATACGTGGCGGTGAACTTATCCTGGGTGAAGAAGAAATTGCCGCTGCGCCGATTTAAACCAAGGGCCAAAGTAAAATCCGGCTCCGTTTGGTAGGTAGCGTATACCGAGGCGGCGAAAGACAATCTCGGAGAAGCCTTATGCGTGAGGGTTAAACTAACATACGCATTCACGTCATAGTCCTGATTGTTAAAGCTGTCGTCGCGGCTTGGATTGTCCCAGTAGTAAGTCGCTCCGCCACCCACTTGAAGGCTTAACTGCGTCCGGGGGCTGCCGAAATCGTAGGTTAGAGCGACGCCCGCGTTGGTAAACCAGGATTCCTGGCGGTTAAACTGCGACGTCGTGATGTTGTCATCGTAGCCGCCGCGGACGGAAGCAGAGACGTGAAATGGGAAGCGCGAATAGTTTCCGGTTCCGAGATCTTCAGTCGGGACCACTTTGGAATCCGAGACATCCGACGTCGGAAGCGGTTCACCACCACCGTAGGCGATGGGTGAGACAATCCCCACCAAAGCGATCGCAAAAATCGCTATTCGCCCTTTTTGATCTTTAAGAATCGTCATGTCTTATTTTGAAAAAATACCCTGCTATTCGCACGCGATCCCAGCACAGATTTCGAGGTTAGAGGCTGGTCGCAGAGGAGGCAATGTCTTTTTTTCGTTTTCCGTAAATATTTTTTCGTTTGCGGCGGGGTTCATGCGTGCATAAAAACGAACATGGAGCCCTTAGTCATGGCGATAAGATGGGCATCCCGTCGCTCCATCGGCGGATATGCTCCGTGTAGTAATTCGTTGCCGATGTCGATCTTGGGTCCATGGCGCGCGCTTCTCCATACAACCATTCGGCCTCGGCGAAGCGGTTCAGCGAATCGTAGGTAAACGCTAGCTCGAGGCTGTAGGTTTCATCCAAAGGCGCCAATTGACGCGCTCTTTCAAAAGCCGGCGCCGCCGCACGGTAAAACGAAGCCGCCGCTTCATTCGACGGTTGCGCATCGCCCCCTAGCACCCGCGCGCGTCCCAAATAATAGAAAATCAGCGGATTTCGCTTTTCGTACTCCAGAGCTTTCATCGCGGAATCGATCGCCGAAAGAACTCGGTAATCCCGCAAAGCGGTCCGGGCTTGCTCCGCAAAATATTCTCCCGGCGCGGCGCGCCACGATTGGATGCCGAGTGTTACCGCCACAATGAACAGCACACCACGCCAGCTAAAATCTCGGCGCGCTTGAGATGTGGAGGGCGATTCATGCTCGACGCCGGCATTCGCCAGCACACCGAACACGAATGCAAGCAAAAGAATGTTGGCCGGGATGTGGAGATTAAAGTCCACCGCAGAATGCATCACGTATGCGCCCAGCGCGCTCAATGCGCCGATGTTTACCGCCATCGCGTTGCTCGATAAGCGGTGCGAAACCGCAATGCGTTTTGGGCCGAGGCGCGCCCCATTCATCCATCCATTTCGCCAATGCACGCCAAAAAAAATAAGAAACGCCGCCCCTCCGACCGCTCCATATTCTGCCAGCAGCTGTAGATAATCGTTGTGCGCGTAGATCGGATCGAGCTGCATTCGCTCGGTGCGAAATTTTCTGCCGTAAAATAAATATGTGCGGCTGCCCGTGCCCAGGATCGGGCTCAGTTTCCATTGTTCGATCGCGGCCTGCCACAGATCGAGGCGAAAGCTCTTATCTGTTCCCACCTTCTTCGTTCGATCGTTCAGGTAATCGCTACTACGAACAGCGAGCACCGCCGCGGCGATCATCAGAACGCCGACAACTAATCCCGCGCCCCCGACTCGTAGCGCCACCCGCGATCCAGCCGCGCGTAAAATCCGCCAGCTCAGCAAGCTGAAAACGAGCAAACTCGCCCCGACGCTGGCATACCCACCGCGGCTTCCGGTGAGCGCGACACCGAGATAACACACCCCCGCCGCATATCCGATCAGAAGTTTCGACCACACCGGCCAGCGACTCCAACAGACCAGGCTTACGCCGAAAATCCCCAGCACCTCGAGCAGCCCCGCTAAGTGATTCGGACAAACATAAAACCCGCTCGCGCGCTGGCCATAATCGTATCGCTGCAAAAACGAAATCGGCATGAAATTGTTACCGCTGCGAAATTGAATCGCGCCCACCAGCACATGCACCAGGGCCGCCGCCAGCAAACAGGACAAGATCGACATGCGCATTTTCGCAGAGGTCAAAACGCACGCGGTTAGGAAATACAAAACCAACCCGGCCAGAACCGCGTCGATGTCCAATCGCGCCAGATCAGGCGCGGGCGATAAAAATGCGCGCACTAACATGTAACCGAAAAAAATCGCGGCACTCCAAAAGCACGCACGGGACGGCGCAGGTCTGGCCGCACGCCACGCGAGCAAGCTAATGATTCCTCCGATCGCCAAAAGCGCATACGCCGGCAGTGCGAAGAGTAAGCGTGTTCCGCCGATCAGTGCCTGGATCGACCACAGCGCCATCACCACCAGCGCGGCGCACAATATCTGGGTGCTGCGATCCAGCAGTGAGACACTCTTCGACATCGAGTTACTCACGATTAAACTCCACTGCGTCCGCGCAAGATCGACATGTACCTCCGCGCGGTCATCGCCCGAAACAAAAATGCCGTTGCGAAAAAAGACGCAACGGCATTTTCGAAAAGCAGGAGTCGGCGGTTACTGGTTGGTGGTCGGCGTTGGCTGACACGGACCAGCATTATCGCCCGGATGGTTCTTCAGATATTTGGCCACCTCTTCGCACGGAATACTAATTTCATGTCCGTTGTGACAGACGAGGCATCGATTCTGACCGGCTCCGCTGCCGGTCGAGCCCGGAGGCGGATTAATGTTCGCCGGGGGATTCGCGAAATTTCCTTCGCCGAGATCGCGGCCCAAGCTCTGTAGCGCATCGCGGCAATCAGGCGCGCATTGTGAAACGGATTCGGTCAGCTGGTTCGCAATCTCCGGATCCGTTTTGATCCATTCGCGAACGACATCCAGCACCCAGGTGCAATCAACGCCTTTGCCTTCACGCGAGCAACGCAACCCCATGCAAAGAATGTCCGAACGAATACTTTTCCGCGCGCCTCCCGCGGTTCTCACAATCAGTCCAGCTTCCCGCGGATGCTGCTTCACTGCTTTGCAGACTGCGTCGAGAAGTTGCGGGTCCGTTGACGTCGCGATGGTCATGTTCGCGGGCAGCTTGCTTTGAATCATTTCGGCGGGGGTCGTCGTCGCTGCCTGTGCCAGCGGCGTCGAGGCAAACCAAAAGATTGATGCCAGTGCAACCGCGGCAAGAAGACCCAGCCCTGCTTTAAAAACTGAGGTGTTCGCCACTTCGCGTTTCGTGATGTTAAACAATTTTTTCATGTAGCCCCCTTAAAATGTAACTCCTTGTTCTAATACCCGAGGCGACCAAGGGTCAAATGAATTCTCCGTAGGAAAATCAGCGGGTGAAGGGAATCGAACCCTCGTCAGTAGCTTGGAAGGCTACAGCTTTACCATTAAGCTACACCCGCGCGCGCCTAAACTGCCGCCGCACCTCTTCGCTGCCAAGTAGTTTTTGTGCAAACATCCCCGCTCATTCTCGCTTCCAGTTCTCCCCGCCGCCGCGACTTGCTTGCCGAAGCTGGGTTCGTATTCAGCGCGATCTCGCCGCGTGTTCGCGAAAAGTTTCATGTCGATCTTACCGTCCGCGAGCTCACCGTCTGGAATGCGGTGCGTAAAGGTTTGTGGGCCGCGCGTTATCATCCAAACGCGATCGTTCTCGCTGCCGACACGCTCGTGGCGCTTGATCACGAGATTCTCGGCAAACCGGCAAATCTCAAGGAAGCCGCGCAATTTCTTCGGCGATTAAGCGGTCGCGTTCATCAAGTCTGCTCCGGCGTGTTCATGTGTCATCTCGCTCGCGGAAGATCGACAATCATCGCCGAAATCTCGCACGTCCGTTTCCGCCCGCTCGACGCCGCGAAAATCGACAAGTACTTCTCGAGGATAAATCCGCTTGATAAGGCGGGCGCCTACGCGGCGCAGGGACATGACGCCGAAATTATCTCGCAGGTTGAAGGTTCATTCTCGAACGTGGTCGGCCTGCCGATGGAACGGACCATCGCGGCGTTGCGCGAGTTCGGCATTAAACCAAAGCCACCCTAACGAGTCTCGACCAGCACGGGCGCTTGTTTCTGCGGCAGCTCGCGTTTGTCGCGCTTCAGAATGCGATACAAAAACCAGACGATGAAACAATTCGCGAGCAGGATGCAGAGCGCGCCGGGACTGGGACGAAGCCAGAGGTGCCGCACTTCCAGCGGAATCAACGCGCTGGTTGCGATGATCATGAGAAACTCGGCCCAGCGCTTTTGCAAATAAACGCCGATGCCTTCGGTGAAAAGCACGGCGCAGTAGATTAAAATCAGAAACGCCGTCGCGCGCAATTGCCCGCCCGCGATCACGTCCTGGAGTTTGTTAAGCGCAAAGATAACGATGCGGCTATGCCCCAGCAGGATCTCGGCGTCGAGCCAGTCCGAGATTTTGTCCATCCAGTTATCGCGCGAGTTTAGGAACAAGATCGACATGGCGAAGATCGACAAGAGCAAGCCTTTGCCGATTTTGAAAAGCGCGATGAGCTTGAGATAACGAACGCTCTGCCGCGGCTGCAAAATTTTCGGCACATGTTTCGGATCGCTCATCGTTAAGTTTCGTTTACTCGCGGATGATTGGCTGTTCGCGATGGCAAATTTCCAATTTGTTCCCGTCCGGGTCTTCGAAAAAGAAAGCGTAATAACCGGGACTGTACTCGGCGCAAAGTTCCGGGCCTTCTAACGTTTTTCCGCCGATCTCGCGCACGAGCCTGGCGACGCGGTCCACTTCTTCGCGCGACTCCGCCCAGAATGAGATTCGAGTTCCGTTAGGCCGATGATCTCGATCCTCGTTAAATGCGAAGAATTCCGAAGCCTTGTCCGAGCCGACTGCGTAAAACGTTCCACAATCCGGATCGGAGCGGTCGCAAGTAAATCCCAGCGCCGGCAAAAGCTTTTCGTAGAATTGTCGCGCGGTCGCGAGATCTTTCACCCGTAGATCGATGTGATCTAAAATTCGCGATTTGCTCACGTTAATGCTTTCGCCGAGTTCTCATTGATTGCAAGATTCCGAAATGCTGATGCGCGCTAAGATCGACAAGTATATTTGCAGCGCGGCCCTGGCTGCATTGTCGATCTTGTTTCCTGCTTGCGAGCAACGCAGTAACGCCGTCTCCGGCACCATCGAAGTAGATGAGGTGCATGTCGGCCCGCGCTCGAGTGGTCGCGTTGAAAAAGTTTTCGCGCAGGAAGGCGACCGACTGAAAACCGGTCAACCGATCGTGCAACTCGACGCCGCGGAATTGGCCGCACGCCGCGATCTCGCCGCCGCCCAAATCGAGACGGCCATGCGCGATGCCGATTCGCAGGAAGCGCAGCTCGTCTTTTTGCATGACGATTCGAAACGCCAGCAGGATTTATTGAAGCGCAAAGTCGTTTCGCCCACCGACGCCGAGAAAGCGGCGAGCGCAGCGCGAGCGCAGGAAAAGATTCTCGACGCCGCGCGCATGCGCGTGGTGCAGGCGCGCGCCCAACTTGCCGATGTCGATGCGCAACTGGCCGAGATGCAGGTGAAAGCGCCGACCGATTCCATTCTGGAAGTGCTGAGCGTGAAAGTTGGCGACGTGCTGCCGGCGAACCGCGAAGTGGCGACGTTACTTCTGCCCGATCATCTTTGGGTCCGCGTGTATGTGCCGGAACCGTGGCTTGGCCAGATCAAAGTCGGCGATTCCGTGCAGGTGCGGGTTGATTCGTTTCGCGGGAAAGATTTCGAAGGGAAGGTCGAACAAATCAATCGCCAGGCGGAATTCACGCCGCGCAATGTGCAGACGGTGGAGGATCGCGTTCGCCAGGTCTTCGGCGTGAAGATTCGTTTGCCTAACAACGACGATCATCTCCGCGCCGGCATGGCCGCGGATGCATTTTTCCCGAACGTGAAATAGACGTTAGCGTTTGAGCGCGCGGGAAATCTGGCGCAGTCCGCCGCGCAGATTTTCCGTCGGCCCGCCGAAGCCGATCCGGAAATGCTGCGACATCTCGAAGAAATAACCGGGGGCAACAGCCGTTTCGTATTTGGTGAGGAGACGTTGCGCGAATTTTCTCGCTGATTCGCGCCGATTCAGTCGCGGAAAACAAACGGAGCCGCCATCGGGCAGAACGCAGCGCAATTCCGTCTCGTGGTCGTGCAAAAATTTTTCCACCAGCGGCCGATTCGTTCGCAAGATCGACATCGTCCTTTTCTGGAATCGTCCGAGATGCTGGAAGGCCGCGACCGAAATCTTCTCCGCGGGCACCGCGCCATTTACGCCGAAGAAATCCTGCAACCGCCAGATCGTTTTCGCGATTTTGGGCGAAGCCAGGATCCAGCCGCAGCGCAGACCGTCGAAGCCAAACGCTTTCGTTAGGCTGGAAGTCACTATCACGTTCGATCCAAGATGAACGGCTGACCGCGGACGCGCTTCCAGGAAATCCAAATACACTTCGTCGACCAAAACATAAGCGCCGACGCGCTGCGCCATTCGTTGCACTTCGCGCAGGACCTCGTTGGATGTGAGAACGCCCGATGGGTTGTGCATGTTGGTTAGCACGATCAATCGCGTGCGCTTCGAAATCTTTTTTTCGATCTCGGCAAGATCGACATGGAAGCCTCGCCGAAACGGGCGATTGAATCGCCTGATCCTGGCGCCAAGCAAACGCGGAATGCCGAGCAAAGGCTCGTAAGCCGGTTTTTCCACGAGAACTTCATCACCGCGACTCACTACCGCCGCGCACGCGAGATAGTTAGCCATGGAAGTTCCCTGCGTCGTGACCACCTGCTTCGCGCTCACTCCGTAATGCGCGGCGATTTTCGCGAGCAACGGTCGGTAGCCGTATAAATTGAAATCGTTGATGTCGATCTTGCGGTGAGCTTCTGGCAGATCGGAAATCGACACGGGCATCACCGCGCTGCCGCCGAGCTCGTATCGCACCGGCTTGCGCACTTTCACCCATTCCATGTAGGCGACCTTCTTCATGGCGCGGTTTTGGAGGGCGCCGCGCCGTCGGCGCCTGAGAGTGGGGCACGACAACGCGTGCCCCTCCAAGTCCACCGTCGCGAGTCCAAGGACGATATTGTTAGCACGATCACCGATTAAAACGTCGGAACAGAAAAAACGCGGGAACGCCGAGCAAAATTAATCCGAGACCATAGGACGATTGCGGCTGGTTCGAGCAAAAGTTAATCGCGACGAATGTGAACGCGACGATGACGAAGAGCGCGGGCGTGATCGGATAGCCCCAAACTTTGTAGGGGCGCGGCAGCTTGGGGAATTTTCGGCGCAAAGTAAAGACGGTCATGACCGCGAGTCCGAAGAAAATCCAATCGCCGAAGGTGGCGTAACTCAAAAGCGCGCCGTAGGAACCGGCCAGCAGGTACACACTTGTTAGGGCGGCGAGGACAATCAGCACCACAACCGGCGACTTATATTTCGGATGCAGATATGCGGCCGGGCCGATGAGATAACCGTCGCGCGCCATGGCGAAGAAGACGCGCGGCGCGGTCAGGATGGTCATGTCGAGAAAGCCAAACGTGGAAATGACGATGGCCGCGGAAACGAATCGCGCGCCGGCGTTGCCGATTAATTGTTGAGCGACATCAGTCGCGAGCGTTCCACTTTGGCGGACAAGATCGACATCGAGCACATGAAGATAAACGACGCTCGCCGCCAAATAAATCGTGATGACTACGAGAATCCCGATGATGAGCGCGCGCGGCAAAGTGCGTTGCGGATTTTTCACTTCGCCGGCGGTGTAAGTGGAATTTTGCCAGCCGCCGTAGGCGAACAACACCGGCGCAAGCGCCGCGCCGATCGCGGTGATGATGTTTCCTTCGTAACCGCCGGAGGCGAACGGTTGCAGGGAAAGATGCGATACGCGCGGCAACGCCAGTCCGAGCCCGATCAAGATCGACAACGCAATCAGTTTTCCGGACGTGAAAATATTCTGCACAATCGTGCCCGGCTTCACGCCGAAATAATTTACAAGCGTTAGCGCCCAGATCGCGGAGAGCCCGATGATCTTGATCGCCAGTGGCGATGCCGGCGGCGAATGTGGCAGCAACGCCAGCAGCGTTTCGGCGAATTTCATCGCGACGGCGGCGCAAGCGCTCGTCACGATGAGCAGCAACATGGTCCAGCCGTAGAGAAAACCGATGAGCGGATGGAAACCTTCGCGGAGGAAAACGTAGTTGCCGCCGACTTTCGGCATCATCGCGGAAAGCTCCGCGAAACTGAGCGCACCGATCAGCGCAATGATTCCGCCGATTACCCAGACGAGGAGGATCAAGCCCGGCGTGTGGACGGTCTGCGCGACGTTGGAAGTGTTAAAGAAAACGCCGGTGCCGATGATGCCGCCGATGACGAGAAGCGTCGTATCGAATAACGTGAGCCGCCGTTCGAGCGGCGAATCATCCTGAAATTTTTCCGGCATAATTTCCGGGCGAATTATCTTCCCTGATCGTAAGATCGACAAGTCCGAGCCGGACGGGCGGACAAGATCGACATGAACGACGCGATGATCGAGTGCATGGGCTTAACGAAACGCTTCGGCACATTCACGGCCGTCGATCAGGTTTCTTTTTCGGTCGGCAAAGGTTCCATCTTCGGTTTTCTCGGGCCTAACGGATCCGGAAAGTCGACTGTCATTCGCATGCTCTGCGGAATTCTCGAGCCGAGCGAAGGCACCGCGCGCATCGGCGGCCGCGATGTCGTGAACGAAACCGAATCGATCAAGGACATGATCGGTTACATGTCGCAGAAATTTTCGCTCTACGACGAATTGAGCGTGGACGAGAACCTGACCTTCTCCGGCAAACTTTACGGATTGAGCGGACGCGCGTTGACCCAACGCCGCGAAGAACTGATCGCGCTCACGCATCTCGAACCTTATCTCGATCGGCGCGCGCAATTGCTTTCCGGCGGTTGGCGGCAACGCCTGGCCATGGCCTGTTCGCTCATGCACAAACCGACGGTGTTGTTTTTGGACGAACCGACGGCGGGGATCGATCCGGTCGCGCGGCGCGAGCTGTGGGATCTGCTCTTCGGGTTCGCTAGCGAAGGGATGACGTTATTCGTGACGACGCATTATATGGATGAAGCCGAGCGCTGCTCGCATGTCGGTTATATTTACATGTCGAAGTTGATCGCGTGCGGTGAGCCGGATGAGTTGAAGCAAATGCCCGATGTCACTCCGCCCGGCACGCGCCGGCTCGATGTGACTTGCGATCACGTCACAATGGCGTTGCAGGCAATGCGGCAACTCAGCGGCGTGCGCAGCGCAACCGTGTTCGGGCAATCGATGCACCTTCTTGTCGATCAAAGTGTGCAGCGGGAAGAGATCGATAAGACTTTGCGAACCGTCGGAGTCAGCCACGCCGAGATTCACGAGATTGGGCCATCGCTCGAGGATGTGTTCGTCACACTCAGCGAGAAACACGCAGCGGAACAAAAGAAGGCGGCGTGATGAAGCGTAAATGGAATGTCATCGCGCTTTTCGCTGTCCCGTTTTTCATGTTGTTGGCCGGCTGTGATAAACGATCACCGGAAGTTGTAGCGCGCGAATTAGCGCAGGGAGAATTTTCTCACTACTGCGCAAACTTTCATTACAACCCGGCCCTTTTTGACGGATCAATGCTAGCGAGTGATTGGCACGGGGAGTTTGAGTTTCAATGGAAAGATAGAACACCCGGAAGTGATTTTGTGATTTTAGTGACGGTCAAAAACGGATGGGCCGAAGCTACGTTTCTTGGTCGCGATCCTCGAAGTGGTTATGAATCGAGGTGACGCATGAAACGCGTTCCCTTCCGCGGCCTCAGCGCGATCTTGTTCAAGGAATTCATCGTCGTCTGGCGCGATCCGATGACCTTGTTCTTCATGTTCTTTCCGCCGCTGGTGGAAATGATCGCGTTCGGTTACGCGCTCGACACCGATGTAAAGCACATGGCGCTGGTGGTGTTCAACGAAGACCGCACGGTCGAAAGCCGGCAATTCATCGATCGCTTCGTCAACACGGAAACGTTTCGCGTGGTCGGCGAAGTCCAGAGCATCGACGCGATGTCGAGCGAGATTCGCAAAGGACGCGCGTATGCCGGGCTGCAAATCCCGCCGAAGTTCACCCAGGATTTGCACGCAGGTCATTCCGCGCAGGTGCAATTGTTAGTGGACGGTTCGAATTCAACCACGGCATTGCAAGCATTGAACACCGCGGTGGCGGTAGGGCTGACCCAATCGATGGAAGCAATGATGCGCGAAACCGGCCGACGCAGTGTGCCGATCGATGTGCGTCCGCAAATGCTCTACAACCCGACCATGCGTAGCCCGAATTTTTACATCCCGGGGGTGATCGGCATCGTGCTGCAAATCGGAACAACCTTCGCGACGGCCATGGCGGTCGTGCGCGAGCGTGAGAAAGGCACGCTCGAGCAGTTACTCGTTAGTCCACTGAGCCGTTGGGGGCTCATGCTGGGGAAATTGATCCCGTACCTTTGCATCGGCATGACGATGTCGATCTTACTCTTCCTCATCATGCGTTTCCTCTTTCACGTGCCAATTGCCGGCAGCGTCCTCGCGATGATCTTCGCGACCTTCGTTTACGTGTTTGCTTTGCTCAGCCTCGGCCTGCTCGTCGCCACCAAAGCGGAGAACCAAATGCAGGCACTGCAAATGTCGATGACGTTCATGTTGCCGAGCGTCTTCTTCTCCGGATTCGTTTTCCCGCGCGAGACCATGCCGTGGATTTTCAAAGCACTCGGCGCGCTTCTGCCCGCGACCTATTTCATCTCGTTAGCCCGCGCCATCATTCTGCGCGGCGCGACCTTCCTGGAGTACTGGCCGCACCTGATGATCCTCATCATCATGTCGATCTTGCTCTTCGTTCTCTGCGCGCTCCGCTTCCGCAAGAAGATCGGATAGGGATTAATTGTTCGCGCCCCTTTTTTGAATCGGGCAAAGGCAAGTTTTATTTATCGGTGCGCGTTTGCTTGCGTGCCGTCAGCCACCGCTGAAATGACTCTGGACGTTCGCGGGAGGGTCGTCCCGCCAAAATTCCTTCTACGCTTAGGTCCTCGTCGAGGTCGGGCCAGTGAATGCCTTCTCCGTTGCCGATCAATTCCAGATTTGCACGCTCGGTTGCCGTGCCATGAACAAGCCGGGGATACCACGCCAGTGGCGCTGAGATGGTTCGGCCGTCGGCCAGTTCAACGAACACAGCCTCTTCCGTCACTCGCGCCGCGCGGGCGCGAGAAGCATCTCGATCAAGAACCAAAGTAGTCATGCCAGGCTTCTAAGAATACCGTCTCATGCTCGGTAATCAATTGTTGCAACTCCAACAGGTCTTTGGCATTGAACCCGGCGCCCGATTCAAACACAACCGGTTGCAACCAGAAGTTCGCTTTCGCTCGATCGCGTTGGACGTGGACGTGCGGTGGCTCGTCGCGATCGGCCGAATAGAAGAAAAAACGGAAGGGACCAGAACGAAGGACTGTTGGCACCGCTCAGGGTGGTTATCGATTATTAGCTTTTATTTAACTCCGCCAAATCTTTCAGCACCTGTTCGCTGTGATCGGCCGGCTTCACTCCCGCGTAAACCTTCGCGATCTCGCCCTTCGGATTAATCAGAAACGTGTTTCGCGCGGCCATCTTCGCGCCGCCGTACTCCATGGTCGACCCGTATGCGGTCGACACCTTTGTGTCGGGATCGGCCAGCAATTTGAAATTCAAACCTTCCTTCGCGCAAAAATCCTTGTGCGATTGCGCCGTATCGACGCTCACGCCGAGAATAATCGCGCCGGCCTGTTCGTACTTCGCCAGATCGCGCTGGAAATTCTTCGCTTCGAGTGTGCAGCCGCTCGTGAAATCTTTCGGGTAAAAATAAAGGACGACCCATTTCCCTTTAAAATCTTTCAGGCTCACCTGCGATCCGTCGCCCGTGGTTAAACTAAAATCCGGCGCCGGTTTTCCGACCGGCGGTTGACTCTGCGTTTCAGCTCCTTGCATGATCGCTAGTGTAATTAAGCAGGCCACTGCTGATAGAAGTATTTTGTTCATGTGCTTGCTCGAGATTAACAATTCGGCCCGGCGAGCAAAAGAACTAAGATGATTTCCCGTATCTGGACGATGGGGCATTCCCACGCGCAAGATCGACAATCAAGTTCGTCGCGGATGTGCGTTTACTGCCCGGCTTAAAAGCGCCCGCTATTGCGCCGACTGCATCTCGACCAACTCGACTCTGCGATTCTTGGCGCGCCCTTCCTCTGTTGCATTCGTCGCAACCGGCGCTGCGAAGGAGACGCCGACCGGAAACATGCGTTTCGCTTCGATGCTTTTCGCCGCCAACGCCGCGACCACAGCCTCCGCGCGCTTTTGCGAAAGGGTCTTGTTCGTTTCGAAATTTCCGACGCCGTCAGTGTGCCCGACCACGAGGATGCGCAAGGCCGGTTTGGCTTGCAGCAGTTTCACGATCTCGCTCAGGGTCGGTTCCGATTCCGGTTTCACGTTCGCTTTGTTGAAATCGAAATAAATTCCGTAGAGCGCCACTTTGCCGGTGTCGCTGATCTGTTTCTCCATTTCACCGGCATTCACTGTCACCATTTTTTCCTGCATCGGTTTGGCTTCGATGACATCGACCTGCACCGCGGCCTGGCCTTTCTCGATCGGGTGATGGGTAGCGCCGTAATCGAATTCCGCCGCGTACAAGGCAATGTAGGTGTCGCCGATTTTGTAAGCGCCGTATCGCGCATTGACGTGGCTGTAGCCAAAAAGCTGACCGTCGATCGAATCGTATTGCGGCACGCCGTCAAACGAAAAGCCAAGCTCCTCCGGCCCCGACCCGGTGAAGAGCGTTTCCGCTTCCTTTGCTTTCAACTCGTTTTCGTAGTTTTTGAAAACCTCCAGGGTCGAGCGGCCTTTCGGCGCGAAGTAAGAATGAAGACGCAAAGCTCGCGCGGGAATTTTCTCATGAGAACCGGAGCCTCTGATGCGAGTGGAGCGAAAGCAAGATTGTTACTTGTCGATCTTGCCCGGGATCAGCGCGGATCGGTGACGCGGCCGATAAACAAACACGCGCCGCTGGGCACGTGTTGGATCGCGTAGAGAAATGGGCGATCGACTTTTACGTCGATCGGGTTTTGTTTTTCCACGCGCGCAGAGGTCGCCTTCATCGCTACCGCCGTCGCCGCGGCGGCTTCCGTTCCTTTTTCGTCGACCGCGATGAATGTCTTGTGAAAGACCTCGGAGATGGCGAGATAATCATCTGGCTTGCGCGGCGCCATCCGATCGAAGTTCGCACTACCCGGCGGCTGATCGAACGCCGTTTTCATTCCGCGCGAGCGCAGTTTATCGCTCAATGCCAGCGTCGGCGGCTCGAGCTTGAACTTCGGCAATGCAAGATCGACATCGTGCGGCTCGAGCTTCGCGCATTGCGCGAGCACATCCGCGCTCAATTTAGATTCCAACGCGCGCAAGCCGCTGACGTTATCGGGAACGAGCACGACAAATTGCAACTCGGCGCCGGTGTAGCGAAGCGCGACCGCGGTGAATCCTTCGCGTTTCGCATAGCCGAGTTGCGCGCGCGTGTTCATCGTCGCGACATCGACTGGCGCGCCACCGCGAATGTGAAACGGTTTCGGTTTTGTAAAAGCGTCATTGAATTCCGATAGCCACGGCGCCTTCAAATAAATCGCGTTGGCCAGAACCAGTCGCGTCGCCGCGGTCACGCCGTCGGGCGGAATCAGATCGCGAATACGATCGTTCGTTTGCTCCGCGACCCATTTATTAATGTGCTCCCGCGCGCTCTCGGGATTTTTGTGATAATCGAGCGGCTCAAACGGCGCGCCGTAAAACTTTTCGACCAGTTGCCGGAAAAGATCGCGGAAAGCGTAACCCGTTTGCGGAAACAATCGGTTCGCGATCGAAAACCGAATCGGCTCGCTCGGACCGCCACTTCGTTTTGATTGATCGGCAATTTTCACTGTCTTCTTCGCCATTTCCTTCAGCGAACGCTGCAGCGAATCGAACGAGGAATGGATCGCCTCGCCGTCGCTCGGGAAATGCAACACCCGCGCCATCTCGCTGCGCGTATCGCCTTCCGCGCCGGCGAACGTCATCGCGAGCGCGGCCTCGATCGAATACGGCGACAAACAAAGATTTTCATCGCCCGTCGCGAGTTGCCGGTAAAGATCGACCCCGACTTCATTCGTCGCGCGTGCCGCAAGATCGACATCGGCCGCTTGCAAACACGCGGTGAATGCGAACAAGACGATAAGCGTGCAACCGCGATTCATGGATACAAACTTGGGTTGGGCGAGACTCGAACTCGCAACCAACCCCGAAAGCTTTCGGGGCTGCTCGTTAATGTTGCAACGCAAAAATTGCCAGTTTGGGATTCTTCTTTGCCTTAAGCTTTTGCTCGAGTCCCCGCGCTTCCGCCATCGACGATACTTCTTTAGCCGCAAGCAAGACAGGCGTGGCCGCTAACGATGAGTCGTGTGATTACTTCCGTGTTCATGTTCCATCAGTCGGCGCTGAAGATCATCGGTCGTGCCGATGTAATGGCGCTTCGCACCGCGCAAAATATAAACCCAAGCCATGACGAACATTTGGGCTGGGCGAGACTCGAACTCGCAACCAACGCCTTAAAAGGGCGCTGCTCTACCATTGAGCTACCAGCCCGCGCGAAAAGTTTGTACTCCAGCTGCCACGCCGCTGCAAGGATTGTAGCGATCACAAGATCGACAACAAATCACGCAGCGAATTTTTCGGTCGCTGCAACTCGAAGATCGACAATCCCGCGACGGCCGCCGCTTTCCAATCGCGCTCGGGATCATCGCCAGCGTGCAGCACGTCGCTTGCGTCGCGCTCGGCAAACTTGAGCGCGCGGCGAAACACTTCCGCATCCGGCTTGTCCGCGCCGATCTCGCTCGACACGAATACGTGCGAGAAATATTTCAAGACGCCGAGTTGCTCCAGAATCATGCGTAGCCGCCCATCAAAATTTGAAACGACCGCGAGTTGAAACCGTGGCTGTAATTTTTCGAGAACGTCGATCACCTCGGGATAAAGCTCCCACACGCCCGCTTCCGCGAAATGTTCGTACGCGATCTCGAAGAAATTATCGCGATCAAGTTCGTTCAGCGAAGGCGCAGCTTCACGCAGGACAAGATCGACAAGTTGCAGCCACCAATCTTTGTCATCGTTCTCGCGCGGTCCGTCGATTGCTTCGCGCGTCGGCATTTTTTTCCACTGCGCGAAGAAGGCGTCGTTCAATTTCCGCTCGTCCAGGCTCAGCCCGAGTTTCGCGCCGACCAGCGCGTAGTGATAGCCGACGCTTTTGGTTAAATAGATGAGCGTGCCGGCGGCATCGAAGAAGATCGCTTTGATCACGCGCAAAATATCATTCACACGCCTGCGGCCTGTGCGACATTAATCGGCATGTTGCCGGTAGAGCACAACGATTCCGTTAACGCCAAGATCCTCGCCGTCTCCGAGGACAAGATTGAAGGCTTCGTGCGTGAGCCTTTCGCGGAAATCGCGGCGCGCTCAGATGTAGATGTCGATCTTGTCATGGCGCGCATCGCGGCCATGCTGCGCGCGGGAACGATCCGCCGCGTCCGGCAAACCTTACTCGCGACTAATCTGGCCAGCGGCGCGCTCATCGCCTGGAAAGTTCCGGAGAACAAGATCGACAGTGCGTTCGATTGGATGTTTCAACGCGATCCATTTTCCGGCCACGTCGTCTTGCGCTCGACTGAGACGGCGTCGGCGGGTTCGGATTACAAATTGTGGACAACGCTAAAAGTTCCGCGCGGTTTTTCGATGGAGGAACATTGCGAATTGCTCGCGCAGAAAGTCGGCGCGGAACGTTTTCGTGTCATGCCCGCGAAAGGAATTTTCACGCTTGGCGTCGGGCACGTGCGCCGCAAAACGATTCCGCCTGGAAGCAAAGCGGACGAGCCGGCGAAGATGATCCCGGTGCACGTTGTCGATCTTAGCGAGGAGCAATGGAAAGTATTGCTCACGCTCAAACGCGAATTCGCGCCGGAAGAGATCGCGCCGAATCCATGGGCGAAACGCGCGGCCGAAGCGGGCGTATCGCTGGAGGATTTTTACGGCGTCGCGGAAGACTTAAGTGCGCGCAAAATCGTCGGACGTTTTTCGACTTTCCTCGAACACGTGAAACCCTCGAGCGGCGGAGTGCGTGTGACGCGCTTCAATGCGCTCTTTCACTGGGCGGTGCCGGCCGGCCGCGAAGTCGAAGCGGGCGGCGAAGTCGGACGGCATCACATTCTGACGCATTGTTATTGGCGCGAAGCGGGGCCGGAGTTTAAAATCGTGAACATCATGGCGGTCGCGCATGGTACCGACAGATCACTCCTGCTCGAACACAAAGCGGCGATAGATCGACATCTTCATTCGGTCGGCATGCCGGTTTCCTACACGAATGTTTTCTGGGGCGGGCGCAGCGAGATCAAACCATCCGAGATTGCGCCTCAGATATATCGGGAATGGTTGCAGGAAAATAAACCCGCGTGAAAGCATTGATCGAAAAAGCCGAGAGCGGTATCGACCTAACGAGCGCAGATATTCGCTTTGCGGTCGCGTTGTTAATCTCGGAAACGGTCGGCGATGAGGACAAAGCGCGCTTCCTGACTGCACTCCATGCCAAGGGCGAAAGCGCCGACGAGATTACCGCATTCGTCGAGCTGCTGATGGAACGCGCGATCGATCCCGGGATTGATCCCGCGAAATTACCGGGACCGATGGTCGATGTTTGCGGCACCGGTGGCGACGGCATCGATCTCTTCAACGTGTCGACGACGATCATGTTTATTCTGGCTGCGGGCGGAGTGGCGGTGGTGAAACATGGCAACCGCAGCGTCACGTCGCTTTGCGGCAGCGCCGATGTGCTCGAGGCCCTCGGCGTGCCGATCAAACTCACGCCGCACGAATTACGCGACATGGCCGAGCGCGAGGGCGCCGCGTTTATTTTTGCGCGCAATTATCATCCATCTTTTCGCGCGCTGGCCGGCATGCGCGAGAGATTAGCTCGGCAAAATCAGCGGACGATTTTCAATTTGCTCGGCCCGCTCTTGAATCCCGCCCGGCCGCCGCGTCAGCTCATCGGAGTTTTCGCGCCGCAATTGACCGGCACGTTTGCGGAAGTTTTACGCCGGCTCGGACGCGAGCGTGCCTGGATTGTGCACGGGATGGCCGAAGATTCGGCGGGGATGGACGACATTTCGATTTGTGGTGCGACCACCGTCGCCGACTTGGAGAATGGCAAGATCACCGCGGCGATTCTCGATGCGCAGTGGCTTGGCCTCACGCGATGTCCGCTCGATGAATTGCGCGGCGGTGCGGCCGCGGAGAACGCCGCGACCATCACCGGAATTCTTTCCGGCGAAACCAAGGGAGCAAAGCGCGAGTTGGCGGTGGCGAATGCCGCCGGCGGCTTTGTCGTCGCCGGCTTCGCGCGGAACATGAATGAGGGGATCGAGCTGGCGCGCGAACAGCTCGATAACGGCGGCGCGCTCAAGAAGCTGCGCGCGTTGCAGAATTACGCGTCGGAAATCTCGCGGTGAATTGTAGGCCGTCTCTATAGACGGCACTTTTAGGATGGCGTCTGGCACAGACGCCCTACAAATGGAAAAGCTCGGCGTAGGTCCGATCGAGATTTCGGAGCAAGGCGACCGCGAGTAGATGTCGATCTTGCGGACGGCCGCGCAACATCGCGAGCGACGCCGCGCGTTCCTTCACCGCGTCCGAGAAATCTTCCGCGGTTTGATTCACGTTCACGCCGATGCCGAGAATACCGAGGTGTGGACCGTTCGGCTGCGCGCGCATTTCCACCAGCACACCGGCGACTTTTCGTCCGCTGATGTAAACGTCGTTAGGCGGTTTCACCTCGGCCTCTCCGATTGTCGTTGCGACAATGTTTGCGGCCCACTCGGTCAGCCGCGCCGCATTCTTCATGTCGATCTTCGGACGAAGGAGGATCGAGAACCAAAGTCCTTTGCGCGCCGCAGATTCCCAGGATTTTCCGCGCTGGCCGCGGCCGGCGGTTTGATGTTCGGCAATGACGACGATGCCTTCGCGCGTATCCGGCGTCGCTATTTTGAAAATCTCGTCGTTAGTCGAAGTGGTTTCGTCCAGGACGACGATCTCGCGACCGATTGTCACTTCTCCGAGATCGGCGCGCAGCTTCTCGGCGCTAAGCTCCGACATTGGTCATTTCGAGGGAGAGATCGATCGCGCCCGCGGAGTGAGTGAGCGCGCCGATGGAAATGTAATCGACGCCGGTCGCGGCGATAATGCGCACGCTTTTTAAATTCACGCCGCCGCTTGCTTCAAATTTCACTTTCGTGTTTTTGCCGAGCGCGACCGCTTCGCGCAATTGCGCGGGGCGCATGTTGTCGAGCAGGACAAGATCGACATCTACCTTTTTGAGAATGGCGCGGACCTGGCGCAAATCATCCGCCTCGATTTCGATCCGAACATCCGGCCGTTCCGCGCGCAATTTCCGCACGCTTTCCGCGAGCGCATTGAAATCAGGATGACAGGCAAGGTGATTGTCCTTCAGCAGAACCATGTCGTAGAGCCCGGAGCGATGATTGCCTCCGCCCCCGGCGACGACGGCCGCTTTTTCGAGCGCGCGCAATCCCGGAGTGGTTTTGCGCGTGTCGAGAATTTGCACCCGCTCATTGGCCGCGGCGTCGACAAATTGTTTCGTTAGGGTGGCGATGCCGGAAAGTCGTTGGAGGAAATTCAAGGCCACGCGCTCGGCTGTCAAAATGGAACGCGCCGGTCCGCGAAGATCGACAATCACATCTCCCGGGCCGGCTTCGGCGCCGTCGGCGCGCACAATCGTTACCTGCACCGACGGATCGACGCGTTGGAAAACGGACGCGGCGGTTTGCGTTCCGGCGATGATCGCTTTTTCGCGCGCAATAATGCGCGCTGACGCCTGCAATTCCGCGGGCACAAAAGTTTCCGTGGTAATGTCGCCCGTGCCGATGTCTTCGCGCAACGCGATGTCGATCGGATCGAGTTCCTTCATGCGACTGCCGCAAAACTCGGCGATTGATAAACGCACCGGCCGCGAACGTAGCTTTCGAGATTCGAATGCGCGCCGCCGCGGTAGATGCAGAGCGCGATGACATCTTCGGGCGAAAGATTCTGGAGTGATTGTCGATCTTTCGGCGGATACGGCGGCAGCGCCGCAAGATCGACAACAATAAAGTCCGCTTCTTTGCCGGGATCGAGCGTGCCGATGGTGGCGCCTTTGCCGAGAGCTTTCGCGCCGCCCTGGGTGGCGAGATAAAAAGCTTCGCGCGGCCGCAACGGGCGCAGATTCGCTTCGTAAGCAGCGCGGGCTTGTTGCACATCGATAGCGCCGCGCATGACCTGCCACATGTTTAATTCAGGACCGGCGGCTACATCGGAACCGAGACCGACGGCGATGCCGGCTTTTAATAGCTGATCGAGTTTGATCAAGCCGCTCCCGAGAAAAAGATTCGAGGTCGGACAATGGGCGACCGTCGCCTGGGCGGTCGCGATGGCGGCGATCTCGCGCGAGCTCAAGTGAATGCAATGCCCGAGCACCGTCCGCGATGTGAGCAAGCCGCACTTCTCGTAGACATGCGTGTAATCGACTGCGCCCATGAAAAGGTGATGCACTTTTTCGATTTCTTCACGGTTCTCGGCGAGATGCGTTTGGAGATAAGCGCCGAAGCGCGCCGCCATTTCGGCCGCGCCGCGCATTAATTTTTCCGAACAGGAAACAGCAAACCGCGGACTGAATGCATATTCGAGGCGGCCATCATCCGCGCCATGCCATTTGCGGCAAAGCCGTTCGCTCTCGATCAACGAAACGGAGACGACTTTTTTCGGCTGCAAGGCGCCGTAGGAGCCGATGTCCATCATCATTTTGCCGAGAATAACGCGAAGGCCGCTGGCGCTGGCGGCTTCGAAACCGACTTCGCAACTGTCTTCGTAAATGGCCGCATAAACCATCGCCGTGGTGGTGCCGTGGCGGGCGAGCTCGTGGAAAAATCGCGGCGCTTCTTCTCGCGCTTTCGGGCCGGTGAATTCGCGTTCGACCGGAAAAATATGCTGGCGGAGCCAGGGCAACAATTCGCTCTCCCCGCGCGCGACGACCGAATATTGCGGGAGATGGGTATGACAATCGATCAGGCCGGGAAAAATCGCGCCGCCGGTGCGGTCGATCCAGGTGACTTGCTGGGATCGTTGCAAGCGACGGAGGTCGTCGTAATTGCCGACTTCGATGATGCGCCCGTTTTGGACAATGATCGCGCCGTGGGGGCGGGACCGGAGCGCGCCGAATTCCGGCGCATCGATCAGGAAACCGCGAAAGCCTAAGAGTTTGTCATCGGATTCCATGGGCCGCGCCTATGAAACCATGAGTTGGGCGCCAATGACAAAAAAAAGATTCGGGCAGCGCACGTAAGGAGAAACAACAAATACGAAGAACGTGCCACTACCCGAATCGCCTTAACCTGTATCATTCGACAGCGGGCGGGGGGCGGCGTTCGATTTATTTTCGATAAATCTCGATGTCGATCTTGCCTAGAGACTTAGCTCGGTCTGGCTGGCTGTGGATAACCTGGCTGCCTCGTCCCGAATCTCCTGCATAAGCGATTTGAACTCGCACTTTTCCAGCGTGGAAATCAAGGCCGAATAGTCGGGCTTGATCCGGAGGTCGTCGATCGGGATCGGCAATGCGGTCTCGCAATCCAGCGCGACCATTTCTCGGTTTTGTAAAATTTGTTCGCGGCCGTTCCGCAGCTTTTCCTGCGTCTTCACGCTTTTCACCATGTCGATCTTAGCGAGAAGCTGATCGAGATTTCCGAATTCGTTGAGCAACTTGGCCGCGGCTTTTCGGCCAATCCCCGCGCCGGGAATGTTGTCGACGGAATCGCCCGCGATGGCGAGCACATCGCCAATTAATCCGGGCGCCACATCCCATTTCGCTTTCACTTGCTCTTCGCCCAGAAGCGCAAAGCCATCTTTCGGCGTGGCCAGATCCGCTTTCGCCGTGCTGTAAACTTTCACGCACGGCCCGACCAATTGATACAAATCCTTGTCATTAGTGGCGAGGATCACTTCAGTGCCGCCGCGTTTGCACGCTTGCATGGCGTAGCAACCCATCAGGTCGTCCGCCTCGGTATTCGGCAGGGAAATATTTTTGAAACCGAGCAGCGGCGTGAGTTTTTGAATGAAATCGAGCTGCGGCACCATCGGCAGCGGCATTTCCTTGCGCGTTTCCTTGTAGGCGGGTTGGAGCTCGATCCGCTTGTGCGGAAGGCCCTCGTCCCAGAACACGGCGCCGAAATGCGGCTGCAGATGTTTCATCATCAGCCGTAGCGTTTTGGTAAATCCGAAAATCGCGTTGGTCGGTTCGCCTTTGGAGTTCGAAAGATTCGGGATGGCGAAGAAGGACCGGTAAACGTAATAGTGGCCGTCGATCAAAAGCAGCTTCATTCGCCAGACAGGATTAACTGGATTGCAGAAGGCTGCATCCCTTTTCCGTAATCGATCGAATCCCGTAAATCCTGTCCAAGTCGGGGCGGGCTCGGCTATGATGGGTCCATGCCGGAGCAATGGATCATTCGCGTAGAGGGAAAAGAATACGGCCCGGCTGACCTCGCGATGTTGCGGGAGTGGAAAGCGGACGGCCGCGTGCTGGCCACAAATGAAGCGCGCGGAGAAGATGTCGATCTTTGGAGCAAGGCGGCGGAAATTCCCGGATTGTTCGCGCTCACGCCGCCGCCGGTGCAATCCGTTAGGGCAGCGCCGACTCCGCCTGCGCGGACGGAACCGCAACGTTCGTTTGGCAAGATCATCGGGCAAACGTTGAGTATTTACCGCAAGGGTTTCTTTCAGTTTTTTTGTCTAACGTTGCTCGTAATCGCGCCATCGATCTGCGGCCAAATCGCCGGCGGCATGATCAAAGGCGAGGGAAATGTAGATGTCGATCTTCGCACGACCGTCGCGGCCGCGTTCAGCGTCTCCATGCTCCTGCTCTTTTTTGTGCTGTGGCCGATCTACATCGCCGGCATTCAACTTGTGACCGCGGAACTGGCGGCGGGGCAGCGGCCGAAATTCCTTCACATTCTCAATGACGCGTTGCGGTTCTGGCCGCGTGTCGCTTTTCTCACCGTGTTCGTTTTGGTTTGCTTCGCGTTTTGGACCTTCGTTCCAGTCGCCGTCATTCTCACGCTAACGTTAGGCGGTCTCTCGATGACGTCCACATTTCTCGAGCTGCTCCTGCTCGCGTTCATGGTCTGGATTACCGGCCGGCTCTTCGTGAATTTTCTTTTCTGGCAACAATTCGCCGTGCTCGAAGGTCGCGACGTCGCCGAGTCATTGCGCGAAAGCAAAAAACTTGCGCACAGCGGCGCCGGCCTTTCCTGGTATCGCCGTCCGATGTGGCGCGGCGTTTTTATCGCATCGCTTTGGTTTCTGATTGTGGTGGGAATCAACTGGCCCGTCATCGCGCCGACGCTCTCCTGGTATTTTCAGACCATCGCGACCGCGACTGATCCTCAGGCTGTGATCGATACCTTAAAGAACAGCGCGAAATCTTCGGGGCCGCCGAATCTCACCATCGCGATCGTGCAGGCAATCCTGCGGCCGTTACTCGGAATCGCCTTCGTCCTTCTTTACTTGGACGGCAAGATCGACAACGAATCGTAGTTAGCTTTCTTTCGTTAGGCCGGACTAAATGACGCGGTTTCGCCAATAAATAAATCTTACCAACCGATCATGAACAATGTCACCAAACGTTCGATTCTTCGCTGGATTCACATCATCGTTACCATTCCGATATTCGGTTACATTTATGGTCCGGCTCCGGAAGTTCAAGAGTACGCCTCCGCTGTTCGATATGTCTTCGTCTTGTAATTGTCCTTTCGGGATTATGGATGTACTCAGGCGTATTCTTCGCCATCATTGGCGTTGCAGCATTGCTCGGTGCCTATTACCTCTACGGATATGGGGCGGCTGTCCTGAGTCAGGTCGTGCTCTTCATCGCGCGCAAGATTTGGTTGGTGATTAGTCCGCGACGTTCAAAGGTCGAGGCTGGCTGACCATGTCGTTAGGCGTTTTACCGCATGATCAAAATGACCAAACCCGCATCTAAAATCCGTTTCAGAGCGAAACTCTTCCGGCCGGCGGCGACCGCGAAGGTCGGCTCCTGGACTTTTCTTACCCTGCCAAAGGACGCCAGTGCGAAGCTCCCCTCGCGCGGCATGACGA
>JBDUDM010000171.1:0-2913 GCA_040002925.1 Spartobacteria bacterium | reverse complement strand
CCCCAAAGACAAGCGTATGCGCATTTTGAATCGTCTTTATGCCTTCATCGGTTGGACGATCCCGCGATGCCAGGTACTCGATGACGCCAAAGGTCTAGATTAGGGGATGCAGCTAACGCCTGCCCGCAGCGCCACTTTCAATGACAACTAGAAATTTACCTCCGCGCCACGCTCGCAATGAAGTTAGAAGCGCGCAGGCTTCCGCTCTCTTTACGGAAACAAGTTATAGCGCACGATGGCGTAAATGGCGTAGATGCCGTCCTTCCAATTGACTTTTTTTCCTTCAGCGTAAGTGCGGCCGCTGTAGGAAATGCCCACCTCGTAAATGCGGCAGTGCGTTCGCGCCAGCTTCGCCGTGAGTTCCACTTCCAAACCGAACCCATCCTCGCGCAGGTCGAGCGTCTTCAGAATCGAAGCGCGAAATACTTTATAACCCGTTTCCACATCCGTTAGGTTGAGATTCGTGAACATGTTTGAAAGCAAGGTCAGGAATCGGTTGCCGATCATGTGCCAGAAATAAAGAACGCGATGCGCCTGGCCGCCCATGAAACGCGAGCCATAAACTGCGTCGGCCTGGCCGGAGAAGATCGGCTCGAGCAGCGTGGGATATTCGGCAGGGTTATATTCGAGATCGGCATCCTGCGTCACAATCACTTCGCCCGTGGCCGCGGCGAACCCGGCGCGTAACGCAGAGCCCTTGCCGCGGTTTTGTGTCTGGTAAATGATGCGGTCCGCCACGGTGCTCAGCTTTTCTTTCAGGACTTCGATTGTTCCATCGGTCGAACAATCATCGGCGACGATGATCTCGATCTCGGGCAGAGCCGAGGCGCGAACTGCCCTAACGATTTGCTCAATCGTCGCGCGTTCGTTGAAGCAGGGGATAACGACGGAGACTTTCATTTCGCAAATGCAATTGACCAGTTCTCTCCCTAAAACTGGCCCTCTCGGGTTGCCCATCTATGTCGCTCTAATCCCAGTAGCTCCATTGTCGATCTTGCCCTCACGCTGCCGGCGCGCTCGATTCAACTTCGCTCAGCAGCGTTTCGACATCGCGCTTGCTATAAAAATCCCAGATCACGCCGGGCCGCTGTAAAAGTCGCTGGCCGATATCGAGCATTAATGCGCGATCGTAAAACTTGTTTACGTTTTTCGAACTCAGATTTTCCTGCAGATTCGTCGCGTTCGGGAAGAATCGGCCCAGCTCATGTCCGCCCGAAGCGATCAACTCTTCGTACTTAATAATCGAGTTGCCCGGCAGAAATCTTCGAAAGCGATTGTAGAACCATTCCAAAATGTGGAGCTGTCGCTCGATCGCATCGGGTTCGGCGGCGAGGGCACGGCTAAGATCGGCATCGAGCTTTTCGCCGATCGGCGCGTGCCCTTTTTTCACATTCAACCAATCGAGACTATTCCAGGAAGCGAGCGTCGCCAGCGGATTGCGAATAATGGCGAAGCAATCGAAGCGTCCCGACAAAGTTTCGAGCAAAGCCGAAAATGCGACCGGGTGTTTGATCGCGAGAGTGAAGTTGTCGGTGAGCGGTTTGTCGACCACCACGGGACCATGCTCGGTGTGTCGCAAACGCGTGCCGGCGCGATTCACCTGATCGGCCGCGACGTTATCAGGGATCTTCCCGCGGACATGTTTCGACATGGCGAAACCTTTTTCGTGCAGCGAGGTCCGCGTTTCCGCGCAGAAATTGTCGATCTTATCGGCCACGGCGTCGGCGTCGCGGCAATTCGGAAAATCCCAGACGTTCATCGGCTCGTGCAGCGCGACGGTGTCGGGCAATTTGTTCAAGAGCGAACAGAGCAAGGTGGTGCCTGACCGTGGTGTGCCGGTGATGAGCACGTTCCGCATGGCGCTGACTACCATACCGATTTTAGCGGCGCAACAGTTCGTCGATTCGTGGCAAGATCGACAAGAAACTTTCCCGCTCACTCGCGAGCGAATGCTGCTCCGCTGTCGCGCTCGCTTGCGTCAACATTTGTTCGCGTTCGGTTGTCGTTTGGCGAGTTGCGGCAATCGCGGCGCGCGCAATCGCCGCGGCGTCATATTCAGGTCGAAAGCAATTCACGAGGTCTTCGCAGAACCCGCGATTCCCTTCGCAATCGGGACACACCACGATGGTTCCAGCCGCCATTCCTTCCAGCGCGGGAAGATAAAAACCTTCCGCTGGTCGCGGCAAAAACACCGTTATCTTCGCTTCGCTGATTCGGGCAATGTATTCGACCCGCGGCATCCAGTCGGTGACGATGTCGATCTTGCAATTTTGTTTCGCCAGCGCCGTCTTCACTTCGCTCGCCAAATCCGGCGCTTTGAGGGCGCTAATGACGATGTCGATCTTGCGTGGTGCGGTTGAAGGCTTCGGGATATCGCGCAGATCAATTCCATTTGGAATCGCAAAAACGGATCCATTCACTTCGCCGGTCTGCTTGATCGCGTGCGCGACTTCTTCACTCACACAAATGCGCACCGCGCGATTTCGCAGGAAACTGCGTAGCTCGCTTCCGCGTTCAGCATGACGCGGATGTTGGATTAGATTGATGATGGGCTTGGTGAAGTCGCTCCGCGCGGATTCGGGCAACATTTGCCAATCCTTTCCTGCCAGAAAAAGAATATCGGCGTTCTCCGGTTTCCATTCGGTTCGCGAATCCGGCGAGGCGAACCAGGGGTTAGTCGAATCCCAGATCGAGCTCGCCGAGAAAGCGACGCACGGTTCGTGCGCGGGCGACGCGGCGACGTGATTAAAGTAATCCCAAACTTTCAAATGACCGCCGGTGAAGCGTTGAAAATCACGATGAAACAGCACGAGTTTCTTCGCGGGAGCGGCCGAATCAATTGCGAAATCCATCAGGGCAAGTGCACCGCGTTGGAATCGAACCAACAACCCAGTGATTAAGAGTCACTTGCTC